>CAZMCT010000066.1:0-22137 GCA_964564785.1 uncultured Planctomycetales bacterium
GCTCGACGCCGTGGGCGGCGCGCGGCCGGCACGAGCGTCAGTCCAGCGTATGCGAGCGGCAACGTCGCAGGGCGGCGGGGGTTCGAAACGCGCCCGGAGGGCGCCGCCCGCGCCGCGCGCCGGGGAAGGTGGGGCCGCGGCTTCGGCCGTCACAAACGGTGCGGCCGCCGCGGGTGGTCCGGCGGCCAGCGACGGCCGGGTGCCATGGCTGACGATCCGCGGTGCGGCGCACAACAATCTCAAGAAGATCGATGTCGGGATCCCGCTGGGGCGATTCACGTGTGTGACGGGGGTGTCGGGTTCGGGCAAGAGCTCGCTGATCAACGACATCCTGTACGCCGCGCTGGCCCGCGACCTGAACGGGGCGACGACCGTTCAGCCCGGCGCCCACGCGGGCATCACCGGCCTCGAGCATCTCGACAAGGTGATCGCGATCGACCAGTCGCCGATCGGCCGCACGCCGCGGAGCAACCCGGCGACGTACATCAAGGTCTTCGACGAGATCCGGGGGCTGTTCACGAAGCTGCCGGACGCGAAGCTGCGGGGCTACAAGCCGGGTCGGTTCAGCTTCAACGTGCCGGCCGGGCGGGGTGGCGGGCGGTGCGAGGCGTGCGAGGGGAACGGCGCGACGCGGGTCGAGATGGATTTTCTGGCGGATGTGTGGGTGACATGCCCGGTGTGCGAGGGGCGGCGCTTCGCGCACGCGACGCTCCAGGTGCACTTCAAGGGCAAGTCGATCGCGGACGTGCTGCGGATGGAGGTCGGCGAGGCGCTGGAGCTGTTCGAGAACGTGCCGCGGATCCGGGCGATGCTCCAGACGCTGCATGACGTAGGGCTGGACTATCTCCAGCTCGGCCAGCCGAGCACGACCCTGTCCGGGGGGGAGGCGCAGCGGATCAAGCTGGCCCGCGAGCTGGTCAAGAAGCCGACCGGCCGCACGCTGTATGTGCTGGACGAGCCGACGACCGGGCTGCACTTCGCCGACATCCGCAAGCTGCTGGCGGTGTTGCACGGATTCGTCGACGCGGGCAACACGGTCGTGGTGATCGAGCACAACCTGGATGTGGTGAAGACCGCGGACTGGATTATTGATCTCGGGCCGGAGGGCGGCGAAGCGGGCGGTCACATCGTCGCGGCGGGCACGCCGGAGGAGGTGGCGGCGTGCGCGGCATCGTATACGGGGCAGGCGTTGCGGGAGGTGCTCGCGGGAGGGATCAAGGGAACCAGAGAGCAAGGGCCCCAGGAAGCAGCACCGGGTGGCGCCGGGCCCGCGATCCCGGGATCCCTCGATCCCTCGATCCCTGCGGTCACGGTGGTCGGCGCCCGGCAGCACAATCTCCGCGACCTGACGGTGTCGTTTCCGCGCAATCGCATGACGGTGTGCACGGGTGTGTCGGGGTCGGGCAAGACCAGCTTCGCCATCGATACCGTGTTTACCGAGGGTTACCGGCGCTATGTCGAGTCGCTGTCCGCGTACGCGCGGCAGTTCCTCGGGCAGCTCGCCAAGCCGCGGGTGGACCACGTAAGCGGGTTGTCGCCGGCCATCTGCATCGAGCAGCGGGCGGCCGGCAAGAGCCCGCGCTCGACGGTCGGCACGGTGACCGAGATTTACGACTACATGCGGGTGTTGTGGGCGCGGGTGGGGGTGCGGTATTGCCCACGGTGCGCGGTGCCGATCGGGACGCAGACAGCCGACGAGGTCGTCGAGCGCGTCATGGGGGTGGGCGAAGGGACGCCGATCGTGATCCTGGCCCCGATCGTGCTGGGCGACGGCGAGAGCTGGGCGGGTCTGTTTCAGCGGCTGAAGAGTTCGGGCTACACGCGGGTGCGTGTGGACGGCGAGATCTGCCTCACCGCGCTAGCGACCACGCTCGACGCGCGCCGCAAGCACCGCGTCGAGGTGGTGGTGGACCGCACGGTGGTGCGGGAGAAGTCGCGCGGGCGGATCGCCGAGAGCGTCGAACACGCGCTCTCGCTGGGCAACGGGCTGATGACGCTGCTGGTCGAAGAGGTCGAGACCGTGGCCGACAACGACCGGGGGAACGGCGCGGCGGCGTCACCCGCTGGCGATGACACCGGGGCCGCCGACACGTCGGCGCCGACCCCGGCGGTGGCCGCAGCCGCGGTGTCGCGCACGCCGGCCCGCGAATTCCTATTCTCGCAGAAGCTGGTGTGCACGAAGTGCGGTACGAGCTACGAGGAGCTTGGACCGAACCACTTCAGCTTCAACAGCCAGCTCGGCTGGTGCGAGACGTGCGAGGGGCTGGGGATGCAGCGCGGGGCACCGGCCGGCGCGATCATCGCCCGGCCGGCGCGCTCACTGCTGGGTGGAGCGCTGGCCGGCTGGCCCAAGATCGAGCGCCGCAGCCCCCTGGGGCGGCTGCTGGTCGCATTGTGTGAGCACCTGGGGGTCTCGCCCGATGCGCCGCTGCGGGACTGGAATGCGGAGCAGCGCAAAGCGCTGCTGTTCGGGACGGGCGGGACGGGGTCGCCGCGCGGCTGGATCGACGGTAGCGCGGCGTTCGCGGGTGTGCGCTTCCAGTGGAAGGGTCTCTTCCCCGCCATCGATCACGCGACCCGCAACTCGTGGCTGTTCCGCTGGAAGCTGCGGAACACGGTGACCGAGATTCCATGCGTGACCTGCCACGGCGGGCGGCTGCGCCCGGAACCGGCCGCGGTGCGGCTGGGCGGTGAAGGCGGCCGGTCGATCGTCGAGGTGTGCGAGTTGCCGCTGACGGACGCGGCCGAGTTCTTCCGTACGCTGCGGCTGGACGAGCGCGAACGGCGGATCGCGGGCGAGTTGCTGCACGAGATCGTGAGCCGCCTGCAATTCCTGATTGATGTGGGGCTGCACTACGTCACGTTGCACCGAGCAGCGCCGACGCTCTCGGGCGGCGAGGCCCAGCGGATCCGGCTGGCAAGCCAGATCGGCAGCGGGCTGGCGGGCGTGCTGTACGTGCTGGACGAGCCGACGATCGGGCTGCATCCGCGCGATACGCAACGACTGATCCGGGCGCTCCAGAAGCTGCGCGACCTGGGCAACACCCTGCTGCTGGTCGAGCACGACCGCGACGTGATCCGCCACGCCGATCGGCTGCTGGATTTCGGGCCGCGGGCCGGTCACCTGGGCGGGCGGATCGTGGCCGCGGGTCCGCCGGACGAGTTCCTCAAGCCGGCCCCCGCAGCGCCGCCCCTGAGCCCCGGAGGGCCGGAGGACGAACCGGCCGGCGAATCGCTCACCCGCGCCTACCTGGCCGGCCGGTCCGCGATCCCGATTCCGTCGAATCGCCGCCCGGTGCCGCAGCAGCCGGGCGCCGACGGCGGCGATGTAACCTGGCTCGTCGTCCGCGGGGCGCGCCAGAACAACCTCAAGGACCTCGATGTGCATGTGCCGCTCGGCCGGCTCGTGTGCGTCACGGGGGTCTCGGGCTCCGGCAAGAGCTCGCTGGTGAGCGACATCCTCTGGCCGGCGCTGGCGAATGCGCTCCATCGCGCGAACCTGCCGGTCGGCCTGCACGACGGCCTCGAGGTACTGCGGCCGGACGGGTCTGCGCAGCCGTTGGCGGCCGCGAAAGGCCGGCAGGCCGTGCTCGACAAGGTGGTCAACGTGGACCAGGCCCCGATCGGCACGACGCCGTCGAGCAATCCGGCCACGTACACGGGCGTGTTCGACCGGATCCGCGAGCTGTTTGCGCGCGTCCCGGACGCGAAGCTTCGCGGCTACAACGCGAACCGCTTCAGTTTCAATCGGCCCGGCGGACGGTGCGAGGCGTGCGAGGGCTACGGCCAGCGGTGCATCAAGATGCACTTCATGCCCGACGTGTGGGTGGAGTGCGAGACGTGCCACGGCCGGCGCTACAACCCCGAGACGCTCGAAGTGCGCTTCAAGGGCCGCAACATCGCGGACGTGCTGGAAATGCGCGTGGCCGAAGCCCTGGAGTTGTTCGCGAACGTGCCCCGTGTGCGGCGCATGCTCCAGACACTGGTGGACGTCGGGCTGGATTACGTCCAGCTCGGCCAACCGGCCCCCACGCTCTCCGGCGGCGAGGCGCAGCGCGTCAAGCTCGCGGCCGAGCTGGGCGTGCCGGACACCGGCCGCACGCTGTATCTGCTGGACGAGCCGACGACCGGGTTGCATTTCGACGACATCCGCAAGCTGCTGGCCGTGCTGCACCGGCTCGTCGATCTCGGCAACACGGTCGTGGTGATCGAGCACAACCTCGACGTGCTCAAGAACGCCGACTGGATCATCGACCTGGGGCCGGAAGGCGGCGAGGAAGGTGGACAGATCGTGGCGTCGGGCAGCCCCGCGGCAGTAGCCGCTGGCGCGGCGCGCGTCGCCAGGGATAACGACGCTGACCAAGGACAAGTCGCGACTCGCTCTTCGCCACCCGCCCCCCCAAGCCATACGGCGCAGGCCCTCGCTCCGATCCTCGCGGACGGACCGTACGAGGCGCGGGCGTGGCACGACCCCGCGGCCCACGCCGCACAGACCATCGCGGCGGAGCGCGGCGGGTTCGGCGACGTGGGCAAGGACGTCCAAATGCCGTGGCAGGTCGACGGCCGCAGGTGGCACCTCGAGCAGCGGGCCAGCCGGTCCGCGACGCCGCGGCGCTGGGAACCGGAGGCACTCGAGTATGTGCTCGACCTGGTGCAGCAGGAGGGCCGGCGGCAGCGGCCGGCCGGAGCGGAAAACGCGTTCGAGCCGACGAACTGGAACGCACAGGCGTCGGTCGAAGTGACCGCACCGGGCGCGGACACCTGGTTTCTGCACGCGCTCACCGGCGGCGAATGGCTGCTGGAGCTGTATTTCCGCGTGCCGCCGCGGACGTTCGACTGGTTGACGCTGAACGAGCAGCTTGGGCTGAAAACGCTCGATGAGCGCGAGGATCTCGAGACGTACGGGGACTGGGCGCGAGTGGACGTCCGACCGCGGCGCGACGGCTTCGACGCGGTCGTGGTTTACGTGCACGATCGCAAGGAGATCGACACGCCCGGGTTCCGCCGCTTCGTCCGCGAGGCGGTGCGCGCCTATTTGGCCGCACGGTGAGCCCGGCCGGAGCAGTTCCGCGTCGCCGGCGCGTTCTCCTCTTCAGCGACTTGCTCGGCCAGGTGCGTGAGCAAGTCCTGCCACTGCTTGGCGAGGGGCGGCAATTCGTAGCGGACGAGATCCCCCAGCAGAACGACGTCGCGGGCCTCCAATGCGCGGCGGAGCTCGTTCAGCTTGTCCGTCAGCTCGGCGATGTAGACGCTCATCGAGCGATCGCCGCACCGGCCCTCGAGGAGATCGCGCTGGAGAAGTGAGCCGCATTGTGCAAGCGCGCGGTAGCAGGTCTGCCAGGTCTCCAGCGAGCGCCCGACCTCATGGATGGCGGCGGGCGCATCGTCACCCGCCAGGCGGTCCGCAATGTCCGGAAAGGCTCCCGCCGCATCCGCGAATCCCGTCGCCAGGCTCTGAAGCACGCTTGCCACCAATTGGGCGGGGGTGCTCGATTCAAGTGCGAGCTGCGTGTTCTCGGGCAGCGGCTGGCGGAGTCGGTCAGTCAGTTCCTCGTCCCCGAGTCGCCGGCCGTCGAACGAAATCGCAATGACCAGCCGTTCCTCGAGTTCGCTCTGGAGCAACCCGTCGATGAGCTCTTGCAACGTGCAGCCCGGCCGCGCGGCGTGCTCCACGACCCGGCCATCGACTGTGATGATCATGGCGACTCCTCAGCGCCCTTTATCGGAGCGCACGTGTCAACTGCTGTAGGGAGCTGATTTCGACGGGGGCGATCCGGGGCTATGATAGCGGCGTGAAAGCGCCGGTATTCTGGGTCAAGAACTGGTTCGAGCGCCATCAGCTTCCGGCTTCGCGGTATCTCCACTACGTCGGGATTCCGCTGACGCTGCTCGCGGTTGTTTTGGCGGGCGTGCAGCTCGCGCACGGGCAGTGGGGGTTGTGGTGGCGGCCCGTCAGCGTGCTAATCCTGGGGTACGCGCTACAGCTAGTAGGTCACATCCTTGAGGGCAACGATATGGGGGAGATGATTCTGTTCAAACGGATGCTCGGCCGGCCGTACCGGGCCGTCTCGCCGCGATTTGCCCGTGGGGGGGGATCGATCGGCGGCGAGATGGGTCAGAAACCGCCTCTGTTGCCCCGCAACTCCACCGACGCACGCACGGTGGACACCAAGGCGGCCCGCCACGCCCCCCCCTCTTGATCGGCGGGCAGCCGTAACCAGGCGTTTGCGCCGCCTCGCCGCGATTGTGGGTGGAACAAGCGACGCCGCGAACGGAGCGACGCGTCGTGCGCAGGTCGAAAAAGTCGCCGGCCGCCCGATAATGCTCTCGGAGCGGGTTCTTCAAGGTGTTATAATCGCTCGCGTTGCGGGCCGTGGTGGGGGACGCCGGGATTGTTCCCTCGCGGCCATCGGGTTGTGCGCCGTCCCGGCACGCGCCGCGAGCGGCTATGGTCGCGGGGGCAGAAACTGCGCGGCGCAGACGCGCTCGCGGCGAGGAGACTGGGAATGAAGACCATGGGATGGCTGACGGCACTGGCGGCGTTTGGGTGTCTCACCGCGTCGGGGGCGCGCGGACAATGTTTCGTCACCGAAACGGGGAAGCTGTCGGCCGCCGATGACGCCCCCCAAGATCAGTTCGGCACGGCCGTAGCGACGGACGGCCGCCGCGTGCTGGTGGGCGCGGTGGGAGATGACGACGGCGGGGCCGATTCGGGTTCGGCGTACGTGTTCGAGTTCAACGGTCTGGCGTGGAGCGAGCGGGAGAAGCTGAGGGCACCGGACGCGGCGGCAGGCGACCAGTTCGGCCACGCAGTCGCGATCGCGGACGATCTGCTGGTGGTGGGCGCACGGTCGGACGATTCGCCGGCACTGGATGCGGGATCGGCGTACGTGTACCGACTTGCGGCCGGTTCGTGGCGGTTCGAGACGAAGATCACCGCGTCGGATTCAGCGGCCGGTGACAATTTTGGGACGGCGGTGGGGTTGAGCGGGACGACGATCGTGGTTGGAGCGCCGGGGGATGATGACGCGGGGAACGGGGCGGGCGCGGCATACGTGTTCGCGTTCAACGGCACGACATGGGTGGAGGTGGCGAAGCTGATCGGGTCGGACACACACGGGGGCGACGGGTTCGGGCGGTCGGTGTCGATCAGCGGGGACCGGGTGGTGGTAGGGGCGTGGCTGGAGCCGAGCGTGGCTCCGGGCGCGGGTGCGGCGTATGTTTTTCGATTCAACGGGACGATTTGGCAAGAAGAGGACAAGCTGGTGGCCGGCGATGCGGCCGAGGGTGACAACTTCGGGTCGGCGGTGGCGATCAGCGGCAGCACGATGGTGGTGGGGGCCTGGTTGGAGGACGCGATGGGCGCGAACGCGGGGGCGGCGTACGTGTTCCGCCATACGGGGGGCGGGTGGGTGGAAGAAGTGAAGCTGATGGCGCCGGACGGCGCGGCGGGCGACAGTTTTGGGAGCGCGGTGGGTGTGAGCGGCGAGCTGGTGCTGGTGGGCGCGGAGGACGACGACGACGGGGGTGCGAGCAGCGGGTCGGCGTACGTGTTCCGGTACGCAGAAGGCGTGTGGAGCGCGGCGGCGAAGATTCGGGCGTCGGACGGCGCGACGAGCGACAGCTTGGGGACCGCAGTGGGGTTGGGAGACAAGTTGGCGGTGCTGGGCGCGCCGGAGCAAGACGACGGCGGGTCGAATTCGGGCGCGGCGTACGTGGTGGGTGGGCTGGGCGACTGCAATCAGAACGCGGTGCTGGACCTCTGCGACATCGATTCCGGGACGAGCGCGGACTGCAACCACAACGGTGCTCCAGATGAGTGCGATCTGCTGGACGGCACCTCGGACGACGTGAACGGGAACGCGATTCCGGACGAATGCGAACTGGACTGCGACGGCGACGGCCTGCCGGACGCGTGGGAGATCGCGCAGGGGCTGGAGACGGATTGCAACACGAACACGATTCCGGACGTGTGCGACGTGCGGAACGGCACGAGCGAGGACTGCGACGGCGACGAATTCCCGGACGAGTGCGAGGTGCTGGGCTTGTATCTGCGCGAATCGCCCGCGCTCGGGCCGATCGGGGCGGGTACGCCGCAGAGCTTTACGCTGGCCGACCCGCCGCAGGCGGGCGGAGACGTGGTACTCACGTTCGAGGTGGTCGGTGATTTCGGAGCGCTTGCCGAGTGGCTCGACGTCAGTATCAACAGCACGTACGTGGGGCGCGTGTTCGGCGCCGGCGGCAGCGACTGCCCGGCCCAGCCGAATCAGGAAGCGCTGACGGTCGCGGCCGAGCTGTACAACACGGCCCTCGGCGGCGGCGACGCGGTGATTCACATGGTCGCGTCGGCGCAAGTCGACCCGGACCTGTGCGCCGGCGGCACGTATGTCAGCGTCAACGTGCAATATCAGGCGGTCGGTCCGGACGACTGCAACGCCAACGGCGTCCCGGACCTGTGCGACGTGCTGGCGGGGACCTCGCCCGATCTGAACGGCAACGGGATTCCCGACGAGTGCGAAGTTCTGCCGGGCGATGTGAACTGCGACGGCATCGTGGGCTTCGCTGACATCAACGCTTTCGTCCTGCTGCTGACGAACCCGGTGGCCTGGCACGCGCAGTATCCGACCTGCCCGGCCGGCAACGGGGACGTCAATCAGAACAGCGTCGTCGGGTTTGACGACATCAACCCGTTTGTAGCGCTGTTGGCAGGCGGCCCCTGAGCGGTGCACCCGGGCGGGTGCCGGCGCTCCGGGAACGGGCGAGTCCTAAAAAAGACCGAGCGGGGGGCCGACAGGCCGGGGGGAAACCTGTGCGTGCCGCGCTCCGCTCGGCTATTAGGAGTATACGAATCGGGCGCCGGATTGCCACTCGGCGGTTCAGCGGGCAGGTCGGTGCTCTTGCGATTGTCGGATCAATAGTGCGCGCCGGCGGTTCTGCGATCACTGTATCAGCAGCGCACGACGGTGCCGCGGGGGCTCAGGGCTGAGCCGGTTCGAGCTTGAGGTAGTCGAGAC
This sequence comes from uncultured Planctomycetales bacterium, assembly GCA_964564785.1. Classification (GTDB taxonomy): domain Bacteria; phylum Planctomycetota; class Phycisphaerae; order UBA1845; family Fen-1342; genus CAZMCT01. The sequence continues at coordinate 9,015 of CAZMCT010000066.1, forward strand.
CGAACATATAAGCGGGGCGGGCCTTCTCGTTTGCCCCGACGATCTCAACCGTCAACGTGTTCTGCGCCGCAAGATCGAACTCGCCGAGTTGGGTCTCGGGTCCAACGACAACGCCGTCACGGAAGAGGTCGATCGGTTCGCGCACCGGCACATCGTTGACCATCAACTTGAAGACGCCGTAGTCGGGTGCGCCGACGAATCGCGCCAGCACGCGATAATGGCCGGGCGCCGGAGCCGGCAGCTCGAGCACCAGCCGATCGCCGGGCTTGGCATCGCGCCACCAGAGCTGGCGGTCGTTGCTGGTGTCGCCGAGCTCCTGCGGCACGGCCGTCCCGGTTTGGCTGACGATTTTCAGCTCTTCGCCTTCCAGTGCTCCCGGAACGCGCGGCGCCACGTACGGGGGCAGCACAACGCCCGCCAAGTCGGACGCAATCGGCATGCCGTGGTTGCTGAGCGCGCCCGGCCGGCCGTACCAGTAAGCCACGACGGCCATTTCGGGCACGCGGCCGTTGGCGACCCAGTGCCAGAGCTCCATATCGAAGCGCAGCGAGCGCTCGAACGGGATGCGGTCGAGGATGTGCCAGCGGTTGACCGACGTGCGGCCGTAGTTGGCAGGTCCGTCGCAGCGGGGCTGGGCATGATAGGCGTGGGTGAAGGGCTGTGGGCAGCACCAGGCGTAGCCGTAGTAGTCCTCGGTTCCGGTCCCGAAATGGCTGGGGAACTCCTCGCCGTCGATGTAAATCTTCTCGTCGCCTTCGCCCCACCACTGCTTGTAGGGGTTCGCGATCGTGAAAGCCGCGCCGACCAGCACGCCGGTTCCGCGGAGGGTGACGTAATTCCAGTCGATGAATGGCCGCGTGGGGACGTCGCGTGAAACGCGCCAGCCGGCGTGGAAATACATCGTGCGCGGCGTCCATTCGTACAGTCCGGCGGCCACCGCGAGGTTGACGAGCGCGGGCGCATCGCCCTTGTTGTGGATCGCGACCAGGGCGCCGCGGCGAAAGGGCATGATCCAGTGTGACCAGAGCGTGCCGTCGGCGGTGACGCCGAGCGGCAGGCCGGCGTACGGCTGCGGCCCGAACCCGGCGCCGAAGAAATCGCCGAGCGGGCAGGCGACGGTGATCTCGCCGTCGAATTCGATGGTCAGGAGCAGCTTGCGGAGCGCGGCGGCGCGGTCGCCCGCGTCGACCTGAACCTGCAAGCCGCGGATCGCGCCCGGCGCGGCCAGGCGGATCGGGAGCACGTCGCCGGGCGGGAGGTCGGTGATCTGCGTCGCAGTCTCTGCGCCGGCCGGGGCGACGCCGGCGCTGCGCGGGTCGGCGAGGCGCTCGGCCACGGCGCGGATGTCGGCGGCCAGGGCGTCGAGTTCGGCGCGGGTGAACGTGGTGACGGGCGTGCCGGGCGGGTAGGTGCGGTAGTTCACGTGGTAGTAGAAGCCGCCCTCGTCGCTGGTCACCACGCAGTGACGGGCGTAGGGGATCGGGAAGTACAGGTTCCAGCCGGCGCTGGCGGGGTGGCCGAGCGGCTCGGGCAGCCCCGGGAACCGGCCGCCGAGCAGGTCGGCCATCGCGCCGGCGAGCGCGGGCTCGGCCGCGCCGTCGAGGTAGATGCGGAGCGTGCCCTTGGGGTTGGCGGACCAGATTCGGACGATGGCGCCGGGTCCCTCGGCGTCCATCAGCACGAACTCCTTGCGTCCGTCGCGCTCGTCGACGCGCAGGTACTGGCCGACGTCGGCGTTGGCGAACCACTTCTCGGGGTCGGCGGGTGAGACCGAGGCGCGGTCGTAGCTGGAGAACTGGCGGCAGGTGAAGGGCGGGTCGGGCAATTCGGCGAGGCGTCGCAGGTCGGTCATTTCGGCCAACAACGCGCGGGTGGTGACGGGCTCAGACGCCGCAGCGGTCAGCGCCAGCATGTGGACGGCAATCAGGGCAGCGCGCATGGAATCCTCCAGTCGGGGACCGTAGAACAGTACCGCACGCGGCGGTGTTCGTAAACGTTCGGCTGCACACGCGGCCGGCCCCCGCGCGTCGGTTCGCGGTGGCCGCCGCAACGGCCGCGCGGACCGCGGGGCGACGCGGACGCTCGACGCCAGGCGGCGCACGGACGCGCTGGACAGCCCGCGCGCGCGGGAATAGAGTTGCGCGATGCTTCGTGCGGACCGCCTTGTCCGAGCGCCGTGGCGCCCCGCCCGTCGCCGGATGCGCCCATGACGACGTTCCACGGATACATCCTGCGTGAGCTGCTGAAGGTCTTCGGGCTGACCCTGGCGGCGTTGACGGCGCTGTTCACCATGGGCGGCGGGATGTGGAACGCGCTGCACCGGGAGGGCGTGTCGGCCGGAGACGTGATCGGGTTCCTGCACCTGCTGATCCCGGTCGCGCTGACGATCACCATGCCGCTGTCGGCGGTGTTCGCGGCGGCGATGGTGTACGGCCGACTGGCGGCGGACAACGAGCTGCTGGCGTGCCGGGCGGCGGGGGTGAACGTGCACCGCACGTTCCTGAGCGCGTTCCTGCTGGCGGTGTTTGTGGCCCTCTGCACGTTCGTGCTGGCGAATTTCGTGGCGCCGGCGCTGGTGGTGCGGGTCGAGACGTTCGTGCGGAACAACCTGCGCGATTTCGTGGCCGAGCAGCTCGAGGGCAAGGGGTTCGTGCATCACGGGAAGGCGGGCCAGGACCGCCGCACGCTGACGGCCGAGGAAGTGCAAACGGTCTCGGACAGCGCGCTGCGCGAGAAAGGGTTCGAGGTGGCGGACGGGCTGCACTACCTGCTGGTGCGGGCGCCGACGCTGACGCACGTGGACAAGGACGGCGAGCTACAGCGGTTTGCCGTGGCGCGATTCGGGCTGATCATCTTTGACACGCGGGTAAACCCGGTGCAGATGACGCTGCTGGTACGTGAAGCCCGGGATTTCGAGGTTCCGCACCGGCAGGCGGTGTTCATCGGCGAGCAGCAGATTTCGATCGAGGTGCCGCCGCTGCCGGCGACCTCGCGGTTGATGATCGCGCGGCTGACGGACCTGTTGCGTTGGTGGGCGGCGCCGTGGGAGCTGCCGGACCTCCAGCCGGGGATCATGGGTTTTCTGCGTGAATACGCGTTGGACCGGGTGTTCGCCTGGGCGGCGGAGCACCTGGAAAAGGGCGGCGAGCTGCGGTTGCCGGGCGAGTCGGGGCGCGTCTATCTGATCACGGCTCCCCGGGCGCGGCGCGGCGGGCGGGGGCTGATCCTCGAGCGCGGCGGCAAGCCGGACCGGCTGTGCCGGGTGGTGGTCAGCACGCCGGAGCGGACGCGGCCGGTGGTCTACGAGGCGGCGCGCGTGGAACTCGGCGCGGCCATGGCGGCCTCGGGCACGGTGTTCGTGGAGATTGTGCTGGAAAAGACGGCGGAGCAGCCGGTGCTGGAGTATGACCCGCAGCGGGGCGGCGCAGGGGAGCCGCGGGCGAAGGCTACGCTGACACTGGACGGGGCGCGGGCGCCGGAGGAGTCATTGCGGGAGGTGCAACGGATCACGGCGGCGAGTCTGGCGGGCGGGGGCGGCGAGCTGGAGCTGCCGCGGAGTTTCAGCGAACAGCGGATCGGCTTGCAGAAGCTGGCGGCCCGGTGGCAGCGGAAGATCGCGGCCACCGTGCACATGCGGCTGGGCTTCATCAGCAGCGTGCTGGTGACGGTCCTGATGGGGGCGGCGCTGGGCGTGATCTTCCGGGGCGCACGGGTGCTGGCGGCCGTCGTGCTGTCGCTGATCCCGTTCCTGACGGTGGGAATCTTGATGGTGCTGGGCAGCAACCTGACGAAGGAGCCGCTGACGACGCACGTGGGGCCGCTGGTGACGTGGGGCGGGTTGGGGCTGGTGGCGATCGCGGACGGCGTGATTCTGTGGCTGGGCGTGCGGCGATGAGAGCGACCGGGTGCGCGGCGATGAAAGCGACAGGTGCGGCATGCTGACGATCGACCGGCACCTGGTGCTGAGCTTTGTGACGAATTACGTGCTGCTGCTACTGGCCGGGATCGGCCTGTACGTGTTTGCCGACCTGATCTTCAACCTGGACGAGTTCACGGAGAATCGCGCGCTGAGCACGTGGCAGATTCTCAGAAACATGGCCGACTATTACGGCAACAATCTGCCGCTGTACTATTTCCAGTTGGGCGGGGTGTTGCTGGCGGTTGCGACCGCGTTCACGTTCGCGAACATGCTGCGAAGCAACGAGCTGACGGCGCTGGTGGCCGCCGGCGTGCCGTTACAGCGGCTGGCCGTGCCACTGCTGGCGGCGTCGGTGGTGCTGGTGGGGCTGTGGGTGGCGAACAGCGAGCTGGTGGTGCCGGTGCAGGCGCAGAAGATCGTGCGCAAGCACGACGACTTGGGCGGGACGCGCACGGTGGAGGTGCGCTGCGTGCGGGACGACCGCAACGCGATTCTCTCGGCGGTCGAGCTGCGGGCGGGTGCCGGATGGCTGGGGCAGGTGTACATCATCGAGCCCGACGCGGACGGCAATCCGGCCGCGCTGCTCAAGGCGGACGCAGCGGTGTACGATGCGGGGCAGCATACGTGGCGCCTGGAGCGCGGAGCGCGGCTCGGGGTGGCGGAGGCGTTCTCGGACGACGGCCTGGGCCGACCGATCCGCTGGGAACCGGTGGAGACCTACCCGTTCGGGCTGGAGCCGGAGCAGATTCTGCTGCGGCAGTCGTCGGAATGGGCGGAGCTGATGAGCATCCGGCAGATGAACGCGCTGCTGGGGGCGGGGAACCTGCCGAACCTGCCGGCGCTGGCCCGGGCGCGGGACATCCGCTTCACGCAGCCGCTGCTGGCGTGGATCCTGATGCTGCTGGCGGCGCCGTTTTTCCTGACGTGCGAGCCGGCCAACGTGTTGGTGGCGGGGGGCAAGGCGCTGCTGTTGGCGGGGAGCTGTTTCGCGTTCACCTTTGTGGCCCACACGATGGCGGGCCAGCCGGAGGTGGCGCGGGTGGCGACGGCGTTGCCGGTGCTGGTGTTCGGGCCGGTGGCGGTGCTGCATCTGGCGAACGTGAGGACGTGAGCATGGCCCGAATCGTGATCATCGAGGACGAGCCCGACCTGGCGCTCGGGCTGCGCGACAACCTCGAGTTCGAGAAGCACACGGTGGCCCACGCGGCCACGGGCGAAGACGGACTGCGGCTGGTGGCCCGCGAGCCGACGGACCTGGTGCTACTGGACATCATGCTGCCGAACATGGACGGCTTCGAGGTGTGCCGGCGGCTGCGGGCGGGCGGGTACACGATGCCGATCATCATCCTCAGCGCGCGGGGTCAGGAGATCGACAAAGTCCGCGGGCTGGAGCTGGGCGCGGACGACTACGTGACCAAGCCGTTCAGTCTGCGCGAGCTGCTGGCCCGGGTGCATGCCGCGCTGCGCCGCGCGGTGCAGCCGCCGGCGATGTCGCACACCCGCTTCAAGGTCGGCGAGCGCGAGGTGGACCTCGTGCGGCAGGTCGTGATTACGCCCAAGGACGAGTTGCCGCTGGGGTATTACGAATCGGAAATCCTGCGGATGCTGCACGAGCACGTCGGCGAGGCCGTGCCGCGGGTGGACATGCTCAACCGCATCTGGGGTGTGGGCATCGGCCCGGCCGACCGCACGGTCGACAACCACATCGTGAGTCTGCGGCGGAAGCTCGAAGTTGACCCGGCCAAGCCGCGGCACATCCTGACGGCGCACGCGGTGGGCTACAAACTCGTGCTTTAGCAAGGGGCCGCACGCACGCAGATTTTCAGGTTTCGCGGTTGTGACGGCGGGCCGTTGGGGCTATGCTATGTGCACGATCGATCTCTCTTGATCCGCCCTCTCCCGAGCCTTTGCCCCACGTGCTGGGGCGCTCCGCTCCTGACACGGCCTGATCACGGAAGTTCGACCGGGCGTCGCGCCGCTGCGGCGGGCGCCGGCGTACCGCGTGCGTGCGCGGTGCGAGACCGGAGCGCAGCACGGTCGGGGCAACGGCGGGGCGCGCAGAGCGCCGGGCTGGAGAACACGATGACCAAGAGAATCTACGTCGGCAACCTGGATTACAACGTTTCGAGCGCGGAACTCGAGCAGCTTTTCGCACCGTTCGGCGCGATCAACACGGCCTCGGTCGTAACCGACCGGATGACCGGGCAGAGCAAGGGCTTCGGATTCGTCGAGATGAGCAACGACGCGGAGGCCCAGGCGGCCATCGCCGCGCTGAACGGGAAGGACATGGGCGCCCGCGCCCTGACCGTCAGCGAGGCTCGGCCGCGGGCCGCGGGTGGCGGCGGCACCCGGCGCTGGTAGCCGTGGCGACGTCTGCGCCCACGAGGAGCGTCGCAATGTTCCGGATGACCCCCGCGGCGGCCGCCCGACTCGCCAGCATGCTGGCCCGGCAGCAGGCCGCGCCGAACGTGGCCATGCGCTTGAGCTACAACGGCCGCGGTGTGTCGTTTGCCCCGGACCGGCCGCGGCCGGATGATACGACCTTCGAGCACGAAGGACGCATCGTGTTGCTGCTGGATCCGGACACGGCCCGCCTCGTGGAGGACGAGTGGCTCGACGTACAGCGTGGCCGACTCATGTTCGCGCCGCACCCCTGAAGCCGCGGGGGCCGGGCGCCGCACGCGCCGGCCGTGAAAGGACCGTGTATGACCGTGGAGGAGAAGCAGCGATTGGTCGGGCTCCTGGCTGACCCGCAGCGCTGGTGCCAGGGAGCTGAAGCCCGGGACCGGGTGGGCGAGGCCGTGGCGTACAGCGATCCGGAAGCGGCGGCGTGGGACCTCACGGGCGCGTTGTGCCACCTGTTCGGCTGGCGGCGGGCCTGCGAGCTGTTCCCACAGATCCAGCGGCACATCGCCCCCCCGCTGCCGCACCGGGCGCCGCGGCTGGGACCCGGTATCGACGCGCTGGTGGCGTTGCAGGATTACAACGATGGCGAGAACATGACGCACGCGGAGATGCTGGCCTGCCTGGAAAACATGCCGGTGTGGCGCGGCGCGGGCGCCGACGGCGACGGGAGAGGATGCCACGCATGAAGATTCTGCTGGTTTCGCCGGCCGTACCGGACACGTTCTGGGGCTTTCGGCACGTGCTGCCGCTCGTGGCGCGGAAAGCGGCGTATCCGCCGCTGGGGCTGCTGACGGTGGCGGCCATGCTGCCGCGGGAGTGGGAGCTGCGGCTGGTGGACCTGAACGTGACCCGCCTGCGGGACGCGGACTTGGCGTGGGCCGACTGCGTGTTCGTGTCGGCGATGATCGTGCACGAGGCCTCCGTGCGGCAGGTGCTGGCCCGCTGCCGGAGCCACGGGAAGCCGGTCGTGGCGGGCGGCCCGCTGTTCACGACCGGGCACGAGCGTTTTCCGGAAGTGCACCACGTGGTCCTGGGCGAGGCCGAGCGGATCATGCCCGCGCTCGTGGCCGACCTGCGGGCCGGCCGGGTGCAGCCGGTCTACCAGGACCCGGGCAAGCCGGACCTGTCGGCGACGCCCGTGCCGCGCTGGGACCTGGTACGGCTGAAGGACTACGCCACGATGGCGGTGCAGTTCTCGCGCGGCTGCCCCTTCGACTGCGAGTTCTGCGACATCGTGGCCGTCTACGGCCGGGTGCCGCGCACGAAGTCGACCGAGCAGATGACGGCCGAGCTGGACGCGCTCTGGGAGGCGGGCTGGCGGGACACGGTCTTCCTGGTGGACGACAACTTCATCGGGCACAAGCCCAAGGCCAAGGCGCTGCTGCGCAGGATCGTGGACTGGCAGGCCCGGCGGCCGCACCCGCTGCCGCTGATCACCGAGGCGTCGCTGAACCTGGCGGACGATTCCGAGCTGCTGGAGCTGATGGTGGCGGCCGGGTTCAAGAAGGTGTTCGTGGGGGTGGAGACGCCGGACGAGGCGAGCCTGGCGGAGTGCGGCAAGGTGCAGAACACGCGCCGCGACCTGGTCGAGTCGGTGCGGGCCTTGCAGCGAGCCGGGCTCGAGGTGATGGGCGGGTTCATCGTCGGGTTCGACCACGACCAGCCGAGCGTGTTCGAGCGGCAGCAGCGCTTCATCCAGGACTCGGGCGTGGTCACGGCCATGGTGGGGCTGCTGACGGCGCTGCCGAAGACGCGGCTGTTCGAGCGGCTGCGGGCCGAGGGGCGTCTGCTGTGCCACAGCACCGGCAACAACCTCGAGGCCGTGCTGAACTTCGTGCCGCGGATGGACCGCGAGACGCTGCTGGCGGGCTACCGGCGGCTGGTGCAGCGGCTGTACACGCCGAAGCTGTACTACCGGCGGGCGGCGAATTTCCTGCGGACGTACCGGCCGCAGGGGCCGCGGGCCCCGGTCCGGCTGCACGAGCTGCGGGCGTTCATCCGTTCGCTGTGGGTACTGGGCGTGCGGCATCGCGGGCGGCGGGCGTATTGGCGGTTCGTGATCGAGACGGCGCTGTTTCACCGCCGCGCGTTTGCCGAAGCGATGAACCTCGCGATCATCGGGCACCATTTCCGGAAGATCGCGGCGCAGCTCTGACGGACTGCGCGAGCTGCGGTGCGCGGCGCGCCGCCGGCCTGCCGCAGATCACTCCAATCGCCGACCCCGCACGAGTATGATGCCGGCCGAGGAGTGCGCGCATGTCCCACGCCCAGATCGTCATGGCTGCGCCGGCCGCCACATATCGCCAACGCCGCGCCCGGCTCGCCGCGGCCCTGAACCGCCCGCTGGTGATCTTCTCCGGTCACGCTCCGGCCCGGAACTACCCGGCCAACACCTACCCCTTCCGTCCCGCGAGCACCTACACGTATTTCGGCGGCCCGCCGCTCGAAAACGCCGCGCTGCTGGTCGAGCCCGGCAGCGACGGCGACGCGGGCTGCACGCTGCTGCGGCCGCGGCTGACGCTCGATGACGCGGTCTGGAACGGCCCGCCGGCGCCGGACGAGGCCCTGGCCGCGGCCGCGGGGCTGAGTCGCGGCGTGCTGGCGGACAGCGAGCAGCTCCAGTGGCTGCTGGCCGGGCACGAGGCGGCGGCGATCATTCCGCAGGCGATCGAGACGCAGAACTGGGCGGCGCGGCTGAGCCTGGCGCCCGCAAGCCCGGAAGAGCGGCTGGCGATCGCGAAGCTGCGGCTGGTGAAGGACGAGCACGAGCTCGCGGCGATGCGGCGTGCGGCCGAGTTGACCGTCGCGGGCCAGCGGGCGGCGTGGGCCGTGGCGCGGCCGGGGCGGCGCGAAGCGGAGGTCGCGGCCGCGTTCATCGCGACCGTGGTGGCGGGCGAAGGGCGGCCGTCGTTCACGCCGATTGTCACGGTGCGCGGTGAGGTGTTCCACGCGGCGGGGTACGGCAACGTGCTGCGGGAGGGTGAGCTGCTGCTGGTCGATGTCGGCGCCGAAGAGCCGACCGGCTACGCGAGCGACACGACGCGGACGCTGCCGGTGGGTGGCCGCTGGTCCGCGGTGCAGCGGCACCTGTACGACACCGTGCTGCGGGCGAATGCCGAGGCAGTCGCGGCGTGCGTGCCGGGGCGGCGCTTCCGCGAGATTCACGAGCTGGCGGCGCGCGTGATCTGCGAGGGGCTGGTGCAGGCCGAGCTGCTGCGCGGCGACCCGGGCGAGCTGGTCGCGCGGCGGGCCCACACGCTGTTTTTCCCGCACGGGTTGGGGCATCTGATCGGGCTCGATGTGCACGATATGGAAGACTACGGCGAAGAGCTCGTGGCCTATGCGCCGGGCCGCAAGCGGTCGGCCGAGTTCGGCACGCGCTTCCTGCGGCTGGACCGCGACCTCGAGCCCGGCTACTGCGTGACGATCGAGCCGGGCATCTACCTCATCCCCGCGGTGTGGGACAACGCCGAGCTCGCCGGTCCGCTGGCCGACGTCACCAACCGGCCGAAGATCGAGGCGCTGCTGAAGGACCGCTTTGGCGGCATCCGGATCGAGCACACGGTCGCCGTCCGCGCGAGCGGCGGGCCGGAGGTGCTCACGGCCGCGCTGCCGACGGCCCCCGACGAGGTCGCGGCGGCCCTGGGCTGAAGCCAGGCGCAGCCGAGGAGTGCCGCGCTCCGATGCGCCCCTGTCGAATTCCGCGGTCCAGCGTAAGAATACCGGACCGTGGGCGCTCAACCGGCACTTCAACCCGACTTCGACGCCGCGCCGGAGCGGATTCGGTCGTTCCTCGAGCGCCTCAGCACCGCCTGCGCCGCGCTGCTTGAGCCGGAACATCCGGCCGGCGCCGAGCTGCCCCATTCGCTGCTGCTGGCGACGGCCGCGCTGCGCTACGCGGGCCTGACCGCTGACGAAAACGCGCGGCCGTACCACGTGGCCGTGCTCGGGCCGACCCAAACGGGAAAAAGCACACTCGTCAATCTGCTGGTTGGTTGCCGGGCCGCGGAAGTGAGCCCGCTGGCGGGCTTCACGGTCCACGCGCAGGGGTTTTGGATCGCTCCGGCGGCTCAATCCACCGAGTGGGTGAATGAGCTGTTCCCCGGCTGGACGCGGCGCCCGGCGTCGGAGTTGCGACGCGACGAGCTGGCGGCCTGGTCGCTGACGCGTATCGCGCCGGGTCCGGTCGGCGACCGCCCGCACGAGGTGCCGGCCGCGCCGCCGCGACTCCCACCGTGCGTCGTGTGGGACACGCCGGATTTCGATTCGCTGGCGGCGCGGCAGTACGCGCGGGGCGTGCTCGAAGTGGCGGCGCTGGCCGACCTGTACGTGCTGGTGCTCAGCAAGGAGAAGTACTCCGACCTGTCGGTCTGGCGGCTGCTGGAGCTGCTCGAGCCGCTGGGGCGGAAACTGGTGATCTGCGTGAACAAGCTCACGCCCGAAGCGCAGGAGCCGATCGTCCATTCGGTTCGTCAGCGACTCGACGAGCGCGGCCCGGGGTGGGGCCCGGTGGCGATCATCCCGCTCCTGTATCACCCGCAACTGGCCGCGGGCGAACTCCCCGGCGGTGAGCCGCTGGGGCCGCTGCTCCTGCCGATCGAAGACGGCCATGGACCGTGTCGCACGGCTGCGGCGCCGGCCCCGCACCGGGCCGCGGGCGTTCGCAAACTGCTGGAGCGGCACTGGAGTGGATGGACGGCGCCGGTGCGGGCCGAGCTGGCCGCGCGTGCGGAGTGGCGCCGGCTGGTACGGGAGGCCGGCGAGCGTTTCCTCGCGGCGTACTCGCGGGACTACCTCGAGCACCCCGAGCGCTTCGACAGCTTCCGCCGGGCCGCGGTCGAACTGCTCAACCTGCTCGAGCTGCCGCATATCGGCGGGTGGATCGCCCGCGCCCGGCGCCTCGTCACCTGGCCCGTGCGACAGGCCATCCAGGCCGGACGAAGCTGGCTGTCCGACCGCCGCCCGGTTCACACGCTGCACAGCCTTGGGGCGGAAGCGGGCGTGCTGGTCGATGAGGTCGAGGCGTTGCTGAACGCCCTCGAGAAGGAAGTGGTCCAGTGTGCGGTTCGTGAGCAGGGGCGGGCCGTCTGGCGGGCGCTGGCGGCCCGGCTCGAAGCCGAGCGGCCGCGGCTGCGGGGCGTATTCGAGTCCGCGATCGTCACCCATCACGAGCAGAGCACGGCCGAGATTCGGGCGGCCGCCGGCCGGCTGTACGTCGAGTTGCAAAAGCACCCGGCGCGGCTGGCGGCGCTGCGCACCGGGCGGGCGGCAATGGACGCGGGTTACCTGCTGCTGGCGGTTAAGACGGGCGGCCTGACGCCGCTGGATGCGATCTGGGCGCCGGCCACGTTCGCGTTCACTACGCTGGTGATGGAGGGCATCGCCGAGCTCGAGCTGGGACACGAGGCCCGGGCCCTGAAGCGGCGGCAGAAGGAGCGGCTAGAGACGGAGTTCGTGGCTGGCACGCTGCGGCGCGAGCTGGACGCGTTGGCCGACGGCCTGCGGGGCCCCGGGTTGCTCGGCATCGAGGCCGACGAACTGGCGGCCGCGGACGACGCGCTTGCGGCGTGGGAGGCCGTCGCGTGAGCGCGCTGGCCGAGCTGCATGCGCGGGCCGCGGACTGGTGCCGCCGAGCCGCGGACGCCGGCTGGTTGCCGGCCGAAGCGGCCGAACGCGTCGCGGCCGTCGAGCGGGCCACGCCCGCGGACCTGTTTGCCGAGCAGGCGGGCCGGCCGCTGGTGGTGGCGTTTTTCGGCGGGACGGGCGTCGGCAAGAGCAGTCTACTGAACCGGCTGGCGGGCCAGGCGATTGCGCGGACGGGGGTCGAGCGGCCGACCTCGCGCGAGGTCACGCTCTACTTGCACGCGGCGGTGCAGCTCGCGGCGCTGCCGGCCGGTCTGCCGCTCGACGGACTCCGCATGCAGCGGCACAATTCCGACGCGTACCGCGATGTGCTGTGGATTGACGCCCCGGACATCGACAGCACGGAAGAGGCGAACCGCGCTCAGGCGCTGGCCTGGCTGCCGCACATCGACCTGGTCGTGTACGTCGTCAGCCCGGAGCGCTACCGCGACGACGCCGGTTGGCGGATTCTCCGGCAGCGGGGTCAGCGCCACGGTTGGATGTTCGTGCTGAACCGCTGGGACGAGGGCGATCCGCAGCAGGCCGACGATCTGGCGCGGCTGCTGGCCGGCGCGGGCTTCGAGCAGCCGCTGATCCTGCGGACGTGCTGTGTGCCGGGCCGCAGCGGGCCGACGCCGGACGAGTTCGAGCGGGTCGAGCAGACGCTGAACGAGCTGCGGGCGGCGCACGCGCTGGAGGAGCTGGGGCGGCTCGGCGTGCGCGTGCGGGCAGCCGAGCTGCGGGCAGCGCTGGCTCCAGCCGTCGACGCGTTGGGCGCGCCAGCCGGCTGGGAAAGTGCGCGGATCGCGGCGCTGCGTAGCTGGGAGACGATGGCCGCGACGATCCGCGCCGGGGCCGAGTGGTCGCTGCGGTCGGCCGCGGCCCGCTTCGCAGACCCGACCTGGCCGGCGCGGGTCTGGGCGAGTGTGGCGGCGGCACGGAGCAGCGCGCCGCCGGGCGCGGCAGCCGAGCCGGAACGCGACGTCGCGCTCGACCACGTCGTGTCACGCCTGTGGGACGACTGGGCTCAAGCGAAGTTGGCGGCATGGCTGGATGAGGCGGAGGTCGCGGCGGGCCGGGCGGGTCTGCCTGCGCTGGCCGTGCGGCGGGGGCTGGAGGCCGCCGCCGCGCATTGCGGCGCGCGGGTCACGGACGCGCTGCGGGACGGGGTGCGGG
>CAZMCT010000067.1:0-21785 GCA_964564785.1 uncultured Planctomycetales bacterium
GCGGGACGACGTGGGCAGCTACGATTTCAAGCGGCCGGAACGGGTGAGCAAGGACCACATCCGGGCGCTGGGGTCGATTCACGACGGTTTTGCGCGGAATCTGGGCGCGTCGCTGTCGGGCTTCCTGCGGACGATCATCGACGTGCGGGTGGTGGGGGTGGAGCAACTGACCTACAGCGAGTTCATTCACTCGCTGCCCAACCCGACGTGCTTCGTGACGTTGCAGGCCCCGCCGCTGGAAGGGCAGATGTGTCTGGAGATCAGCCCGCTGATCGTCTACCCGATCATCGACCGCCTGCTGGGCGGCAGCAGCTCGGACCAGTTCATTCCCCAGCGGCCGCTGACGGCGATCGAGTGGCGGCTGATGCGGCGGCTGATCAACAAGGCGCTCGAGCACCTGTCGGACGTGTGGCGGAACCTGGTCGAGGCGAAGTTCGACGTCGTCGAGATCGAGAGCAACCCGCAACTCGTGCACATCGTCGCACCGACCGAGGTGGTGGTGTCCATCACGTTCGAGATCAAGATGGGTCAGTGCGCCGGCACCATGAGCATCTGCATTCCATTCAACACGATCGAGTCGGTGCTCTGCAAGCTGACGACGCAGTCCTGGTTCGGCTACACCCGCAAGGGCGCGACCGACCTGTCGCGGCGGCGGATCATCCGCAACCTGATCAAGTCCAAAGTCACCCTCACGGCCTGGCTCGGACGGGCCCAGGTACGGCTCAGCGAGCTGCGGAACCTGCGGCCGGGCGACATTATCCAGCTCGAAAAGAAAGCCAAGGACGACCTGATCTTGCAGATTGAGGGCCGCAACAAGTACGCCGGCTCGCCGGGACAGGTCCGCGGCCGCAAAGCGCTGCGCATCCGGCGGATGGCGGAGATCGACGAAACCCTCTGACGGCGGCGCGAACAGAGAACCACCGCGCGGTCCGCCGCTGCGGATCGCCGGCTCGCGCGGGGTCAGACAGCCGTTGCGCCTACTTCGGCCAGACCTTCTCGCCGGTTTGCTTGTCGGTCAAGATGATCGCGTCGACCGGGCAGACCTGCGCCGCCTGGAGGATCTCCTCGTCGGTGTGACCGCTGGGGTCCTTGACCACGGCGATGTTATCCCCGTCCATCTCGAACGTGTTCGGCGCCTCGCCGCAACACGCCCCGTCGCCGATGCACAGTTCACGGTCGATCTTGATCTCGTACTTGCCCATGAAACTCACTCCTTGCTCGCCGGGGCCCACGGCGGACTGGGGCCGCGCGGCGGCGCTCCGAAACTCGGCCGCACAGGCGAACTCGCCGGTCCGGCTCGGGCGCCCGGGCGCACGCGGCAGGCTCGCACCCACGCCGGAGCATTTCATTACGCGGCCAGGCCGGCCTGTTTGTCAACGCCGCCGCCGGGCAATCCGCACCGCCCCAGCGGAGAACCAGCTCTTCTAACGCCTATTTCACCCGAGCCGCCTCATCCGGGGGCCGGACGCTCTCGAACAGCGTCGGCCGCGTACCTTCGCCGACCGTCAGCAGGGCCTGGCCGTCGGCGGAATACGCCAGCGCCTCGCCCTGCCGCTCGGCCGCCAGCTCCAGCCGCGTCGGCGCCGCGCGGAACAGATCCTCGAAGTCCGCCGGCGCCGCGCCGGACGCGAGCCGCCACTCCCAGCCGCCCACCACGCAGCGGATCGCGAGCCGCCGGCCGTCCGGGCTGATGTCCGCGGCCGTCACGATCCGCAGCGGCAGGAGGGGGCTCGGCAGGTCGAGGGCGGCGATGCGCTCCAGGGCCGTTTCCCGCTCCGCATTCCAGGGTGCCGGCAAGCGGTAGACCGAGCACTGCCCGTCGAGCCGCTTCGTGAAGATGTAGCCGTGGCCGGTGGCGGGTTGAACGGCGAAGCCCTCGGCATCCGTGGGGCCGTCGGGGTAGTGGAAGCGGTAGGCCGTCGGTCGCACGCTGACGAAGTCGCCGGCGCGCGTCGGCAGGTCGGGCTCGGCGAACCGATAGACCGTCAGGCTGGCGCGGCGCGCTTCGTTGTCGCCGATGTCGGCCACGCACACATCGAACGTCCCCGGCGCCGAGCCGGGGGCGAGGGCGATGTCCTCGAAATCGACCGCCTGTGCCGGCGAAAGCTCGATGATGGCGCGTGTCTGTCCCGCGCGATCGAGCAAATAGACGACCGGACGGTCGCCCGAGTCGTTGTGCACGTAGTACAGGCCGGGGTGACGCCGGCTGGCGGCCAGGCCCGACGCTTCGCGGATGCGGGGGTCTGCGAGGACGCAGACCGGCTGCGGCGTGCCGTAATCGAAGGGGAGCGTGGTCTGACCCAGACCGCACGCGGTCAAAAGCAACACGGGCAGGGCCTGCGCGCTCGGGCGTGGGGCACGCACCGCAGGTCGGCCGGTTCGCGCGTTCAAGGCCGCGGCTCGGGTTCGATTTCGGCGCTGGGCGCGACGTCGGAAGGCCCTTCGGCCGACGGCGCCGCCGGACCGTCGGCGGCCGGCTCCGAAACGCGGACCTCGGCGGTCTCGGCGGTGAACGCGGATTCAGGTGTCAGGGCGTAGCTTGGGTCCGGCGGATCGGTCTGGAAGCCCGCCGGCGGAGCAGAGGCCGTTTCCGCAGTGCTGGGTGCGGAGGTTTCGGGCCCGGCGGCATCGCGGACGCCCTGGGGCTCGCCGCCCTCGGCTGCGTCCGCGGCCTCACCGGCCGGGGCGCCCGGCACGATGCCGGCGGCCGCGGCGATGCGGGCCTCCTCGGCCTTGCGCTTGGCCTGGGCCTCGCGCTCCTCCTCCTGACGGATGACCTCTTCGCCGCAGGCCTCGACGATCCGTTCGGCGAGTTCGGCGTCGAGGTCCAGCTCCTTCACGAGCGGCTCGGGCCCGATCTCGTCGATGTCGCCGACCGAGACGCAGCCGAACGCGACGACCTTGTCGACCAGCACGTCGTCGACGCCCGCGACGCTCTTGAGCACCGTGGCCATGTTCTCGAGGTGCTTGGTGTACTCGGCCGGTGTGAGGATATCGATGTCCCAGCCGGTGAGGCGGGCGGCGAGGCGCACGTTCTGGCCGCGCTTGCCGATGGCGAGCGAGAGCTGGTCCTCGGCCACGACGACGGTGGCCTTGACGAGCTCGAAGCACAGGGCGATTTCCTGGACCTCGGCCGGCTTGAGCGCGTTCTGGATCAGGATCTGGCTGGATTCGTTCCAGCGGACGATGTCGATTTTCTCGCCGCCGAGCTCCTCGACGATGTTCTTGATGCGGCTGCCGCGGACGCCGACGCAGGCGCCGACCGCGTCGACCTTGCTGTCGATGGAGCTGACGGCGACCTTGGTGCGGTAGCCGGCCTCGCGGGCCAGGGCCTTGAGCTCGATGATCTGCTCGGCGACCTCGGGCACCTCCAGCTCGAACAGCCGCTCGATGAACTCGGGGTGCGAGCGCGAGAGGATGATCTTGATCTGGTTGGGCTGCTCTCGGACCTCGAGGATCAGCACGCGGATGCGCTCGCCCGGCTGGTGGGTCTCGCCGGGAATCTGCTCGCTGCGCGGCAGGAAGCCCTCGGTGCGTCCGACGTTGACGATCAGGTTGCCGCCTTCGTTGCGGACGACAGTGCCGGTGACGATCGTGCCGCGGCGCTCGCTGAAATCCTCAAAGATGCTGGCGCGCTCGCGCTCGCGGGTCTTCTGGATGATCATCTGCTTGGCGGTCTGGGCGGCGATGCGGCCGAGTACCTGCACGTCCACCGGCTGGCCGTCGACCTCCGCCTTGAACTTGCCGGTCAGCAGGTCGAGCTTCACCTCGACGTTGGCGTCTTCGCCGTAGTTCTTCTTGACGGCGCCGGCCATGGCCGCCTCGATGTCGGCGATGAGCGAGTCGCGATCGATGTTCTTGTCGCGACTGATGGCGTCAATGATGCGAATCAGATCCGGGTTCATGGCTCTGTCCTGCCGCGCCGCCCGGCGGCGCGCCCGATGCCCGGCAGCGATCGGGCCCGACCCGATCGCCGCCAACAAAAACGGGCCGCTTCTGCGACCCGAACAGGACCCGCGAGGGGTCCATTCGCGGAACTTTGCGGTCGCCGACCCGGCTTCAGCGCCGGGCACATCCCCGTCCGACCTCCACCGACGCGGAATCCGGGGAATAGTCTACCGCGCGCGTCCGGCTTTGGCTAGTCGCTCCGAGGGCATCGACCGCGTCCCCGCCCCGGCCGCGGATTGACCGAGGGCGGCGGGCCGGCCGGCCAAAAAAGGGGACCGGTCAAAAGACGGGACCGGCACCGAGGGAGTCAACGCGGAGCAGGGACACAGGCAAGTGGGCTGAGCCACAAGGGTGGGTTGCCGCGGAGCCAGCCCCTTTCTCAATGGGCGGTTATGATCGCCCCGCATGCTGCCTGAACCCACGGTGGCCGAAGTCGCGATCGTCGGCGGCGGGGCGGCCGGGCTGGCGACCGCCAATTTCGCGGCGCAGCGCGGAGCGCGCGGGCCGATCGTGGTGCTGGACGGGGCGCGGAAGCTGGGGGCCAAGATCCTCGTCAGCGGCGGCGGGCGGTGCAACGTCACGAACCGGCAGGTCGGGCCGGCCGATTTCTACGGTGGGAATCCGCACATCCTGCGGCGCGTGCTGGCCGGGTTTCCTCCCGCGCGGACGATCGAGTTCTTCGCGGCCCACGGTGTCCCGCTGCACGAAGAGGAGCACGGCAAGATCTTTCCTGACAGCCACGCGGCCCGCGACGTGGTCGCTGCGCTGCTGCGGGCGGCCGGGGCCGCGGGCGTGGACGTGTGGACCGGACGGCGTGTGATCTCCGTGGCGCGCCGCGATGACGGCTTCGAGTTGCAATTCACGACTCAGGAGGAGCAACCGCGGACACTGCGGACCCGGCGCGTGGTGCTTGCGACCGGCGGGTGTTCGCTGCCGAAAACGGGCAGCGATGGTGCCGGGTACGAACTCGCGGCCGCGCTGGGGCACAGCCTTGTGCCGCCGACGCCCGCGCTGGTGCCGCTGGTGCTGTCCGGCGAGCTGCACGCCGGGCTGGCGGGCGTCTCGCACGAGGTTGAGCTGACGGTGCACGCGCCGCCGGCGAAGCCGCTGCGCATCGCGGGCGCGATGCTTTGGACGCACTTCGGGTTGAGCGGGCCGGTGGTGCTGAACGCGTCGCGTTTCTGGCTACGGGCCCGGCTCGAGCGGCGCCCGGTCCGGCTCACGGTCAACTTCCTGCCGGGGCGCGACTTCGAATCGGCCGAGCGAGAACTGCTGTCGCGCGCGAGTACGCGGCCGCGGGCGACGGTCGGGACGGTGCTGTCCGAGTGGCTGCCGGGCCGCGTCGCGGAAGCGCTGCGGGCGGCCGCGGACGTATCCGACCGGTCGCTGGCGCAGTTGTCCCGGGCGGACCGCCGGCGGCTCCTGCACGTGCTGCTGGAGTGGCCGGCGCCGGTGGTCGGGGACCGCGGGTGGAATTACGCGGAGGTAACGGCCGGGGGCGTGCCGCTGCGCGAGGTGGACGGCGAGACGCTGGCGTCGCGCGTGTGTCCGGGGCTGTTTCTGGTGGGGGAGATCTTGGACGTGGACGGCCGGATCGGCGGGTTCAATTTCCAGTGGGCGTGGTCGAGTGCGTGGGCGGCCGCGGGCGGCCTGGCGCGCGACTTGGCGCGCGGCACAACCGTGTCGTAGAGCCGGGTGAACAATGGGACAGGCACCGCGGGAGCAACCGGGGCGTGGGAACATGCGCGAATAGGCTGTGCCACAAGGGTGGGTTGCTGCGGAGCCAGCCCCCTTTCTCGACGGCGGGTGGCACGGTCTGCCGATCGCGCGAGCGATCCAGGGCCGTGGCGGCGCGCGGACCACTCACGGCGCCGACCCCCCACGGCCCGGCGCGGCTGCGCCGCTTGGACCGTGCCACCCCCCGGCGCTTCAGCGCTACCGGTGGCTAGTTCCTTTTTTTTTTCGCCCCCCTCCGTTTCGGCGGGCAAGTGCCGCAGCAGTTGCTCGATCGACGACCACTCCCGCAACCGCGCGATCCGCACCATGACCGCCTCGGCCAGCGGCCGGCCGAGCCCGCTGAAGCGCACGTTGCGCCGGAGCTCCTCGATCATGGCGATCATCTGCACATAGTGTGACAACTCGAACTGTTGGGCCAGCCGCTCATAGGCCGCCTGCGCGCCGGCGGGAATCTCGGCCAGCCCCGACTCGGCTCCGCAGGTGCGGACCAGCATCAGCGAGCGCACGACCTCGATCAGGTCACCGCAGAACACTTCCAGCCCCTGACCGCCGGCGAGCAGTCCGTCCAAGTCGGCCAGGACCGCGGCCGCGTCACCCGCGGCGGCGTGCTCGAGCAGCTTGAACGCCCGTTCGTCCTGGCTGGGTGGCAGGATTTCGTCGAGCACCTTCGCGTCGAGGCGCGTCGAGACCGACAGGAGCTGGTCGAGGATGCTCAGGGCGTCGCGCATCGAGCCCGCCGCCAGCCGCGCGATCCGCTGTACGACGGCCGGGTCGGCCGTGGCGCCCTCGGCCGCCGTGATCTCGGCCAGCCGGCGGGCGATCGGCTCGGGTCCGATGTGGCGGAAATTGAACCGCTGGCAGCGGCTCTGGATGGTGGCCGGGACCTTGTGGACCTCGGTGGTGGCGAGGATGAACTTGACGTGCGGCGGCGGCTCCTCGAGCGTCTTGAGCAGGGCGTTGAAGGCCCCGGTCGAAAGCATGTGCACTTCGTCGATGATGTAGACCTTGAAGCGGGCGCGGGCCGGCTGGTAGGCCGTGTTGCTGCGCAGCTCGCGGATGTTGTCCACGCCGGTGTTGCTGGCCGCGTCGATTTCGAGCACGTCGACATCCTGGCCCTCGGCGATCGCCCGGCAGACATCGCATTCGTTGCAGGGGGTGGTCGTGGGCGCGTCGTACTTCAGGCAGTTGAGGGCCTTGGCCAGGATGCGGGCCATGCTGGTCTTTCCGACCCCGCGCGTTCCGGTGAACAGGTAGCCGTGGTGGATCCGCCCGGCCTCGATCGCGCGCACCAGCGTGGTCGCGATCGGCTCCTGCCCGATCACCTCGTCGAACGTGCGGCTGCGATACTTGCGCGCCAGGACGGTGTAGGCCACGTTACGTCGCTCCCGTGTCGTGTGCGGACCAACCGCGGGTGGCACGGTCCGGAGCTCGCGCAGCGAGCGCAGGGCCGTGAGAAGCCTCAGCGGCCACGGCCCGGCACGGCTTCACCGCTGCGCCCGTGCCACCCGGCGTCGGACTCGCAGGTCCGGCGCTGCGCCGGCTCGGATCAGCCGCGCAGGGTATCAAGTTTCCGCGCAAAAGAAATGCCTGAGACTCGGACCAGGTGGACGGGGCACGTGGGCCACGTCGGGTGGGCTGCTACCTTCCGGTCCTGACCCGTTGTCCGCCGGACGCACTGCACCGGCCCAGCCTTCGCCTCAGGCAATCCGCCATTGTAGCCGACCGCGGGCCCGGCGACCATGCAGCCGGCCGCCGGTTCCGGACCGCCCACGAGCGGCCGCTTGCCCCCACCGGGGACAGATATCACCAGTGCCGCCACTCCTTCATCCCTTCGCCGACGACCAGCCCTGGCGAGCCGCCGACCGTCGTCAGGCCCCGGGCCAGTTCCACGCCCATCGCGCACACGTCCGGGGCGTCGTCGTGCCGACCGTGCGGGAAGTCCAGGAACTGCTGCTCGATGTCGGCCGGCAGGGGCGGCAGCCGAAAGCGGCCCTGCGCGTAAAGCGGCACCGTGCCCTCGATCCGCGCGGCCTTGTTCAGCGTGTTCCGGATCGCGACGAGCGGAAGATACAGCCCTGTCCGGCGGCTCTCGTCGCCCAGAGAGTCGTACAGCGGCTTCTGGTTCCCGGTTGTTTCAATCCCGATCCTCACCGGCCGCCAGTGCCGGAACGCGCTCATCACCCGCTGCACCTGCTCGAGAATCGGAATGCGGTCGAGCGCGAGCTCGAGCGTGTAGATCACGCCCGACGCGCGGTCCACGCCCCCGACCCAGACGGCGAAGTAGTCGCCCCGCGCCTCGCCCGTGGCCGGATCGACGGCCATCAGCCGCACCAGCCGCTCGGGCACGATTTCGGCCCGGTCATAGGGCCGCAACCATTCGGGCCGGAACGCGCGCTGCGTCGGGTCGCGCGGCGCAGCCTGATACTCCTGGTCGAACGCGACCGCACCGATCCGCTGCCGCTCCTCGTCCAGTCGCGTCAGGGGCCAGCGGGCCGGCCAAAGCGCAACCCGTCGATAATCACCGCCGGGGCAAGGAACTGCTTCGATGGCGCGGTACACGAGGTAGTGCCAGCCGCGGAAGCGCTGCCGATCGCGCAGGTTCGCCAGCAGCGAGTCGGGGTGCAGCAGCGAGCCGAGCACGACGATCTGTCCGCCCGGCGCCAGTGCCGGGATCACGACCCGCAGCAGCCAACGCTCGAGCGCCCGCCGCTGCGGCGCGGACCGGACGTGCCGGTCTTCCTCGAGGTCGTCGCAGATGATCAGGTCCGGCCGGTGCGGGCCGCTCCGCGTGCCGCGCAGGCCGCTGCCGGTGCCCTTGGCCTGGACCGTGACGCCGGTCGTCGTGACGAAGAACGCGTCCGACCACCGCCGCCCTGCGCGGGCCGCGCGCGGCGGCCGGTCGGAGCCGTCGCACAAGTCGCCGTAGCGGGCCCGCAGCGCGTGGTTCGATTCGAGCTCGTGGCGGATGTCACGCACGAACTGCCGCGCCAGCGAGCTCTCGTGCGTGATGATCACGATGTTCCGGCGCCGCCGCTCGCAGATGCACCACAGCGGGTAGGCGAAGGCCGCGCAAGTGCTCTTGGCGTGTCCGCGCGGCGCCACGCACGCAACCAGACGCCGTGTCGGGTCTTCAAGCGCGGCGAGCAACTCGATGTGCAGGCGGCACGGCTCGTCGGTGAAATAGTCGGGTAGCAGCGCCCGCGCCCACGCCAACGAGGCCGGCCAGCCCGCTTCTTCGCGCGAAAAGCGGTCCACCGGCCGCGCGTGACATCCGCTGTCCGCCGGTGAATCGTCGCATCGCTGCGCTCTCGGTGCTCGAGCGGATTTCCCCAGCCCCCGCGCTGGGTTGTCGCACCGCCGTGCCACGCGCCACGCTCCGCTCCGCCGCGCCGGATCGGTCACACGCCTCCGGCGCAGCCGCGCAAAAGTACTGCCCGCGAACTACCCGCAAGGATGAATACCCCAAAGCCGCCGGAGTGGGTGAGGTTTTCCAGCGCCGCCGCGGGCTGCCCGCGCTTGCCCGCCGATGCACACTCCGAGCGTGACGCCGTTCGCTTTTTGCCGGGGTGGCCAAGGATGCCGGTACGAGGCGCCGGTCTGCGCCGCGCGCTTCGATTTCATTTTCTCTCTGCGGCCGGAGCGCTCTCGGAGGTGGCCGCCGGTTCGTCCGGCGGGGCGATCGTCGTGACGTAGTGCGGCTTGCCGCCCTCGAGCCGCAACATCACCGCCGGCTTGCACGCGTTGCGATGCTCGTCCATGCTGATGATCCCGGTCACGCCGGGGAAATCCCTCGTCGCCGCGATCGCCGCGGCCAGGTCCTTGCCGTCCAGCGACTTCGCCCGCCGCATCGCGTCGACCAGGATCGCGGCTGCGTCGTAGCCGGTCGCGGCCATGCCGTCGGGTGTGCGGTTGTACTTTTCCTGGTACTTGCGGCCGAACTCCTGGACGACGGCGCGGTCCTCGTCCGGCGAGTAGTGATTGGAGTAGAAGCAGCCATCGAGCGCCGTGCCGGCGTTCTTGAGATCCTCGGCATCCCAGCCGTCGCCGCCCAGCAGCGGGACGGTGATGCCGAGACGGCGGGCCTGGACCGCGAGGTTGATCACCTCGGTGTAGTAGCCCGGCACGAAGATCACGTCCGGCCGGGTCTCCTTGATGTTCGTGAGCTGAGCCGAGAAATCGGTGTCGCCGTCGCCGTAGGCCTGCTCGGTTGTGATCGTCCCGCCGAGCCTGGTGAAGTGCTCGCGGAACGTCTCGTTGAGCCCGGTCGAGTAGGTCTGCGAACGGTTGAACAGCGTGGCCGCCTTCGTCGCCTCGAGATGTTCGCGGGCGAACTTCGCGCAGACGTATCCCTGGAACGGGTCGATGAAGCACACCCGGAACACCATGTCGCCGATCGCCGTCACCTTCGGATTCGTCGACGACGGCGAGATCATCGGCACGCCGAAGCGCTGGCAGACCTGGCCGGCCGCGATCGAGCGCGACGAGGCCACCTCGCCCAGCACCGCCACCACCTTGTCCTGCGTGATCAGCCGCGTGACGGCCGTGGCCGACTCCTGCTGCCGGCCCTGGTTGTCGTAGGTGATGACTTCGAGCGGCCGGCCGTTGACGCCGCCGGCGGCGTTGGCCTCGTCGATGGCCATGCGGACGCCGTTGTCGGTGGAGACTCCCCAGGTCGCTTCGGAGCCGGTCATGGAGGCGTAGTGCCCGACGCGGATCGGGCCGCTGCCGGAGGCGGCAGGGCGTTCGCAGCCGGCGGCCAGCACGACGAGGATCGACGCGAGCGAAACGGTCGAGAACAGGGCGCGCATGGATGTCCTCCGGGTCAAGGCGAGCGATACGCGGGCGGGGCGCGGGTGTCAAGCGCGGCCCCGCGGCCGGGGTGAAGTCCGCAGGGTCGCCCGAACGGAACCGCAGGGTGCGTGGGCACGTGCGGCGGGCCCTGCCGCGCTCGGCCGGTTCGAGCCGCCGGTCAGTACTGGCCGTATAAGTCGCGCTCCTCTTTCTCTTCGTTGATGTTCTCTTCGTTGATGTTGGCGCGGAACTCGCCGGTGGTCGGGTTATGGACCCAGCCCTCGCCGCTGGCCTCGTTCACCGTCACCGGAACCGTGTGGGAGACGAGAACCTGGTGGGCCTTGGGCCCGTGGGCGTTCGGTCCCACGGGGCAGCGGGGAAACTCGAGCAGGTACGGCCCATAGATCGCCGTGGCGGTCTTCGTCGCCGACGTGGTCCCGTTGACGTCCGTGTACATCGTGAGCTGGTCCACGATCGAGTCGGGATACCCGCTGTTGTGCTCGGCGTTGTATATCGACAGCGCGGCTCTGATGGGTGTCAGGTGTGCGCTGAACACCGTGTGGTCTGCATGCGAATCCCGCAAGTGCCGCCGGAAGCTCACCCGACCACCGAGGCGAACCACACCTCGATCGGCGTCGCGCCCCGGTCGCGATCAGATACAGCAGGTGTGTCTTCATGGACTGAACTCCCCAGTTGATATGTACGGGCCCAGATTCGCCGCCGGCGCGTCCCGCGGACGTGACCCCGGCAGACACGTGGCCCGTAGCTTTCGTGTGCCGCCTCCCGGTTCGAGTTGCAATCGCCGCCCCGCGCGGTAACGTGCACCGCCACCGATTGTCGGAGGCCGCCGATGGGGATCCCCTATCCGCCCGGTGAAGCGCTGACCTGCCAGCAGATCCGCGAACTCGACGTGCTGGCGATCGAGCACGTCGGCATCCCCGGGCTGGTGCTCATGGAAAACGCCGGCCGGGCGGCCGCGGAGTTCATCTACGGCACGCTCATCAACCCGGCCGCCGACCGGGTCGTCGTGCTGTGCGGGTCGGGCAACAACGGCGGTGACGGGTACGTCATTGCCCGGCATCTGCATAACGCGGGTGTGCCGGTCGCGGTCGTGCTGGCCGCGCCGCCGGACAAGTCGCAAGGCGATGCCGCAGTCAACCGCGAGATTCTCGAGCGGATGGGGTTCGAGTTCGTGCGCGCGTATGAATCGGGCGGCGCGGAGGCGGCCGCGGCGGCGGTTTCAAACGCGCAAGTAATTGTTGATGCATTACTTGGAACAGGTTCGCGCGGTGCACCCAGAGGGGTCATGGCGGCTCTGATTCAGCAGGCGAACGCCGTGCCGGGAGCGCGACGGATCGCTGTGGACATCCCGTCGGGCCTTGATGGAGACACGGGGGCCGTGGCAGACCCGTGCTTTCGGGCCGATGCGACCGTCACGATGGTTGCCCCGAAGGTCGGGTTCGCCGCGCCGGCCGCTCGGAAAGTGGTCGGGCGGGTCGTGGTCGTGGAGATCGGCGTGCCGCGGGCGCTCGTGCCGGGCCGCGACAATGGCCTGCGAGGGTGAAAAAAAGCGGCCGGAGCCGGTTGACAGTTAGGTATTTGTTTGGCACAGTGCCGCCAGGTTTGAGCGAACTTTCGCGTCTAGATGCGAGGAACCGTAATGGCAGAGGCACGCGACCAGGCCCGTCCCGACGACCGCGAGGAACATCGCAAGGAAGCACTCGGCCGGGCGGTGCAGCAGATCGAGAAATCGTTCGGCAAGGGTGCGATCATGTACCTGACCGAGAAGCAGTCCGCGACCGTGGACGGGGTCTCGACCGGGTGCCTGTCGCTCGACCTGGCGTTGGGGGGTGCGGGGATTCCGCGTGGCCGGGTGGTCGAGGTGTTCGGGCCGGAATCCTCGGGCAAGACGACGCTGACGCTGCACGTGATTGCGGAGGCGCACCGGGCGGGGGGCTCGGCCGCGTTCATCGATGTCGAGCATGCGTTCGATCCGTCGTGGGCGAAGCGGCTGGGGGTGAACCTCGAAGAGCTGATGGTGAACCAGCCGTCGTGCGGCGAAGAAGCCCTGGAAATCTGCGAACTGCTGGTGCGCTCGAACGCGCTGGACGTGATCGTGGTCGACTCGGTGGCGGCCCTGGTGCCGCGGGCGGAGCTCGAGGGGCAGATGGGGGACCAGCACGTGGGGATTCAGGCCCGGCTGATGAGCCAGGCCATGCGCAAGCTGACCGGGATTTCGAGCAAGAGCCGCACGAGCGTGCTGTTCATCAACCAGATCCGCGAGAAGATCGGCGTGATGTACGGCAGCCCGGAGACCACGCCCGGCGGTCGCGCGCTGAAGTTCTACAGCTCGCTGCGGATCGACGTGCGGCGGATCGGCATGCTCAAGGAAGGCGACCAGGTCATCGGCACGCGCGTGCGGGCGAAGGTGGTCAAGAACAAGGTCGCGCCCCCCTTTCGGGAAGCGGAGTTTGACATCCTGTTCGAGTCGGGCATCAGCCGCGAGGGCGACGTGCTCGATCTGGCGGCCGAGTGCGGCGTGGTGAACAAGAGCGGCACGTGGTTCAACTTCGGCGAGACGCGCCTGGGCCAGGGCCGTGACAACGCCCGCCAGTTCCTGCGCGACAACCCCGAGCTGTTCGCTCAGATTCGCAACAAGGTGCTGGCGATCAAGGCCCCCCAACTCGCGGCCGCCGAGACCCAAACGCCCGCGAAGGGCCCCAGTCCCAAGGAACCTGACGAATCGACGGCGCGCCGCCCCGCGCACACCGCGGTTGCGGGCGGCAATCGCCGGCCGGTGCCCCTGGCGGCGCGCAAACGTTGATCGCGGGTTCCACGATCGCGTGGCGCAGGGCACACGAAGCACGGGGGGGGCGGCGGCCTTGCGCAGAGTCGCGGTTATTGCCCGCGCGCCCGCGGCCGGTCGGATAACGTCCGCGAGCGGTGGCCGCGCAGGCGTTGCGCATGGGACCCGTCGGCGTGCTGATGTGACACTGTGGGGATGTCGAAGTACCCGGCGAGCGCGGCCGGGCGGGCGGAGGGCCCGGACGGCCGGCGACTCCCGAGGACTAACCGCATGAGGTTCGCTCCGTCGCCTGTTCGGGCGCGTGATCTGGTCGTGCGCGGGCTCTGGCCGCTGTGGCTGGCGGCCGCTGCGGCGTTTCTGTGTTCGGCGGTGCTGGCCCCGCGGGCGGCGCGCGGTTTCGAGCCGCCGGCCCCCGGCGGGCCGGGGCTGGCCCAACTCGAGGAGCTCCAGCGCACGTTTCAGGAACTGGTCGAGCAGGTGGCGCCGGGTGTGGTGGGGATCCGCGCGGTGCGCCCGGTGAGCAGCGACGACCCGGAGACACCGCTACAGGTCGTGATCAACGGCAGCGGTACCGTGCTGGCGGAGCGCGGCCTGATCCTGACCAACGAACATGTCATCCAGGGTGCGACGGAGATCGACGTGCTGTTTTGGGACGGTCAACGGCTCCGCGCAACCGTCCGCGCGTCGGACTCCCGGAGCGACCTGGCGGTGCTCGAGGTTCCCCGCGACGGCCTGCGGCCGGTCTCGGCCTGCGACTGGAGCACCATCGCCCGCGGCCAGTGGGTGCTCGTGCTCGGCAATCCGTTCGGGCTCGGACTCGACGGCCAGCTCAGCGCCTCGGTCGGCATCATCGCCAACCTGGGCCGCCAGCTCCCGGGGCTCGGCGAGGTCGATGACCGTTTTTACTACGACATGATCCAGATCACCGCCCCGATCAACCCGGGCAACAGTGGCGGGCCGCTGTTCAACCTGCGTGGTGAACTGGTCGGCGTCGTGACGGCCATGCATACGCGGGCCCCGGCCGACGAGGGGGCCGGTTTCGCCGTTCCCATGACGCCCGGTCGCCTCCGGATCATCGAGCAGCTCGCGGCCGGGCGGTCGATCACCTACGGATACCTGGGCGTGACGGTCCGCGCTCTCCAGGCGGCCGAGCGCGCGACACTGGCGGTGGCCGGCGGTGCGGTGGTCGACGCGGTCGAGCCGGACGGCCCGGCCGCACACGCCGGGGTCCAACCGGGCGACATCGTGGTCAGTTTCGATCGTCAGTCGGTCCGGGGCCCCAGCCACCTGGCCGAACTCGTCGGGCAGACATTGGTAGGGGCAACGGTTCGTCTCGAGTTGCTGCGCGGCGGCGCGCCGACCGAGTTGACGGTCGTCATCGGCGAGCGCAACCTCGCGGGGGTCGTGCGGCTGCGCGAGACCGCCGCCACGCCGCGCTGATCGGCACGCGAGGGGGTCTTGGGCCATCTCGCGAGCCGAAGCCGCATCGACCGCGAACCGCTTGCGGTTGTCGGGCGGAGATTCGTGCGCTATAAGAGTCTGCGTTCGTTCACAGCCGGGGCCGCCGGGTTTGGCCAGAGAGGTCACGCATGCCGCACTACGAAATGCTGAGGCGCCTCGGGAGCCTCGTTCTATTGCTTGCGTCGGCGAATGGCAGTGCGTTGCCGGCGGTTTCGGCCCTCGACGAGCGCAGCCGCCCGTTGAAAGAGGAGACAGGCGCCGAGGGAGTAGCTGCCGGCGCGGCCGTGATGGTGGATGGTCGCCGAGCCAGCTCGCTCTCTCAACGGGGGGGTGGGGGTTCGGCGACGCAGGACGCGGACCGGCTGCGCGAGGACGTGCGGGCGTTGTTCGCGACGGCCCGCGAACGCGTTTTTCCCGCGCTGGTCAACATCCACGTCGTGACGGTGAACTACTGGGGCGGAAAGGAAAAGAAGGACGAGTCGGTCGGGAGTGGGACGATCATCTCACCCGAGGGGCACGTCGTGACGAACCAGCACGTCACGGCCAATGGCAAGCGGTTCCGATGCACGCTGACCGACAAGCGTGAGCTGAGTGCGACGCTCGTGGGCGAAGACCCGCTGACCGATCTCGCGGTGCTGAAGCTGAACCTTGACGAGCTCGGCGCGGAGCGGACGGTGCCGGTGGCGGTGTTCGGCGATTCCGACGCGCTGGAGCTGGGCGACTACGTGATGGCGATGGGCTCGCCGTTCGCGCTGTCGCGCTCGATCACGCTGGGGATCGTGTCGAACACCGAGCGTGTCTTCGGTCGCGAGTTCGGCGGCGATGAAGTCGAGGAGCTGGAGCTGAACGAGGGCCAGCGGACCGGGCTGTTCACGAACTGGATTCAGCACGACGCCGCGATCAACCCGGGCAACAGCGGCGGGCCGCTGGTGAACCTCAAGGGCGAGGTGGTGGGCGTGAACGAGCTGGGTGGCTCGCAGATGGCGTTCGCGATCCCGAGCAATCTGGCGCGGGCGGTCGTCGCGGCCCTCGTACAGCACGGCGAGGTGCCGCGCAGCGACATCGGCGTGAGCTTCAAGGCGATTCAGCGTACCGGCCACGATGAGGGCGTGCTGATCAACTCGATTACGAAAGACAGTCCCGCCGCGCGGGCCGGCTTGCGGGCCGGGGACGTGATCCTCGCGATGGACGACGTGCCCGTGACGGTCCGCTTCATCGAGCAGGTGCCGGCGCTGCTCAAGCGCATCGCCGATCTGCCGATCGGCGCGACGATCAAGGTCACGTACCGTCGCAACGGCAGCGTTGCGGACACGCGGGTCACGACCGCGCGCCTCGGCAAGGACCGCGGGGACGAGGCCGCCTTTCGCGGCTGGGGACTGGCCGGCATGGACATCACGCCCAAGATGGCCGAGGACCGCCGGCTCGAACACGCCGCCGGCGTGCTGATCACGAGTGTTCGGTCCGGCGGGCCGGCGGCGACGGCCGCGCCCCCCCTCGCACCCGACGATGTTTTGCGGGCGGTCGACGGCCGGCCGGTCAGCGACCTGGCGGCGCTGATCGCGGTCTATCGCGAAATGGTGGACCGCAAGCCGCTGCCCGAGTTCCTGCTGCTGGAGTTCGACCGGGGCGGAGAGAACCAGTTGACGCTGCTGCGGCCGCGGCCGGATAAGGAGGTTGATCCGCCGCGCGAGCTGCGGAAAGCGTGGATTGGCGTGGCCACCCAGCCGATCCTGCGTGAGCTGGCGGCGAAGCTGGGATACGCGGACCGCACGGGATTCCGCATCACGCGGGTCTATCCCGGAACGCGGGCGGCGGAGAGCGGGCTGCGGGTGGGGGACGTGGTGGTGGCACTGAACGGTGAGCCGCTGGCGCTGCGCGGGATGCAGGACGCGGGGCTGCTGGCGCGACAGGTGCGACGGCTGGAGATCGACGAGCCGGCGACCCTGACGGTGCTGCGGGCCGATGGGCCGGTCGATGTTACCGTCACGCTCGAGCCGACGCGGCTGACGGCCGAGGAGGTCCGCCGCGAGCGCAATCGCGACTTCGAGCTGACCGTCCGCGAGCTGACGTTTTTCGACCGCGACGAGAACCGCTGGGGCGACGACGTCACGGGTGTGCTGGTGGAGCAAGTCGAGGGCGCCGGCTGGGCCGGGCTCGGCGGCATCGAGAGCGGCGACCTGATCCAACAGATCGATGGCCGCGCTGTCCCCGACATTGATGAGTACCGCAAAGTCATGGAGGACGTCACGCAGCGAAAGCCGCAGCGGGTCGTGTTCGTCGTGCTGCGCGGTGTGCGGACACACTTTCATTTCGTCGAACCGGAATGGGTGCCGGAGACCCGCCAGGCAGCCGCGAGCGAAGCTCCGTAGCAGCCGGCCCCCTGTACCGGCCGGCCCCGTAGCGGCCGGCGGGCCGCCGGCCGACGCACCGATCAGGAGTGTACGATGATTCGCCCAACCACGTTGTTGTTGGTCACGCTGCTCGCGGCCACCGGCCGCGCAGACGACGAGTCGCTTGCCCGGCAGCGCGAGTACGAGGCGGTTCGGGCGGCGCACGGCCCGGCGCTGGTGACGATCCGTTATGTGCAGAAAACTCAGGCCCGCTTCGGCGATTTCGAGGGCGAGAACGAGATCAACGGCGTGCTGGTGGCCCCGGACGGCCTGGTTCTCTGCTCAAACACGCTGCTCGGCGGCGGCCGGCGCGGCGGACGGTCGGTTCCGTCCGAGATCAAGGTGCTGATGGGCGGCGACCCGGTCGGACTCGACGCCACGTTCATCGCGCGCGATACGGAGCTCGACCTGGCGTGGCTCAAGATCAAGAATCCGCCCGCCGCGGCCCTGCCGTTCGTCGAGCTGACGCCCCCCGCCGAGAACGCCGTGAAAGCCCAGCTCGGCCAGCGCGTGCTTGCGCTGGGTGTCATGGGCCGGTTCTTCGGCCAGGTCGTCCTGGTGACCGACGGAATCGTCGCCGGCCGCACGCACAAGCCGCGCGAGCTGTACGTCGTTCGCGGCAACCTCGACACCGATCCCGGCCTGCCGGTCTTCACCACCTCGGGGCAGGTGGTGGGCGTCGCGACGATCCAGCAGCCGGACGAGGACGAGCTCGCGGGCAACACGGCCAACCTGGTGGCCCGCGGCCGGGGCCTGATCCTGCCGGCCGGGACGGTGGCCCGGGCGACGGCGCGGGCCCGCGAGCTGGAAAAAGCGGGCGTGAAGGTCGAGCCGGCCCCGGAAGCGCCAAGGGCCGAATCGCCGAACGTGCGGGAGCGGGCGGAGGACGAGCCGGGGGACATCGAGTGACGCGGACGGCTAGGGCGCGAGCGCTTGCTCGAGATCGGCGATCAGGTCGTCGGCGTCCTCGATGCCGACGCTGAGCCTCACGAGGCCGTCGACGATGCCGATCCGCTCGCGCACGTCGCGCGGCATCGACGCGTGCGTCATGATCGCGGGATAGTTCGCCAGCGACTCGACGCCCCCCAGGCTTTCGGCGCAGGCGAACAGCCGCGTGCGCGACATGAAGCGCCGGGCGGCCGCAGCGCCGCCGCGAAGCACGACGGTGACCATCCCTCCGAAGCCGGCCATCTGACGCCGGGCGAGTTCGTGTTCGGGGTGGGCCGGCAGACCGGGGTAGATGACGCGCTCGAACTCGGGCCGGGCGGCCGCCCACGCCGCGATTCGGCCGGCGTTCACACCGTGCTGAACCATGCGGAGTGCGAGGGTTTTGATTCCGCGGTGCGCGAGATAGCAGTCGAAGGGCCCGGGGACGCCACCGGCGGCGTTCTGGAAGAAGCGGATCGGCTCGAGGAGGCGTGCGTCGGCCGCGACGAGCGCTCCACCGATCACGTCGGAGTGGCCGCCGAGGTACTTGGTGGTGCTGTGCAGGACCAGGTCGGCGCCGCGCTCGAGCGGGCGCTGGAGCGCGGGTGTGGCGAAGGTGTTGTCGACAAGAAGCAGCGGGCGGGCGGGCAGCCAGGGGCGCTCCGCGGTGCCGGGCGGAATGGCGCAGGCGCGCAGGGCCTCGGCGACGGCGGTGATATCGAGCAGGCGGAGCATGGGGTTGGTCGGGGTCTCGATCCACACTAGGCGGGTCGTCGGGTCGACCAGCGCGGCCAGCGCGTCGGGGGTGTTCTGGTCGGCGTAGCGGATAACCAGTCCCCAGGGGCGGAAGATGCGCTCGAACAGCCGATAGGTCCCGCCGTAGAGATCGCCGTAGGCCACCAGCGAGTCGCCCGGGCGGAGCAGGGCGCCGACGGCGGCGTTGGTGGCCGCCAGCCCGGACGCGAAGGCACACGCTCCGGCGCCGCTCTCGATCGCGGTCAGGCAGGTCTCGAGCGCGCGGCGCGTCGGATTGTCCGAGCGCGAGTACTCGAAGCCCTTGTGCTCGCCGGGAGCGGCCTGAGTGTATGTCGTCGTGACGTGGATCGGCGGGATCGTCGCCCCGGTGCCGGGGTCGGGGTCCTGGCCGACGTGAATGGCCTTCGTTGAAAAACGCATGGGTGAATCCATCGGTGGCGGAGCAAATCCCGCGCCGATCTCGGTCACTCGTTCCCGGTCATCGCTTGTCTTTGCCCGGCTCCTGGCCGCGATTCCAGAACTCCACGAGATCGATCCGGGTGATGATACCGGCAATTCTTCCGGCGCGCCGCACCAGCACGCCGGTGCAGCCCGACATCAGTATCCGGTACACTTCGTCGAGCGACGTCTCACTCTGGACTTCCGGCAGCGGCCGGGCCATCACCGCGCGCAGCTTCGTGCCGCGGTGCGCCGGGTCCTCGTGCAGCAGTCGCGCTAGCGTCACCTCCTGGATCGCGCCGGCCGAACGGCCCTGTTCCAGGACGGGGATCTGCGAAATCGCCTGCCGCCCGCACAACTCGATCGCGTCCTGCACGGTGTCCTCCGGCGACAGTGCCAGCAGCGGCCGGTCGCCCTGAAGCGCGAGCACGTCGCCCGCGGTTGCGCGCCGCGGGGGTGCGTCGAGCGCGAAGCCGTTGGCGCGCATCCACTCATCGTCGTACAGCCGGCTCAGATAGTTCCGCCCCGTGTCCGGCAGGATCGCGACGACCAGGTCCGCCTCGGTCAGGCGTTCGGCATACCGCAGCGCCGCCGCGACCGCGGTGCCCGACGAGCCGCCGACGAGCAGCCCCTCTTCCCGCGCCAGCCGCCGGGCCGTGACAAACGAATCGCGGTCGGAAACCCGCACCCAGTCGTCCACCACGTTCGTGTTCAGCGTCTTTGGCACGTAATCTTCACCGATGCCTTCCACCTTCCAGCTCTTGGGACTGTCGCCCGACAGCACCGAGCCCTCCGGGTCGGCCGCAACCACCCGCACCCGCGGGTTGCGCTCTTTCAGGTATCGGCCGACGCCGGTAATCGTGCCGCCCGTGCCGATCCCTGCCACCAGGCAGGTGACGCGCCCGGAACTCTGCTCCCAGATCTCCGGCCCGGTGGTCCGATAGTGCATCTCGGGGTTGGCCAAGTTCGAGAACTGGTCCGGTCGCCAGGCGTGCGGGACCTCGTTCAACAGCCGGTTGGCCACGCCGTTGTAGCTTTCGGGCGAGTCGGGCGGAACGTTCGTCGGCACGATGACCACCTCGGCCCCGTACGCCCGCAGCAGGCTGATCTTGTCGCCGCTCATCTTGTCCGGCAGCACGAAGATGCAGCGGTAGCCCTTGATGGCAGCCGCCAGCGCCAGCCCGATGCCCGTGTTTCCGGCCGTAGCTTCGATGATCGTGGTGACGCCGGGCGTGATCTGGCCGGCCTGTTCGGCCTGCTCCACCATTGCCCAGGCGATACGGTCCTTGATGCTGCCGCCGGGGTTGACGAACTCGACCTTGCCGTAGACGGGGCACGGCAGCCCGGCCGCCACACGGCGCAGTCGCACCAGTGGCGTGCGGCCGATGGCTTCGAGCACCGTTTCGTGCATGGTCGTCATCCCGGCTCGTCGAGGACCCTGCGAAACGATTCTAGCGTGGGTCATTCGCGGAACTGCACGGGCGCCCCCGCGCGCACCATTCGCCCCAGCCGCACCGCGTCCCAGTTCGTCAGCCGGATGCACCCGTGCGAGCCCGTCTTGCCGATCTGCTCGGGATTCGGCGTCCCGTGAATCCCGTAGCCCGGCAGGCTCAGGTCGATCCAGCACAGCCCGACCGGGTTCCGCGGACCCGCAGGTATGGTGAGAGATCGGTGAACGTTCTTCACTTCCGGCCACATCTCCGGCCGGAAGAGGTACGTCGGGTCGAACGCGACCGAAGTCACGCGGGCCGTGCCCCGCGGCCGCTTCTCGGCGAATTGGGCGATGGAGCAATGAAACAGCGCGAGCGTGCGGCCGCGGGCGTCGAGCGCTCGCACGGTTTTCTCGCCCAGATCGACGACGAGGGACGCGGCGGGTCCGCTGGCCCGCTGCTCGACGTTGGGCAACACGACCGTATCGCCGCTGGCCAATTGCCGCAGGTCGCGGCCGGGGTTCAACCGTTGCAGACAGGCGTGCGTGCAGTGGCCGCGCTCGGCCAGCAGGGCGGCGAGGGTCTCATAATGCAAGCGTGACTGCCGCGCTTTTTCGTTCCAGTCGGAGGGGACCGGGCCGACATCGCGCAGGTCCGCGTCGGCGATGCGGTATGAGAGGGTGGCCGGTTGCGCGTCGACCTCGAGCGCAGCGAGGGTGCGGGGGTCGAACTCGCCGGTGACCGGCACGCCGCGCGCGGCTTGGAAAGCGCGGAGCGCGAGCATGGTCTTGCGTCCGGGCACGCCGTCGATCAGCCCCGGGGAGAAGCCGGCCCGGTCGAGCGCGGCCTGGCAGGCCAGGTTGCGCCGCCACGCGGAAACGGCGTCCGCGGCGGGCTGCGCCGGCGCGGCGAGCGCCAGCGTCGCGGCGAGCCATCCAGCCGTCGTCCTTGCCCGCAAGTTCACGACGTCATGGTAGGGTGCCGCCGGCCGCCGACAAGCGCGCCCGGACCGTCGATTTGGCCGGAGGTCGGCGGCCGCTGCAAGCGCGGCGGGCCGGAGTACCGATAGGGGGTTAGAGAACTCGGACAGCCGGTGATGGG
>CAZMCT010000068.1:0-21625 GCA_964564785.1 uncultured Planctomycetales bacterium
TAACCTGCGGCCGGCGTGGAACGGTCCGCAGCGGCAGTGCCGCGCCGGATCGTGCAGCGACGCGGGCCGGATCCGCCGCGGCCCGGCGCGACGCCAACCGCGCGTGGACCGTGCCACCCCGGAAGCGACCATGGCCGATCTCGCCCGCTACGAAACGCTCGTCTGCGTCACCGGCGGGATCGCCGCCTACAAGACGGCCGCCCTGGTTTCGCACCTCGTGCAAGACGGCTGCCGGGTGACGGTCGCGATGTCCCGCAACGCCCGCCGCTTCGTCGGGCCGACCACCTTTCGCGCCCTCACCGGCCGGCCGGTGCTCACGAGCCAGTGGCACGCCGCGGATCCCGGCGCGATGGAGCACCTGCGGCCGACGGAGACGGCCGACCTGGTCGTCGTGGCCCCGGCGACCGCGAACCTTCTCGGCAAGCTCGCCGGCGGGATCGCCGACGACCTTGTGAGCACGCTGCTGCTTGCCGCGGACTGCCCCATCCTGCTGGCGCCCGCGATGAATCGCCGGATGTGGGCCCACCCGGCCGTGCAGCGCAACGTCGCCTGGCTGCGCGACCACGGCTGCGTGCTGGTCGGCCCCGAGGAGGGCTGGCTCGCGTGCGGCGAGGTGGGCCCCGGACGGATGTCCGAGCCGGAGACCCTCCTGGCCGCGATTCGCAAGCAGCTTCTGAGCCGCCCGCCGCGCGGGTGACGGGCGGCCCCCGCCGCTATGGCCGGTCGGGTTTCGCCTCGACGACGGGCTGCGCGCCGGAAATCAACGTGCTCAGGTCGCTGATCGCCGCCAGCAGGGTCGCGGCCTGCGCGCTGAGCTGCTCGGCCGCGGAGGCGGACTGCTCGGCCCCGGCCGCGTTCTGCTGCGTGGTCTTGTCCATCTGGCTGATCGCGGTGTTGATCTGCTCGACGCCGCGCGCCTGCTCTTCCGACGCTTGCGAGATACCGCTGAGCAGGTCCGCCACCTGCTGCACATCGCCGGCGATGCCGCGCAGCGCCTGACCGGCCGTCTGCGCCACGCTGGTTCCCTCGCGCGCCCGCTGCACGGCGTTCTCGATCAGCCCGGTGGTATCGCGCGCCGCGTCGGCGCACCGCTGGGCCAGGTTGCGAACCTCCTCGGCCACCACCGCGAAGCCCTTGCCGTGCTCACCCGCCCGGGCCGCCTCGACGGCCGCGTTGAGGGCCAACAGGTTGGTCTGGAAGGCGATCTCCTCAATCACCTTGATGATCTGGCTGATGCGCCCGGCCGAGTCGTTGATCGCGCCCATCGCGGCGTCGAGCTCGTTCATGGTGCGCTCGCCCTGATTGGCGTTGTCCCGGGCCTGGCCCGCGATTTCGTTCGCCCTTCGCGAGTTCTCGGCGTTGGTGAGGGTCATGGCCGACATCTGTTCAAGCGCGCTGCTCGTCTCCTCCAGCGCCGAGGCCTGGCCGCTGGCGCCCTCGGCCAGGTGCTGGGCGGCCGAGGCCACCTGCCCCGCGGCCGCGTTGACCTGGTCGGCACCGACCGTTAGCGTCTCGACGATGCGATTCACCGGGCCGGTGATGCTGCGCGTCACCATCAGCGAGACGACGCAAGCCAATATGGCGATGCCGGCGACGATTCCGGCCGACCAGATCATGACGTTTCGGCGCGCGGCGAGGGCGGCCCGCTGCACGTCGCGCGTCGCGGCCGCAGCCCGCGACTGCATGGTGCGGACCGCCTCGTCGAATTCGTCCACGTACGAGCCTACGCCGATGACCCAGTCCCACGGCTCGAAGTACGCCAGCTTGACGAGCTTTTCGCGTGGCACCGCGTCGTCGGGGTTCTTCCACCGGTAGCGGATTTCGCCGATCTCTCCCGGTTTCAGCGCCAGCGCCTTGGAGCAGATCGTCTGGATGACCGGGTTGCCGTCAGAGTCCTTGGTCTCCCAGACATCTTCCCCGTCGCGCTTGCCGCCGGCCGAGATCACGTAGTGGCCGCGCGTGCTGCCCTTGGCGTTCAGCACGTACACGTAGCCCGTCTTGCCCACTTTCATGTCCATGATCGCTTTGCGCAGCGCTGTGGCGCTCTCCTGCGG
This sequence comes from uncultured Planctomycetales bacterium, assembly GCA_964564785.1. Lineage (GTDB taxonomy): Bacteria > Planctomycetota > Phycisphaerae > UBA1845 > Fen-1342 > CAZMCT01. The sequence goes on from CAZMCT010000068.1 coordinate 2,055, forward strand.
CACGCCGACGTAGAGCACGCCGACAGTCTTGCCCTGCGCGTCGCGCAGCGGCTCGTAGGCCGTGATGTACCAGCGATCCACCACAAATGCCCGACCGACGTACCGCTTCCCGGCGTTGACCGCCGCGACCACCGCGTTGGGCTTTCCATCCGGCTCGCGGGCGGGGATGTACGTCCCGATCGCACGCGTACCGTCGGGCTTCCGCACGTTCGTGCACACCCGCAGCAGGTCGCCGTCCGCGTTCATGGGCTGGAAGATCGTGCAGGTCGCATCGACCAGCTCACGCACGCGGTCGACCACCGGCGCCGGCGTCTCCGGATCGCCATTCTGCCCCAGCGGCGTTTCGCCGACGCAGAGCGCCGGCAGCGAGACGCGGGTCTTCTCGCCCGTGAACTGGTTGGCCGCCTCCCACTCCAGCTTCTCTTCCGCGAACCGCACGCCGCCGCCGTTCGCGAGCACTTCCTGGGCAACGTTGAGGTTGTTCGCGACCACTTGCTCGATGGTTTCCTGCTGCGCAGCGCACATCGCATAGACCAACTGGGCCTGGTGCGTCAGATCCGCGTCCGCCGCGGCCGCGAGCGCTTCGGCGCCGGAACTCGTGTTCTGCTCGAAAGCTTCCGTGGTCACCTGCTCGGCCCGCTCGAACCCGCGGTTCGACTGCCAAAGCGTGACGGCCGCGACCAGCGCTACGGGGATGATCGCCATGCTGAGTTGCGAGAGCCCGAATTTGAAGCCCAGGGACATTGCTAGCCTCGCTTGAAACGGTTAACAGCCTGTTGAGAAAAGGAACCGGCGGCGCGCCGATCCGCCGTCACGGTACCGCCAATCGCGACTTCCGCGGCGTCTGGCCCGCCTTCCACGAGCTCCGACGCGGCGCGCTCCTGTGAGAGCCGACACAATGCCTGAAGCGGCAGCGACATCGTGTTTCTCGCTGTATCGACATTCGACGGGCGCACCTGGAATCCGGCCCGCGGACTCTGGGCCCATAAAGAGGCCGCCCCGACACCGCCCCGGGACGTGTCGCGGCGCCCGTTTGCCCGGCCGCTCACACTCGCGATACGATGCCGGCCAACACGCGCGAGGATTCTCGTGACCCAGACGTTCACCCCCCCCTTCGTCCATCTGCACGTCCACACGGAGTACTCCTTGCTGGACGGCGCCTGCCGCGTCCGCGACCTGGTCGAGACCTGCAAGGCGCTGGGGATGCCGGCCGTGGCGGTCACCGACCACGGCAACCTCTTCGGCGCGATCGAGTTTTATACCGCGGCCAAGGCGGCCGGGATCAAGCCGATCCTCGGGTGCGAGGTCTACATGGCTCCCCGCGACCGCCGCGAGCGGGAGGCCCGCCCGGACGGCGACTACCACCACCTGCTGCTGCTGGCGCAGGACCGGCGGGGCTACCAGAACCTCATGAAGCTGGCCTCGATCGGCTACCTGGAGGGGTTCTACCGGAAGCCGCGGATCGACAAGGAAGTGCTGCGCGAGTTCTCGGCCGGGCTCATCTGCACCAGCACGTGTCTGGGGGGCGAGATTCCGACGGCGCTGTGCCGGCACGACGCGCGGGCGGCGCGCGAGATCGCGGAAGAGTATCTGCGGATCTTCGGCCCCGACCGCTTCTTGATCGAGCTTCAGGATCACGGCCTGCCGCTGCAACGCGAGATCAACCCGGAGCTGGCCGCGCTCGCGAAGCGCCTTGGTATCGGCCTGATCGCGACCAACGACGTGCACTATTTGCTGCGTGACGACCATGAAGCCCACGATGTGCTGTGCTGCATCTCGACGCGCTCGCGCAAGAGCGACGTCAACCGCTTCCGGTTCGAGGGGCAGGAGTTCTACCTCAAGAGTCCGGCGGAGATGGCGGCGGCACTGGGCGACTATCCGGAAGCGTTGGCCAACACGCTGCGGGTGGCCGAGCGCTGCGAGCTGGACCTGGATTTCACGCAGCGGCACGCGCCGCGCTACGAACCGCCCGCCGGCAAGACCGCCGACGGCTACCTGCGCGAGCTGGTGTACGAGGGTGCCCGCCGGCGCTACGGCGAGATCCGCCCCGAGCTCCGCGAGCGGATCGACTACGAGCTCGAGGTCATCCGCAGCAAGGGCTTCTCGGGCTATTTCCTGATCGTCTGGGACTTCGTCAAGTTTGCCCGCGAGCACGACATCCCGGCCGTGGCCCGCGGCAGCGGTTGTAGCACCGTGGTCGGCTACTGCCTGGGCATCTCGGCGGCCGACCCCCTCCGCTACGGGCTGTACTTCGAGCGCTTCATGGACCCCGAGCGCGACGAGATGCCCGACATCGACGTCGACCTGTGCCAGGACCGCCGGCCCGAAGTGATCGAGTACGTCCGCCGCAAGTACGGGCACGTGGCCCAGATCATCACGTTCGGGCGGCTCAAGGCCCGGGCCGTGATCCGCGACATCTGCCGGGCGCTCGACGTCCCGCCGGCCGAAGCCGACCGCGTCGCCAAGCTGGTGCCCGAAGAGCTGAAGATGACGCTCGACAAGGCCCTGCGGCAGGAACCCGCGCTGCGGCAGCTCTACGAGAACAACCCCACCATCCGCAACGTCGTGGACATCGGCCGGCGGCTGGAGGGCATGGCCCGGCACGCCTCGGTGCATGCGGCCGGCGTGGTGATCGCGGACGTGCCGCTGGACACGCTCGTGCCGCTGCACAAGCCGGCCGACGCAGAGGACGTGACGACGCAGTTCGAAGGCGGCACGGTCGAGAAGGTCGGCCTGTTGAAGATGGACTTCCTCGGGCTGCGGACGCTGTCGCAGATTCACCTTGCCTGCCGGCTGATCCAGCGGCACCACGGCGTGACCATCGACCTGGAGCGACTCGACCTGACGGACGCGCGGGTGTACGAGCTGCTGGCCCGCGGCGAGACGCGCGGCGTCTTTCAGTTCGAAGGCGGCGGGATGCGCGACGTCCTGATGAAGATGAAGCCCAACCGCATCGAAGACCTCATCGCGGCCAACGCCCTCTTCCGACCCGGACCGATGGAGTACATCGACGAATATGTGGCCCGCAAGCACGGCCGTACGACCTGGACCACGCCGCATCCGATCATGACCGAAGTCCTGGCCGAAACCTACGGCATCATGGTCTACCAGGAACAGGTCAGCCGCCTGGTGAACCGTCTGGGGAACGTGCCGCTGCGGCGGGCCTTCCGTCTGGCCAAGGCCATCTCGAAGAAGAAAGAGTCGATGATCGCAGCGGAGCGCGGGGCGTTCATCGAGGGCGCGCTCGCCAACGGCGTGGCCCGCGAGACGGCCGAGCAGATCTTCCAGGACATTCTCAAGTTCGGCGGCTACGCGTTCAACAAGGCGCACTCGACCGGCTACGCCCTGATCGCGTTCCAGACCGCGTACCTCAAAACGTATTACCCGCTCGAGTTCATTGCCGCCCTGCTCACGTACGAAAGCGGCAACAAGGAGAAAATCGCCGAGTACATCGACGAGTGCCGCCGCCTCCGTCTGCCTGACGGGTCGATCGGCATTCCGATCACCCCGCCGAACATCAACGAGAGCGAGGAGGCGTTCACCGTCGTGTACGACCGTGCCGGGATCGCGGGCGTAAGGGATCAAGGGACCAAGGGATCAAGGGATGGAGCGTACTCCGCAACGGCGGACGCGCAGCACCTGGAGCCCTCGCTCCCGGGAGCCCTCGGTCCCGCGCGTCGCGGGTACATCTGCTTCGGCCTGGCGGCCATCGCCGGCGTGGGGCACAAGGCGGTGCAAGCCATCCTGGCCGCCCGCCGCGCCGGCCCGTTCCACGACCTGTACGACTTCTGCGAGCGCGTCGACCTGCAACTGGTAAACAAGGGCGTGATCGAGGCCCTGATCAAGTCCGGCGCGTTCGACTGCACCGGCGCGATGCGCCGCGCCCTGATGGAGATCGTGGAAAAGGCGATCGAAATCGGCCAGGAAGCCCAGCGCGACCGTCGCGCCGGGCAGCTCAGCATGTTCGGCGGCTTCGGGTCGGCCGCCGCCGCGCCCCCGCGCCCCATTGGCACGGAGGAATGGCCGGACTCCGTCATGCTCGCCCACGAGAAGGCCACCCTCGGCTTCTACATCACCAAGCACCCCCTGGCCCAGTACGAAGAACTCGTGCGCCGCTTCAGCACCACCGACACGGCTGGGCTGGCGCGGCTCCGCCACGGTCAACAGGTCGTGCTCGCCGGACTGGTCGCCTCGGTCCGCAGCGTGCCGATCAAGGCCGGGCGCTCGGCCGGACGGCGGCTGTACGTCGGCGTGATCGAGGACTTCGCGGGCTCGACCGAGGCGCTCGTGTTTCCGGACCAGGAGCAGGCGTTGCCGCTGCTGCGGCCCGACACGGTCGTCTTCATCGAGGGCGCGGTTGATCGCCGCAAGGAAAGCCCGAGCATTCGCGTGGCGCGGATCGTGCCCATCGAGCACGCCCGCCGTCAGTACGCCCGCGAGGTCGTCGTCCGGCTGCGCAGCAGCGGCACCGAGCTTGACGCCCTCCCGCGTCTCCAGCAGCTCTGCCGCCAGTATTGCGGCGCCTGCCCCGTCTACCTGGACATCCGCACCCCGGCGGGCTGGGTCGCGACCGTTCGGGGGCGGACCGCGGCAAACGTCGACCCGAGCGACGACTTCCTGCGCGCGGCCGCGGCGCTGCCCGGCGTCGACGAGGTCCTCTGCTGCGGCCAGCGCGGGCCCGTGCCGGCCGAATGCTGAAGCCCCCCGGCGCGGCGCGCCGGGGCCCGTGCTCCGGCGTCCGCGGTCCGGTAGAATTGCGTCTTTCCGGCCCCCAGTGCCGGAAACGCGAGGATTGCCGGCATGCGCACCGCCGCTCAGATTCGTCAGGAGTTCATCGATTTTTTCTGTCAGCGGCACGGCCACGCCTTCGTGCCCAGCTCGCCCGTCGTCCCGCACGACGATCCGACGCTGCTGTTCACGAACGCGGGCATGAACCAGTTCAAGCCGTACTTTCTCGGCAGCGAGCGGCCCAAGCACGTCCGGGTGGCCAACACGCAGAAGTGCATCCGAGCGGGCGGCAAACACAACGATCTCGATGACGTGGGGCACGACACGTATCACCACACGTTTTTCGAGATGCTCGGCAACTGGTCGTTCGGGGACTACTTCAAGGAGGAGGCGATCGCGTGGGCCTGGGAGCTGCTGGTCGACGTGTGGGGGATCGACCCCGCGCGGCTGCACGCCACATACTTCGGCGGTGATCGTGAGGAAGGGCTCGCGCCGGACACGGAGGCCCGCGATCTGTGGCGCCGCATTTTGCCGGCCGAGCGCGTCCACTCCGGCTCGAAGAAGGACAATTTCTGGGAAATGGGCGACACGGGGCCGTGCGGGCCCTGTAGCGAGATTCACATCGATCTGACACCCGGGAAGTCCGGCGGCGCGCTGGTCAACGCCGGGGACCCGCGGGTGATGGAAATCTGGAACCTGGTCTTCATCCAGTTCAATCGCGGGCCGGACGGTGTGCTCACGCCGCTGCCGGCCCGGCACGTCGACACGGGCATGGGGTTCGAACGGGTCACCGCGCTCATCCAGGGCATGGAGCGCGGGCGGCTGGGGGAGGTGAGCAACTACGACACCGACGTGTTCGCGCCGATCTTCGCCGCGATCCGCGACGTGACGGGGGTACCGGCGTACGGCGGGCGGCTGGAAGGAAGGGATCCAGGGAGCACGGGAACGAGGGAACCAGGGACTCACGGGGCGTTGATGCGCGACGTGGCCTACCGCGTCATCGCCGACCACATCCGCTGCCTGACCTTCGCGATCAGCGACGGGGCCGTGCCGGACAAGGAGGGCCGCGGCTACGTCCTGCGGCGGATCCTGCGCCGCGCGGTTCGCTACGGCTGGCAGTACCTGCGCATGCACAAGCCGTTCCTGTACCGCCTCGTGCCGACGGTGGTCGACACGATGGGCGACGTCTTTCCCGAGCTGCGGAAGCGCCCGGCCGAGGTCATCGCCATCATTCGCGAAGAGGAGGATTCGTTCGGTCGCACGCTCGAGCGCGGTCTGTCGCTCTTCGAAGACGCGGCCCTGCGCGCCCGTACCGACCACAACAACGAGATCACCGGCGGCGACGCCTTCCGCCTGCACGACACCTACGGTTTCCCGATCGACCTCACGCAGCTCATGGCCGATGAGCAGGGCCTGACGGTCGACATCGGCGAGTTCGAACGCCGCATGGACGAGGCCCGCGAGCGAGCCCGCGGCACCGGGCGCGCCGGGCCGGAGTCGCCCCAGGTCCCCCAGGAAATCGCGGCCGGTCTGGCCGCAACCGACGACAGTCCCAAGTATCAGTCCACGGAATTGGCGGCCCGTGTCGTCGGCATCCTGCGCATTACCGCGGATGGCGCCGTCGTGCTTGCGGCGGAACAGGAGCGGCTCGCACCGGGCGAGCGGGCCGTCGTGCTCTGCGACCGCACGTGCTTCTACGCCGAGGCCGGCGGCCAGGTCGGCGACCGCGGGGAGATCCGCACGGACGGCACGCGGTTCGAGGTGGATGACACGCAGCGCCCAGGACATTACGTCCAGCACATCGGGACGCTGGTGCAGGGGTCGCTGGGGCTGGGCGACGCCGTCGAGCTGCGGGTCGATCCGCGGCGCGGCGCCACCATGAAGAACCACACCGCCACGCACCTGCTGAACTGGGCCCTGCGCGAGGTGCTGGGCGAGCACGTGCAGCAGAAGGGCTCGCTCGTCGATCACGAAAAGACCCGCTTCGACTTCTCGCACCCCAAGGCCCTCACGCCCGAGGAGCTCGAGCGCGTCGAGCAGCTCGTCAACGAACGCATCCGCCGCGACCAGCCCGTCTACTGGGACGAAGTTGACCAGCACCAGGCGCTGCACATCCGCGGCCTGCGGGCCGTCTTCGGCGAACGCTACCCCGATCGCGTCCGCGTCCTCTCGGTCGGCACACCCGTCACCGAGCTCCTGGCCAATCCCGACAACCCCGCCTGGCGCGAGGTTTCGGTCGAGTTCTGCGGCGGCACGCACGTCCGCAACACGGGCGAAATCGAGCACTTCCTCATCGCGGCCGAGGAGGCCGTGGCCAAAGGCGTTCGCCGCATCGTCGGTCTCACCGGCCAGACCGCGCGGTTAGTCGAGGAAACCGGCCAAGCGCTCGTGCGGCGGGCCGAGCAGCTCGCGGGCGACCCGCCCGCCCAGATCGCGGCCGGCCTGGCCGAGCTCCAGACCGCCGTCGCCACGACAACACTCGCCGTGCGGCACCGCGCGCGGTTGCGGCCGCTGCTGGACGAGTTGCAGCGCGTGGTCCACGCCCAGCAGAAATCGTCGGTCGCCGACGCTGCGGAGCTGGCTCGGGCTCGGGCCGAGGAGCTGCTGGCGGGCGCGGTGAAGCTGAGCGGCGCGACGGTGGTCGTGGGCGAATTACCCGAGGTCCCGCTCGACGCGCTGAAGAGCGCCGCCGACGCCGTCAAGCAGAAGTCGGGCTCGGCTGCCGTGCTATTCGGCACGGCGGGTGACGGCAAGGTCACGCTGCTGGCGGCCTTCTCGCCCGACCTCGTGCAGCGCGGGCTGAAGGCCGGCGAGCTGGTCAAGGCTATCGCCCCGCTGGTCGGCGGCGGCGGCGGCGGCCCGCCGACCATGGCCCAAGCGGGCGGCAAGCACCCCGAGAAGCTGGGCGAAGCCCTCGCGGCCGGCCGCTCCTGGATCGCCGCGCGACTCGGCTGAAAAGGGGGCGCCGGTCGGGCAACTCAGGCGACCGGACCCGGCTAGTTCACCCCCAGCGCGGCGCCGATCTTCTCCACCAGCGCCGTGGCCGTATACGGCTTGTGCACGAAGCCGGCCAGTGGCGCGTTGGCGAACTGCCGGGCCGCCTCCTGCTCGCTGAAGCCCGTCGAGAGGATCACCTTTACGTCGGGACGCAGCTCCAGCAGAGCCCGGAACACGGCCACTCCGCTCATGCCCGGCATGTTCAGGTCCAGCAGCACGGCATTGATGCGCGCCGCATGTTCCCGGAAGACCTCGATCCCGCGCTGCCCGTCCTCGGCGGTCAGCACCCGCAGCCCGCGGCTCTCCAGCACCGCCTGAACCACCTCGCGGATGTCCTCCTCGTCATCGATGACCAGGATCGTGGACTCCGGCGGCAACGGCGGGGTGACGCGCTCCACCGGCACCGGTGTCGTGCGCGGAGCCGCGACGGGCAGGTACACGCGGAACACCGTTCCCACCCCGACCTGCGACGAAACCGTCACCGCGCCGCGGTGCGCTTGCACGATCCCCAGGATCGCCGACAGCCCCAGCCCGCGCCCGGCGAACTTCGTCGTGAAGAACGGATCGAAGATCCGCGCCTGCACCTCCGGCGTCATCCCGCTGCCGGTGTCGCGCACCTCGAGGCACACGTATTCGCCCGGCGCCAGCCGACGGTCTGGAAACTCCGCCGCGATCCGCTCGGCCTCCAGCGTCTCGTGCCAGGTCGAGACCGTCACCTCGCCGCCGCTCTCGCCGATGGCCTCGGCCGCATTGATCAGCAGGTTCATGATCACCTGCTGCATCTGCCCGCCGTCCGCCTTCACCAGCGGCAGATCGGCGGCGGTGTGGATGTGCAATGCGACCCGCTTGGGAACGCCGGCGGCCGCGAAGTCCGCCATCTCACTCACCAGCGTGTTGAGGTCCATGAGCTGCACGTCGCACGTCGCCCGTCCGGCATACGCCAGCATCCGCTGCGTCAGGTCCGTCGCCCGCCGGCCGGCATTGACGACCCGTTCCAGCAGCGGGCGCAGCGCAGAGTCGGGCGCCAATTGCTCGAGCGCGAGCGAGGCGTTACCGAGAATGCCCACCAGGAGGTTGTTGAAGTCGTGCGCCACGCCCCCGGCCAGCACGCCCAGACTCTCAAGCTTCTGCGATTGCCGCAATTGCGCCTCGAGCCGCTCGCGCTCCGACACGTCGCGCACCAGCGTCACGATGGCCTGCACGCCCCCGCCGCCCGAAAGCACCGTGTTGACCCATTCGCAACGGATCTTCTCGCCGCCGGCCCGCCGGTTGACGAGCACCATCCCGCCGCCGCCGTGCCCGCTGCGCAGCAGCCCCGCCATCTCGTCGAAGCGGCCCTGCTCCTCCGGCGGCACCAGCAGCTCGCTCGCCGTCCGCCCCGCCGCCTCCTCGGCCGTGTAGCCGAAGATCGCCGCCGCGGCCGGGTTCCATTCCAGGACGCGGAAATCCGGCGTCCAGACGATGTAGCCCAGTGGCATCCCGGCCACGAGCGACTCGAAGCGCGCGTTCGCCTCCCGAACCCGCTCCTCCGCCCGCTTGCGCTCGGTGATGTCGGTCGAGGTGCCGGTGCTGCCGACCACGTTGCCGTACTCGTCGCGGACGGGGATGGCGTTGATGCTGAGCTGCACGACCGTGCCGTCGCGTCGCAGGTGCGTGCTCTCGAGGCGCAGGCGGGGCTTGCCGGCCCGCAGCTCGTCGAGCATCTGCTGCGTCTGCGGTCGTCGCTCGGGCAGCACCTGCGCCATGAGCGGGCGCCCCAGCAGCTCCTGCGGCTCGCAGCCGTAGATCATGCGGGCGGCGCTGTTCACGAAGGTCCAGCGGCCCTCGAGGTCGAGCGACCAGATCAAGTCGCGCGACATCTCCACGAGGTTGCGATAGCGGGCTTCACTTTCGCGCAGGGCGTGATTCGCCCGCGTACGCGCGGTCGCGTCGCGGGCCAGGCCCACCAGCCGCGTTTGTCCGTTCAGCCGCACCACGCTCACCGCCGTTTCCAGCAGGATCATGTGCCCGGCCTTGTGACGATGCGCGGTCAGGACGTGCCCGTCTTCTGAGGTCGCTCCGCCCTCCGGCGCGCCCCCGGGCAATTCCAGGTCGTTCATGGTCATCGCCCGCAGCTCGTCCGCCGTGTACCCGGTCATCCGGCAGAACGCCGGGTTCACCTCCACGAACGCCTGGTTCTCGTCCAGCACGAAGTAGCCGTCGCTGCTGCCTGCCACCGCCGCCCCAACGCTCTGCACCTGGGCCTCCAGGGCCGCCCGCACCCGCGCCTGCTGCTCCGCAGCGGCGCGCTGCGCCCGCAGGGCCGCTCGCTGTCGGCCATACCGGATCAGCAGCCCCACATTTCCGATCGCGAGCAACCCCGCTACCAGCAGTGCCCACGACATTCAGCGCTCCTCTCCGACCGCCCATGCGGCCGGCACCGGTCACTCACTTCCTGTCACGGCGACCTCGCTCGAGCCCGCCGCGGCCAAGCATTCCGCCGCTGCTTCCGTCCGACCGGCCCGCCGCAGGGCCTCGGCCTTCTGCTGCCAAGCCGCCGCCTCCATCCGCGTGTTCGCGTGCTGGCGGGCGAGCTCGATCCGCTTGTCGGCACAGCGGGCCGCCTCGTCCAGGTTCCCTAGCTGCAAGTGCAGATCGGCGACGTACTCGTACACCCGCGCCAGCCCGTTCCAGAAACGCGTCTCCTCCAGCGTGTTCAACGCCATCGCGAACTCGTGCCGCGCATCCGCGAACCGCCCCTCCTGCGCCGCGCACCGCCCGAGGTGCATGTGCGCCGTCCCCACGCTCGTCCGGTCGCCCACCTCCGTCGCCAGAGCCAGTGCCCGACGGTAATACATCCCCGCTTCCTCGTACCGCTGCTGCTCGGCCAACACGTTCCCCATGCCGCTGTATGGCCCCACCAGGGCCGCCAGGCCCCCGTACGCCCGATGCGCCTCGATCGCCCGGCGGAACGCCTGTTCCGCATCCACCGGCCGGCCGCGCCGAAACAGCACGAACCCCAGGTTGTTGCAGATCATCGCTCCCTCCGTAGCCAGCCCGACCTGGTCCGCCAGTTCCGATGCCCGGCGGAGCTGCTCCTCCGCCGACTCGTATTCCCCACGGTAGTAGTTCATCACGCCCAGGTTGGCCAGCGCCTCGATCTCCCGCCGCGCATCCCCCGCCCGCCGCGCGATTTCCTCCTGCCGCCGGTGATACGCCTCGGCCTCCTCGTACCGCCCCAGGCGCGCCAGGCACACGCCCGCAAACCCCAGCGCCTCCCCCAGCTCCGGCTCGAGTCGCACAGCCTCTTCTGCAAGCGCGATGGCCGACTCGTACTGTCCCCGCAGGTACGCTTGCTTCCCCAGCACCAGCTTCTCGCGGGCCGCCAGCGCCGCCGGCTGCGGCCGGACACGCTCGGTCCGCAGCAGCCCCAAAACCCGCGCCAATTGCTCGAACAACGCCCGTTCGAGGCTCCCCAGATCTGCCAGCTCCCCCGCAACCTGGGCCGTTGGGAGCGTGCCCACAGGCCCGGCGCACAGAACCGCGGCCCGCAACCGCACATGTCGCCCGTCGCGCAGAAAACGGCCCGTGACGACCTTCGCCGCCCCCACCAGCCGCCCCGCCTCCACGATGCCGTCACCGCCCCGCCGGCCCGCCCGCTCGCGCGCCACCAGCTCCGCCAGCGCGTCCGAGTCCGCCACGTACACCTCGCCCGATTCCGCCAGCGCCCGCGCTAGATAGTTCGCCACGGCGTAGCCCAGCCAGTCGTCGTCCGGACTGACCCGCTCGTTTTCGAACGGCAGCACGCCGACGCCCCTTGGCTCGAGCACTTCCATAGCCGGCGCGGCACTCGGCGCCGGCTGATCGCGGGCCGACCGTAGCCCCCTCAAGACCTCGCCTGCCGTGGCGAAGCGCTCCGCACTGTCGATCGCCAGCATGCGCAGCACGATTCGGATCAACCAGTCCGGCACCTCCGCCGGCCCGTCCGAGGGCCAGAGCACGGGGCGGCACTGTGCGTCGAGCAGCCGCTGGTAGACGCCGGCGGCCGGCTGCGGCGATCGTCCGGTCAGCAACTGAAAGAGCACGGCGCCCAGCGCGTAAAAATCGGCGCGCGCATCCGCCGTCGCGCGGCGGATGCGCTCCGGAGCCGTGTACGGCAGGGCGCCGACCGGGGGAAGTGTCGCCTCGCCGACCACCGCTGCGACGCCCAGATCTGCAATCCGGACGCGTCCATCGACCCCCAGGATCAGGTTCCCGGGCGTCAAGTTGCCATGCCGCAGGCCGGCGGAATGAATCGCAGCCAACCCCCGGAGCACATCGCCCGCGATCTGTACGACCTGCTGCCAGTGCAGGCGGTGTTTCGCACCGGTGAGCAACGCCAGCGGGACGCCCTCGCAGTACTCCGACACAAAGAACCACGCCTCGTCCGCGAAATCGCAGTCCATGACCCGCAGCACGCCGGCATCGCGCACGCCGAATGCGGCCCGCGCCGCACTCCGCTGGCGAGCGATCCCCTCATCAGCTCCCGCCGGCCGGGGAATGAGCTTCACGGCGCAGAGATGGCCGAGGTACTCGTGTCGTGCCAGATAACACAAGCTACGCGGGCCGGTCCCCAGCAGCTCAAGAAGGCGATACTTACCGCGGAAAAGCTGTCCAGTACCTGCGAGGCCCGGCGGTCCGGCGGCCGCGCGCGATTCCGGCACAGACGAGCGGGCAGTCGCAGCGAAGAAGCCGCAGGCGGTGCATCGGAGTAGTCTGTAAGAGACCGGGTGGAACGTTCCGGCCTCCTGGCAGTGCGGGCAGACGTCGGGATGAGCTGGCCGGTTTTCCATCGCGTGGCGTGGAATGTCCGGTAGAAAACCGGACGACACTCTTGACAAACGATCGTTATTGGGCCATGCTATAGGTAGAGCGAGGTATCAGTCTCCGATTCGGTCGCACGTTCCTTGACGCGCGTCGCATGTGGGCGGTGCGCGCCATCTCAGCGAGATGGTCGCCTCCAGCCTACGTTGGTGTGAGCTTCCCAGTCAAGGGCTTGTGCGAGCTTGGTAACCTGAAAGGAGTGCATCATGTTTCTGGCCATCCTCATCTCTGACATGGTGACCACCGGCATCAATATCCTGATGAACTTCATTGACCAGATCACGTGCTAGGTGGAACCATGATCGACGTGATCACCGATCTCGACGATCTCGTTATCGACCAGCGCTAAGTATCTCAAAGAGATACGGTTACAACTTACAGACGCCGCGTGGGGCGGCGTGCGAGTGAGCATCTATTTTTACTCATTTCTGGCCCCCGCGATGAGTCCGGCGCCATCCCACGCGGCTTGGTCACCAAGCACAAATCGCTCCCCAATCAGGACTTCGAACGCCGGCCGATAAGCTGGGCGTCCGCTCGCCACGAGCGTCCGAACGCGCCTCTGCGCGTCGCATACCCGCCTCAAAAGAATATCCAGCCGGTGCAGGTCGGCCGCCGATCCCCCGCGCTCCGCAGCCGCAGCCAAGTGCGGCCGCAACAGCGCCAGCGCGGCCGCCCCCGCGCCCAGCTCATTCGCACAACCCTCATGATCTGCCGTCGCGTAGAGCACCGCAGCGCGCTCGACCGCTCGGACCCACAATACGCCTGCGCGGTGCAGCTCGACCGCGAGGCGCAGGGGGTCGTCGTCTCGCAGGTTAAGCTCAGCCCGGCGGCAGCACTCGAGAATGGCGTCGCCGACCGGTGAAGTCGCTTCTGAGCGCCAAGCGCTCCACAGAGAGAACGGGTCAAGCCGCATGACCAGGTGCTCGCGAAGTCGCCGCCAGGTCCCTGGCGCGAGGAACGCCGCGCAGGCCGGTATGTCGCGGCCGAGGATCCCCGCGGCGCGAGCGTAGCCGGGGCCCCCTTCCGTGATCAGGGCCTCTTCCCAGGCCTCCCCCCGGGCAAGTCGGCGCCCGGCAGCGTACACCAGCGGCAGGATTCCGGCGTAAGTCGAGAAGTGCGTGAGGTTCCAGGTCGTCACGCAAACGCCGTATGCGCCGGCCGCTCGCGCGTCGGCCGCATGCTCGTCGATATTCTGGCAGGTCGCATCCAGGAAGCACCAGCCTGCATTCCAGGACTGGACGCTGGGGCAGCACACCACGTCGAACCCCCGCTCACGCAGGCGACGGGTCGTCTCCAGGGGCCGCTGGAAATACTGCCAGTCGAAGAGCACGGTCTCGCGCGGCACGGCGTCGAGTGCCTCCGGGTGTTGCAGCAGCATGTCCGCCCAGAGACACGGCCGCCGCCCGCGTTCGAGCACAAACCGGCAGAGCGGCCCGTAGAACTCGGCATACAAGCCTCCCCTGCCCGACGCCGCGACCCGCTCGGCGCATAGGGGGCATTGGCCGAGCTGCCGCGTCTCGTCGCCGCCGAGGTGCACCCACTCATCGTCGAAGGCCGCCAGCGTGTCTTCGACCAGCCCGCGTGCGAACCCGATGCACTCGGGCCGCGATGCGCACATCTGCACGCTGACGCCGCCCACCGGCGGCCCCTCGGCGAGCCATTGGCCACCCTCCGCTCGGATGAACCCTTCCATGTGGCCGAGCGTGTTGAGGAACGGGATTACGCGCAGCCGGTTGACGGTGCCGGAGGCCCGCCGGGCGGCGGCGACCATGTCGCCTGTGACGCACCCCGGCGCGGCGGCCCACGGTGCCGACGGGTACGCGAACCGGTGCTCGAGGTACAAGCCGATCGCGGCGTAGCCCGCCGCTGCCGTGCGTCGCAGCATCTGGGTGAGCTCCGGCAGCGGGGGCGACTGCTCGCGCGCCACGTCATACATCCAGCCCAGGAACATCGCCGGATTGTACGCGGGGGCGCGCGGCCGGTGGGCGACGGGTGTGTAGAAAGCAGGCCGGTGGAGATCGCGGGCGCGTACGACGCGCCGGTGGGCCAGCCGTTACAATTTCGACGATGGACGCGATCCGCACGTACGGACTCACGAAGCGGTACGGGCGTGTGAGCGCCTTGTGCGACCTCGACCTGTGTGTACCGGCCGGGCGGCTGTTCGGATTCCTGGGGCCGAACGGCGCAGGCAAGACCACCGCGCTCCGGCTGCTGCTCGGGCTGCTGCGGGCCAGCGGTGGGCGGGCGGAGGTGCTCGGGCGGGATGCGTGGCGCGAGGGTCCGGAGCTGCGGCGCGCGGTCGGATACCTCCCGGGTGACGTCCGATTCTACGACTGGATGACGGGGGCCGAGGTGCTCCGCTTTCTGGACCGCACCCGCGGCGGCGGCGCACTCCGCGAGCGACAGCGGCTGACAGAGCAATTCGCGCTGGACCTGCGCAAGCGGATCCGCGACTACTCGCGCGGCATGAAGCAGAAGCTGGGACTGATTGCCGCGCTGATGCACCGCCCGCAACTGCTGATCCTCGACGAGCCGACCACCGCGCTGGACCCGCTGGTGCGCGAGACGCTGGCCGAGGAGCTGCGAGCCGCGGTGGCCGAGGGCCGCACCGTGCTGTTCTCCAGCCACACGCTGGCGGAAGTCGAGGCGCTGTGCGACGAGGTTGCCATCCTGCGGGCGGGCCGGCTGGTCGAGCAGGAGCGGGTCGAGGTGTTGCGGCGGCGGGCCCTTCGGCACGTGGAGGTCACGTTTCGGGACGGCCACCTGGCTACGCCGCCCCCGGCCCTCGATGTGTCGCGCCGCAGCCCCGGGCACCTCGCCGGCGTCTGGCGCGGACCGGTCGGGCCACTCCTCGCATGGCTCGCGCAAGTCCCGGTCGAGGACGTCACGCTGGCCCCGCCCGACCTCGAAGATCTCTTCCTGGCGTACTACACCGACGTTGCGACGTTGGGGCCCGAAGCGGCCCGGGCCGGAGTGCAACCATGAATGCGGGACTCCTGCGCCGCTTCGCTCGTGACGCCGCGCCGCTGGCCGCCCTGCTGGTCGCCGCGACGATCTTCTTTGAAGCCTTGTTCGTGCTCTTCGTGCGCGAAGTGCTCAGCCAAGCCTTGGTCGACCTCGCCCGACTCTGGGGCCGCAACGAGCTCTTTCGCCAAGTCCAGATGGCCATGCTCGGTGCGGACTTCGGCGCCGATCTCTCCGCCACCGCCCTGATGACGATCGGCTTCTCGCACCCGCTGATGTACACCTTCATGTGGGTGCTGGCGCTGACGCTCGGCACGCGCTTCGCGGCCGAGGTCGATCGCGGCACCGCGGACCTGCTGCTCACCCTGCCCGTCTCGCGCGGCGGTGTGTACGCGGCCCAATCCGTCGTGCTGGTCGCCGCCCTGGCCGCGGTGAGCCTCGCACCGCTCGCCGGCGCCGCGCTCGGCCCCGCCTGGATCCCCTTGCGCGAACCCCTGAACCTCGAGCGTCTCGCGCTGCTGGTGCCCGGGCTGTTTTCCCTCAACATCGCGATCGCGGGCCTCGCGATGCTCTGCGGAAGCTGTCTCTCGCGGCGCGGCCCGGCCGTCGCGATCGTGCTCACGCTCCTGCTCGCTTCCTTCCTGCTCGAGTTTCTCGCGCCCTTCTGGAACGTTGCCCGCGCGTTGACCGTCGTCGGCGCGATTCACTACTACCGGCCGCTGCCCGTCGTGCGCACCGGGATGCCGCCGCTGGCGGACTGGGCCGTGCTGCTGGCGGCCGGCTTGACCGCATGGCTCCTGGGATTGTGGCGCTTCACGCGCCGTGACGTGCCGGCGGCGTAGCGAGCGCGGGTGCTGCACGGAAAATGGGACAGCGGAAAAAGAGCACAGGCGCCGCCTTAGTCGCTGCTGGCGCTGCCGTGCTGGCGGGCCGGCGCGGAACGAGCCCGCCTTTTTGCAACGGGCGGTTATCCCTGGGCGCTCCGCGCGAAATAGAAGAAGACCCCCAACGACAGCAGCACCGTGAGCACGAACGCGTTCAGAAAAAACGCTTGCCAGGACAGCCGCGAACGCGTGTTGCGTCGCTGGCCGGCGCTGTTCAGGGCCACGAAGAAGCCCACCGTAGCGGCCACCAGCCCCGTGAGCATCCCGAGCGCAAACACCGGCAGGAAAAGCGACTTTGCGCTATATGCAACGTAGAAACCCGCCCGGTAATTCCGCATCAGGATGCCTGCGACCCCCACCATCGCCAGGCATCCCAGCGCGCCCAGCCAAAAGCTGAGTTTCGCCTGGTTCTCGTAGGACTTCAGATTGAATGCCACATCCAGTCCCTTCAACCTGACCTGCCGAACACCGCCGCCGGCCCGGTGCCGACCGCTCCCGGCCACCTCCCCCTGCCGCTGCCATTCTAACGTGCCCGCCCGCAATTCCCACTGTGCCACCACAGCCGCGCGACGCGGCTGTCCGTCATGACGACTGCGGCCGCCCCGCCTGTTGCCGGCACGCCCGACGCCCGTAAGATGCCCGCCGTGGCCTCCACGCCGTCCGAGAAAACCACGCCGCTGCGGCTGGCCGTGTTCATCTCCGGCCGCGGCACAACCCTGGCCAACCTGATCGACCGCATCCAGGACGGCCGTCTGAGAAACATCCGGATCGACCTCGTCGTCAGCTCGCGTTCCGGCGTGCGGGGGGTCGACATCGCGCGGGCCGCCGGCTTGCCGCTCGAGGTCATCCGCCGGCGGGATCACGTGGACGAGGCGGCGTTCTCGGCCGCATTGACCGCCGCCGTCGACCGCGCCGGGGTCGACCTGGTCGCCCTGGCCGGCTTCCTGTGTCACTGGCAGCTTCCCGCCCACTGGCAGGGCCGCGTCCTCAACATCCACCCCGCGCTGTTGCCGCGCTTCGGCGGCCGCGGGTTCTACGGCGAGCACGTTCACCGGGCGGTGCTGAGCGCGGGCGAGCGGGAAAGCGGCTGCACCGTTCACCTGGTCGACGAGGAGTACGACCACGGACCGATTGTGGCCCAGGTCCGCGTGCCGGTACACCCCGAGGACACGCCCGCGTCGCTGGCGGCCCGGGTGATGGCCGTGGAGCGCGAGCTGTACCCCGAGGTCTTGCAGCGCGTAGCAGACGAGGGGCTCGCATGGCTGCGGCGGGCGGCTGGTGCGACTCGGGGAACATCGACGGGGGGGGGCTTGTAAGAACCGGACCGCGGATCGAGATCGTGGCGGCCGGCCTGAATCGCTGCGCCCGATCCGGTTGACGGGCGCCAACAGCCCGTCGAGAAAAGGGGTCGGCTCCGCGTCACCCGGTCGGCACGGGAGCGCCAGCAGCCACTCCCGCCGGGCCGGCACGCGCGGTGCCTGTTCCCTTTGTCAACGGGCGGCTACACTCGGGATGAGGTTGCGGCTGCGGTGTCCGTGGTACGGCAATCTCAGGAGCCATGGATGTCCACTGCCAAGGTTGCGATCCTCCGGACTTCACCGGCCACGGTGCTGCGTGATTACCACGAGTTGATGAACCTCGCGGGCTACCAGGACGTGATCGCGAAGGACGCGGACACCGCCCTGAAGATCAATATCTCCTGGCACTTCTTTTTTCCCGGCAGCTCGACGGTCCCGTGGCAGCTCGAGGGCGTGATCCGGGCGCTGAAACAGGACGGCTACCACCCGGACCTGATCCACGGGTGTCACAACCGCACCGTCGTGATCGATGCCCACCTCGGCGAGCGCGAGAACAAGCAGATCAACGTCCTCGAGGCCCACGGACTGCGAAACGTGCACCTGTACGAGGGCGAGGAGTGGATCAACGTCCGCGACGCGGTCGGCGACCTCACGCGGCAATTCCTGTGCCTGAACGAGGTCTACCCCGGCGGGTTCATGATCCCGCGGCGGTTCATCGGCGAGAACATCATCCATCTGCCGACGGTCAAGACGCACGTCTTCACGACCACCACCGGCGCGATGAAGAACGCGTTCGGCGGGCTGCTAAACGAGCACCGCCACTGGACGCATCCGGTGATCCACGAGACGCTCGTCGATCTGCTGATGATCCAGAAGAAGATCCACCGCGGCGTGTTCGCCGTGATGGACGGCACGTTCGCCGGCGACGGGCCCGGGCCGCGCTGCATGGTCCCCCACGTCAAGAACGTGATCCTGGCCTCGGCCGATCAGACCGCGATCGACGCCGTCGCCGCCCGACTCATGGGCTTTGACCCACTCTCGATCAAGTACATCCGCCTCGCCCACGAACTCGGCCTGGGCTGCGGCGACCCGCGGCAAATCGAAATCGTCGGCGACCGGGCCGCGGCCGAAGAGAACTGGAACTTCGACGGGCCGTTCCGGAAGATGACCTTCGCCAGCCGCATGCAGCACCACATTTACTGGGGGCCGCTGAAAAAGCCGATCGAGTGGTCGCTCAAGACGGTCCTGGCGCCCTGGGCCTACATCGCCAGCGTGATCTACCACGACAGCTTCTGGTATCCCACCCGCGCCCGCCAGATGATGAGCCGCGCCCTCGAAAGCGACTGGGGCCGCTTGTTCCGCAACTGGGAAAACGTCTGCCCCGACGCGCTCGGCTACCCCGATGTCGGAGCGGCGGCGGCCGACCTCAAGCGCGTCGGCTGGGCCGCGTTCGGCGAATCGCTGAAGATTCTCGGAACCTGCATCCGCGAGGCGCCGGAGTTTGGAGCCCGGCGGCGCAGATCAACGGCCGCCCCGCGCTGACGGGACGCATCGGCGCTGTGCTGCGCGTGCGCACGTCCGATGCATTCGTAAGCCTATATCCAATCGTCACTTACATTTGAGTCGCTTGAATTTGCACATGGGGGCCGGTATTGTGGAGCGTGGCGCTGGGCACGTTTTCTGGGCCGTGCCATTCGTGCGCCGGCCAACTGCGCGGCGTGCCAGATTCTGGACCCAACCGACGGCCGCAACATCCACGGCACGCCCCGTGGTAGCCGATCTTGACTCTCTGGCGTTGCGGCACCTAAATCGTTATTCATGAGCGCGCGGCGCGAAGATGGGTAAGTTGTACAAGAGG
>CAZMCT010000069.1:0-21594 GCA_964564785.1 uncultured Planctomycetales bacterium
CCCCGCAAGTAGCGCTCCAGTTCGTCGTCCGTCGGTCGCTTTGCCATCGGCCACCGTCTTCGAAAACTCTCCGTCCGGCAGGCTGCCGGTGCAACGTCGCGGGCAGCGTGCCCGTTTCGGTGGGCGAGACGCCCCCGCTACCCGGATTCGTCCTCCCCCACTTCCTTGTTCCACCAATGCCGGACCCGCTCGGCCACGCGACTCTTGGCCGCGTAGACCGACGCTACGCTGAGCCCCAGGAATTCCGCCGCTTCTTTCGCCGACCACCCGTCCAGCGCGTACAACTGGAACGCCTGGAACGTCTTGGGTTCGATCTCCTCACGAACGCGGTCCAGACAAACTTGCAGCAGGTTGCGCCGCCAATCCTCTTCCCACATTTGCTCCGCGACGACATCGGCTGGGTCGGGGGGAACCCGCTGACCGTTGCCGCCGTGGACGCTCGGGGAGTGAGCATGTCCGCTCGTCGTGGCGAACTGCCGGTGCGAAGCATCCGAGCTGGACCGGGCCACCGGCTCGCACGCAACAGCCGAGGCGTCCTCCGGCAGCGCCGCGCGGACCACCTGGCCCCGGGCCGTCTTCCGCAGGTGGTCCGCGATCTTATGCTGTGTGATTTTCCGCAGCCACGCCCGGAACGTCCCCCTCGTCCGCTCGTAGTTGAAGGTCGGCAACGCCTTGAAAACCTCCGTAACCACCTCCTGCACAACGTCTTCCGCGTCGCTCGGCGAGAGCCCGCTGCGCCGGGCAAAGGAGTAGATGAGCCGCCAATACTGGTCGAAGAACTGCTGCCAACTGCGGCCGTCGTCCCGGTCGCGGAGGCGGATCAGCAATGAGGGCGGCGTATCAGGCACGCACCAGTTCCCCATGAAATGAAGGGAAAACGCCTCCGACGCCCCACTATACGTAAGTTCCTCGATCTTCTGACACGCAGGAGCGGATTTTTTTGTGACTCGCGCTCGGACTCATTCGACCATCCGCCACGGAACGGCTTGTTCGGCCATAACCTTTTGCGAATGGGATCTTTGCGCGCTCGGCAACCACCAGCGCGCGTACATTTGAAACCGAACTCGTGTCATCCGAGACTGCCTCAGCCTCATCCGGGACTGCCCCGAGAATCGGTTCGCGATGGCCACTGGGGGCCAGCACGCCACCTCCTACCGCCAAATGCCGGCGATCCCCAAAGCGTTACGTGAGCCCGCCGGCCTGATCCGGCATGACCCGGGCCGGCGGCTCGGCAAGCCGCAGCGCTACGTCTCTGACGGTGAAAACGCGAACCTTCGGATCGATGTCAGCAAGCTCATCGCCTGGGCCGGAGCGCGGGATTTTGACGCTCCGACCGCTTTCGCCGCTTTGTGGGCCGGCGGTGACGACGGCGACTCGTACTCCTTTTGCACGCGTCTGCGGAGCAGAGTGGAGGATTCCGTCCGTTGCTCGGGCGTAGTGCGCTACGCGCTGCCCACTTGCGTCGCGTCGATCCACCCTGCACTGTGAGGCCCGCCCCCGTCTTCAATGGGCTGTCACTACCCCGGCCACCACGTCTCGGAATGTTCACTTAGAGCGGCTATCACAACCCTCCAAGACAGGCCTCCAGCCTGTCACTTCTGGGGGCAGGCCTCTGGCCTGTGATTCTTGCGGGACAGGCCTCTGGCCTGTCATCTCTGGGGGAGAGGCCCTTGGCCTGTCCACTGACCGACCGGAGGTCGGTCCTCCAAGAGGTCGGTCCCCCAAGAGGTCGGTCCCCCAAGAGGTCGGTCCCCCAATTGGTGTTGTTAGGCGACTTTAGCGTAACGGACCAATTCGCATCGGAGGCAGCCTCTGACGATCGCGGGTCGGCGTTGCCCGCTGGGGAGGCACGGGCTCGCGTGATCTTTATATGCGCTGGGAAGCGAATTGTCGGTATTACAAGGTCCGCTTTGCCCACAAGTGTAAACGACCGTTGCGGCGTCAGGATGCACCGCCACACGGGCTGCGGAGCGGGCACGGGGGTCCTGACAGAATTCCGGCCGAATGTCGGTCGCTAACCAACGGATTCGCCTGATCGTCTACAATCAGGGGACGTTGGGGCCGCACGCGCTTTCGGGCCGGCCGACCGCGGCCCCGTCTTTCGGCGTGCCGTTCCAATGTTCCCGGCCCGATGCGGAGACCGCGCTCCATGCAGCCCGCCGTCAAGCAACTCCACCAGCCGGCCGGCAGCAACGTCCCCCTCATGATGTTCAACCTGGCGTGCGTCGCCGTCGGGGTGTACGCGCTCGCCGCCGGCTGGCCGACTACGCACCCCGCGTGGATCGCCGCCGCCACGCTCTGGCTGGCTTACTTCCAGTACTGCTGGACGACGATCTTCCACGAGGACGTGCACTACACGCTGTACCGCGCCCGCTGGCACAACATCTTCAATGGCACCATCGTCGGCACGCTCCTGCTGGTCCCGTTCAGCGTCTACCGCCAGGTCCACGTTCGCCATCACGCCAAAATGAATTCCCCCGACGACTGGGAGCTTTGGCCCTACACCGACCCATCCCGCTCGCTCCGCTTTCGCCGGGTGTTCCTCTGGTTCGACCTGCTCCTGGGCACCTGGGTCGCACCGTGGATCTACGGCCGCATGTTCTGGGTCCGTAGCAGCCCGCTCAAAGACCCCAAACTGCGGCAGCGCATCGCGCTCGAGTACCTGCTGATCGCCGCGTTCTGGGGCACGCTTCTGGCGCTTGTCGCCCACTACGGCTGGTGGCGCCCCTTCCTGCTCGCGTATGTCGTCCCCGCCTGGCTGGCTGGAATGCTTCAGACGCTCCGCAAGTTCGTCGATCACCTCGGCCTGCCCGCCGGTGAAGCGATGGCCGGCTGCCGCACCGTCCTCAGCCGCTCCTGGATCGGCAAGCTGATCGACCTCACCAGCTTCAACATCAATGCCCACGGTTTGCACCACAAGTTCCCGCAGATGCCCCACGCCAATCTGGCCCGCGCCCGCGACCTCGTGACCTCCGCCGCCGGCGCGCCCATCTTCCGCAGCCATTTGGCGGCCGTCCGCGACACGCTGCCTCATTTCGCGTTTCCCGGCATCGGCCTGAACGCCCGGCCGCCCGCGCCGGCTGCGGCCCCCGTCGAGGTCGCGTCGTGACCGGTCCGCGCTTCCCCGGCCTCTTCGAACAGATGCTCATCGCCCCGCTGCGGTCGCCCGCCGTCAGCCGGCGGTTGGCGGACAGCCGGCTGCGGGACCTGATTCGGCACGCGTACGAACACGTGCCGTTCTACCGTGAGATCTGGCGGGCGAGCGGAGTGTGCCCCGACGACATTCGCGGCGCGGCCGATCTCCCGCTGCTGCCGCTGACCGACAAGGACGCGCTCGTGACGGCCGGCCCGGCCGCCCGCGATCCGCGGATCGGCGCACGCCACCTCGACCAGATGCGGACCAGCGGCACCTCCGGCCGGGCGATCCACATCGTGCGGACGCGAGGGGAGATGCGGGTCACGCGGCGGGCAATCTTGCGGCACCTGCTGTGGATCGGCGCGCGGCCTTGGCACCGTGTGTTGACGATGGCCAGCGGTTGGCTGAAAACCCGCCGCGGGCCCTTCGTCCGACGCTGCGTTCGGACCCACCACCTCGAGCCCCAGGCCCCGCTGGACGAGCAACTCGCCGCCCTGACCGACTTCCGTCCCGACTTGCTCATCGGCCAGACCGGCGGAATCTACCTGCTTGCCCGCGAGCTGCTCCACCGCGGTCGGTCCTTTGCCCTCCGCTGGGTCGTGCCGACCGGGGCGACTCTCACGCCGCAGATGCGGGCCGCGATGCGGGCCGCGTTCGGCTGCGAGCCTTGCGACATGTACGGCGCCATCGAGCTCGGCCCCATCGCCTGGCAGTGCCGCGCCGGCGGCTATCATCTCGACGCCGACCGCCTCGTCACCGAAGTGGTCGATTCGCACGGCCGGCCGGTCCCGCCCGGGCACCCCGGCCAGGTCGTCGTCACGAACCTCTACGCGCGGAGCATGCCGTTCATCCGCTACCGCCTGCTCGACGTCAGCTCGCTGCTGCCCGGCCCCTGCGGCTGCGGTTGCCGCCTGCCGCGGCTCGGTGCCGTCCAGGGCCGCATCAACGACTTCCTGCCCACACCGACCGGAGAGCTCGTCTCGCCGCACTTCTTCTTCCACATCTTCGACGACGTCTCGAACCCCGTGCGGGACTGGCGGATCATCCAGGAAACGCGTGACCGGCTGGTCTACGAGTACGTGCCCGAGCCGCATTTCGACCCCGCGGCCCTGACGCGCGGCCTCGACCGCGTCCGCCGGCGCTTCGGGCCCGGCTGCGTGCTCGAAAGCCGGGCCGTGGCGCAGATTCCCCTGACGGCGGCCGGCAAGCGGCAGTGCATTGTTTCGAGGCTGCGGCCGGGGAGCGCGGCCCGCGAGACCGCGCAGCTCGAGACACTGACGACGCTCCCGAGCGCCGTCGCAGCGCAGGAGTGCTGATGGGTCTGGCGATCACCACGTCAGTCTTCTTCCTGGGGCTGATCGGCTTCCACCTGCTCGAGCGCGTGGCGCCGATCTACCCGGACAAGCGACGCGGACCGCTCCGCCGCGCGTACCTGGCCGACTTCACCGCCAGCGTCGTCAACGGCCCGCTGCTCGGCTCGCTCACCAAGCTGGCCGCGTACGGCCTGGTGCTGCTGGCTCCGCAGGCCTGGGGGCTGCTCGGCCGCTGGCCCGGGTGGCTTCAGCTCGCCGTATTCCTGCTCGTGAATGACTTCGCCCGCTACTGGCTGCACCGCTGGTACCACCGCTCGCCGCTGCTGTGGCGCATTCACCGCGTGCACCACACGGCCGTCGAGATGGACGCCCTCTCAGCCTTTCGTGTGCACATCCTCGAAGCACTGATCAAATACGGACTGCTCGTCCTGCCGTTCCGCGTGCTGGGCCTCGACGACTGGATCATCATCCTTTATTCGTCGGTCGACGTGCTGAAGGGCTTCTGGCACCACGCCAACCTGCGGACCTACATCGGCCCGCTGAATTACCTGCTCAATTCCGCCGAACTGCATTGGTGGCACCACTCGATCGAGTTCACCACGACCAATGTGAACTACGGCTCCATTTTCTCCTGCTGGGATTGGCTCTTCGGCACCGCGTACTGGCCCCGCGGCCGCTGGCCGGCCGAGATCGGCGTTCCCGGCCTGGCCGCGTTTCCCGAATCGTGGGCAGGGCAGCTCGTGTCCGTGCGCTACGACGACGCGGCCGCGGCGCGCGCATACGCTCCCCGGTAGCGGTCGGCGGCTCGCCGGCCGTCACGCGCCGCCCCCGTTCCCCGTTCCCCGTTCCCCGTTCCCCGTTCCCTGTTCCCTGTTCCCTGTTCCCTCTTCGACTACCATTCCCGCATGCCCGCTGCCGTCGTGTTGGCGCTGAAAGACCTGCGGCTGCTCCTCTGCGACCGCGCGGGCGTCTTCTTCACGTTTCTGTTCCCCGTTTTCTACGCCCTCTTCTTCGGTGCGATTTTCAACACCGTCGGCCGGGCGCTATATCACCGGGCCATCGACACGGCCGTCGTCGAGGAGGACCGCACGCCCGAGTCGCGGGCGCTGATCGAGCGGCTCAAGGCCGGCGGCGAGCTGGATGTCGCACTGATGGACTTGGCTGCCGCCGAGAACCAAGTGCGGCTCGGGCGACGGACGGCGTACCTGCGGATCCCGGCCGGCTATGGTGCGGCCGAACGGCGGCTGTGGGGCGACCCGCCGTGGGTCGAGGTGGGCGTCGACCCGCGTTCGGCCGCCGAGGGCGGCCTGGTCCGGGGCCTGGTCACGCGAGTCCTCTTTGAGCAGATGCGCGACCTGCTGCGCGACCCGTCGGCGCTGCGGGCCCGCGTAGCCGAGAACCGGTCGGAATTGGAGCACACGCCCGGACTGAGCGACCTCGAGCGGATGCGGGTCGAGAGCTTCCTCACCGCGCTCGAGCTGGTCTTCGCCCGCGACCCCGCCCAGCCCGACGACCCGCCCCCGACGACGGCCCCCGGCGGCGTCATGCGCCTCGAGCCCGTCCGCGTGGAAACCCGCATCGTCCACATGCAAGCGGCCGAGCCACCCAGCGCCTACGCCGTCTCCTTCCCGCAAGGACTCATCTGGGGCGTGCTGGGCTGCGTGGCCACCTTCGCCGTCACCTTCGTCAGCGAACGCAACCGCGGAACCCTGCTGCGGCTTCAGGCCGCCCCACTCAGCCGCGCCAGCATCTTCGCCGGCAAGGCCCTGGCCTGCATGACCACCGTCCTGGCCGTCGCGGCCGGCATGCTGCTGCTCGCCACGCTCGCGCTCCGTGTGCAGGTCGCGTCCTTCGCCCTGTTCGTCCTGGCCATGGTGGCGATCGCGGCCGCGTTCGCCGGCCTGATGCTGCTGCTGGCTGCCCTCGGCCGGACGGAGCATACGGTGTACGGCGTCGGCTGGGGCACGCTGATCGTGTTGGCGATGATCGGCGGGGCGGTCGTCCCGGTCTTCTACATGCCGGAGTGGTTGCTGCCGTTCGTCGACCTCAGCCCGGTGCGCTGGTCGCTGCTGGCGCTGGAAGGCGCGGTCTGGCGCTCGTTCAGCCTGGCCGAGATGTTGCGCCCCTGCGCGGTGCTGCTCGGAATCGCCGGGGGCTGCGGGACACTGGGCGTGCTGGCGCTGCGCCGCCGCGGCTGAAGCCCCGCGTGGCGTTCCCCCCCGCCTCGGTCGCTGGCACTTGGGGCGCGGGCAGTGGTTTGTTTCCAGGTCCCGCGCGGCCACATCGGGCCCGGATCGCCCCGCGCCGCGCTCAGGGCGGCACGCGCGTGCTGCGCGAGACGAACGGACTACCCGCGAGTAGAAATCGCAGCGGCAGATCGTGCGCGGACGTCACGCCGAGGCGCGGCGTGACGCGGATGTCGGACGAGCTGGGCGGCGGCGCAGCGCGCGCAACTCCGATCCACAGCGGGCCCGGCACCGTCAGGTCCGTGCCGTCCAGCCGCCGGTCGATGTCGAACGCCGCGCACAGCCGCGCCGGTCCGCGCGCCAGCTCGCGCTTCTGCGCGACCCCCCGCCGCTGCTGCATCAGGTCGAGGCCGGCCAGCGGCTCCACCGCCCGCACCAGCACCGCGCTGGCCACCCCCTCCGGCTCGGTCACGACGTTGAAGCACCAGCGCGCGTGGATGGCGTACACGTATGCGTGGCCCGGCGGACCGAACATGCTCGCGTTCCGCCGCGTGCGCCCCCGGAACGAGTGACACGCCGAATCGCCCCGCGCCAGGTACGCCTCGACCTCGACGATCCGCCCCACCCTCCGTCCCGCCGGACTCTCGCGAACCAGCAGCAGCCCGAGCAGCTCGCGGGCCACGGCCACCACGTCACGGTCGTAGAAACTGCGCGGCAGCGGCGCGGGCTCGCCGGCAGCGTCTCCCCAAAGCATAATACGGAGCATAGCGTCGTGCCGGGGCCCGTCCGAGTCCACGCGCCTCCGGACTTGATGCGACTGCGAGGGAACCATGCCCATTAACGGCCTGCTGCTCGACGTCGAGGGCGTGCTCGTGGCCGACAAACGCTACGAAGCCGTCCCCACCGCGATCGGGTTCGTCGCCGCCCTGCGGGCCGCCGCCCGCCCGTTCCGCCTCATCAGCAACAACACCACCGACGACCGCCCCGGCATGCTCGAGAAACTGCGGCGGGCGGGCTTCGACTTCACCCTGGACGAGCTGCACACGTGCACCTCGGCTGCGATCCAGAAACTCCGCGAGCTCCAGGCCCACCGCTGCCTCGTGCTCGGCAACATGGTCCTGCGCCGCCAATTCGCCGAGGCCGGCTTCGAGGTCACGGACGACCGCGAGGTCGACGCCGTGGTCGTCGGGCTCGATACCGACCTCACTTACCACCGCCTCCAGCTCGCGGTCGACGCCGTCCTCTCCCGCCGCGCCGCCCTGCTCGCCTTGCATCACAACCGCCGTTACGACGACGTCGCCGGCCGCCCCGCCCCCAGCGTCGGCGCACTCGCGGCCGCCGTCGAGTATGCCACCCACTCCGAGGCCCTGGTGATCGGCAAACCCAGCCCGGCCTACTTCCGTCAGGCACTCGACGAATTGCACGTCCCGGCCGCCGAGGTGCTGGTCGTGTCCGACGATCCGTTGTCCGACCTGGCCGGCGCGAAACGGCTGGGCATGCAGGCGGCGTTCGTCCTCTCGGGCAAGTACCGCGACGAGGCGGTGCTCGAGACCATCCCTCCCGAGGAGCGTCCCGACCGCGTTGTGGCCCGCATCGGCGATCTGCTCGACGTGCTCTGAGAGCCGGCGGCCGGGTCCCTACTCCCCCCCCACCGCCCGTGCCGCCTCGCGCACACACTCGGCCAGCGTCGGATGCGCGTGACACACCCGCGCCAGGTCCTCGCTGCTGGCGCCGAACTCGATCGCCGCAGCCGCCTCAGCAATCAGATCCCCGGCGCGCGGGCCGATGATGTGCACGCCGAGAATCCGGTCCGTCTCGGCGTCCGCCAGCACCTTCACCCGCCCGTCGATCCGCCCCAACGCCCGCGCCCGGCCGTTGCCGCGGAAGTGGTATACGCCGCTGCGGTACGCGCGGCCCTCGGCCTTGAGCTGGTCCTCGGTGCGGCCGACTCCCGCAATCTCGGGCTCCGTGTAGCACACGGCCGGAATCGCATCGTAGTTCACATGCCCATAGCCCCGCACGATCCGGTCGACGCACGCCACCGCCTCGTGCTCGGCCTTGTGCGCCAGCATCGGGCCGCGGATCACGTCGCCGATCGCATACGTGCCCGCGGCCGGCGTGGCGAAGTGCTCGTCGACCGGGATGCGGCCCTTTTCGTCCAGCTCGAGCCCCACCGTGTCGAGGCCCAGATCGGCCGTGTTCGGCCGGCGGCCGACCGCGAGCAGCACGCGATCGCAGTGAATGGGCTCCATCCCCGCGGCCTCGACCAGGCAGACGCCGACCTCGTCGCTGCGACGCCGCGTCGAACGGTCGCGGAGCCGCGCCGCCGTCACGCGCGCCCCCAGCCGGAACTCGAGCCCCTGCCGCTTGAAGAGCTTGAGCGCCTCGCTCGCGATCTCCTCGTCCGTGCCGGGCAGGATGCGGTCGAGGTACTCCAGCACGGTCACCTTCGCGCCCAGTCGCCGCCAGACCGATCCCAGTTCCAAGCCGATGTAGCCGGCGCCGATCACCACCAGGTGCCGCGGCACCTCGGACCAGGCCAGCGCTTCCGTGCTGGTGCCGATGTGGTCGTAGTCGAGCTCGACGCCCTTCAGCGGGGCCGAGACCGAACCCGAGGCAATCACAATGTGCTTCGCCTCGAGCTGCTCGGCCGGCGCGGCCTTGCCCTTTCCCCCGCCGTTCGCCGCCGGCCGGACCTCCACGCGGCCCGGACCGGCGAGCCGCCCGTGGCCGGTGTACCGCGTGACCTGGTGCTTCTTGAACAGACCATCCACGCCTTTGGCGAGCAGGCCGACGATTTCATCCTTGCGCTTGAGCATGGCCGGCACGTCGGCCCGCACTCCACTGGCGTGCACGCCGAACTCGGCCAGGTGGTCGCGGGCGTGGGCAAGCTGCTCGGTCGACTCCAGCAGTGCCTTGCTGGGGATGCAGCCGATCCGCAGGCACGTCCCCCCCAGCAGCGACTCCCGCTCGACACACGCCACGCTCAGCCCTAGCTGCGCGGCCCGGACCGCAGCCGTGTAGCCGCCGGGCCCGCCACCGATCACGACCAGGTCATACTGAGGCACTTCGGGCTCCTCCTGCCACGTCATGCGCGAAGACGCCGAGCACGCAGCGGACCGCAGAGACGACGGGCACGCTACACCTCCAGCAGCATCCGGGCCGGGTCCTCCACGCACTCCTTCACGCGCTTCAGGAATGAGACCGACTCGCGACCGTCGATGATGCGGTGGTCATACGTGAGCGCAATGTACATCATGGGGCGAATCACGACCTGCCCATCGCGGGCGACCGGCCGGTCCTGAATGGCGTGCAGGCCGAGGATCGCGCTTTGCGGCGGGTTGATGATCGGCGTGGCCAGCAGCGAACCGAAAACGCCGCCATTGGTGATCGTGAACGTGCCGCCCTGGAGCTCTTCCACCGTGATCGTCCGCTCCCGAGCCCGCAGCGCCAGGTCCGCTATCGCCTTCTCCACCTCGGCGAAGCTCAGCCGCTCGGCGCCGCGGATCACCGGCACGACCAGCCCCTGCTCGGTGCTCACCGCCACGCCGATGTCATAATAGTTCTTGTAGACGATGTCGTTGCCGCGGATCTCCGCGTTCACCGCCGGCCAACGCTTCAGCCCGTCGATCGCCGCCTTCACGAAGAACGACATCAGCCCCAGCTTGATCCCGTGGCGCCGCTCGAACTCGCCGCCGCGCTCCGCCCGCAGCCGCTGCATGGCCGAGCAGTCGACCTCGTTGAAGGTCGTCAGCATCGCCATGGCCTGCTTGGCCTCCACCAGCCGCTGGGCGATGCGGCGGCGGAGCATCGTCATCGGCACCGCCTCTTCCTGCCGGTCGCCGCCGGGTTGCGCCACTCCGGCCGGGCCGGCCGTGCGGTCATCTCCCGCTGCCGTCTCGGCAGTGTCCTGACGCCGGTGTGCCACTGCCGTGTCGGCCGTGTCCTGACGCGTAACCGCCGTCTCGCCGCCAGCGGAGGGTGGACGACTCGCGGCTTCGCGCGCGGCGCGCTGCACGTCCTCCTTCAACAGCCGCCCGCCCGGGCCGGCGGCCGGAACGTCCTCGGCGCGGAGCCGCGCCTCCGCCAGGGCCCGCCGCGCGGCCGGCATGACATGCGCCGCGGCTGTGCGGGCCGGCATTTCCACGCGGATCGTGCCGCTGGCCGTGCCGGCCGGCGGCGACGACGCGGAAGCGGCTCGCGCCTGGTCGGCCGGGACCTCCGCCTCCTCGATCAGGGCGATCACCGAGCCCACCGGAACGACGTCGCCCGCCCGGTGCAGAAGCTGCTTGACGCGGCCGCTGACCGGCGACGGCAGCTCCATCGAGGCCTTGTCCGTTTCGATTTCGGCGATGATCTCGTCGCGGCGGACGTAGTCGCCCTCGGCCTTCAGCCACGCCCCGATCTGCACCTCGGTGATCGACTCTCCTGCCGACGGGATCTTCAGCTCAACCGCCATGCTCGGCTCCTGGGAGCTTGTCCGCAGCCCACGTCGACCCGTGAGCGCGTGCCATATCATAGAACCGCCGCCCCCGCGTGCCACTGCCGCGGCGGCACCGGCCAGGCGCGTTCGGCCCTCGGCCGTCAGCGTGCAGGCAACGACCCCACCGCCGTTCGCTCGCCGGCTCCAAATGTGCGCCTCGCCGTTTTTTAATGCGATCCGGTTCACGCGCCGTCGGCGATTCGTTACAATGTGCAGTGCAGCGCCTCCTTCCCCCACCATGTCGGTGCGGGGACCCGGCGTTCAGTTCAGAGGGAGAGGGACATGTATTGCACGCGCGTGTTCAGAGGGTCGCGCTCTTGGTCCGCCGTAGCGGCGGTGGTCATCACGGCAGCCTTGGCAGCGGTCCCGGTTGCGGCCCAATGCGTGGGCTGGTTTCAGGCCCTGCCGGTGCCGGTGCGGGGAGCGGCAGCCGCCTACGACAGCGAGCGTCAGGTCGTCGTCTTGTTTGGTGGGGCGTACGGGGCTAGTTACTCGACGACCCAGGACGGGAAAACGTGGGAGTGGGACGGCACGCGCTGGCACTTGCGAGCCATGACCGGCCCGGCCCCCCGCTTCCACCACGCGCTCGCTTATGACCGCAATCGGCAGGTGACGGTGCTCTTTGGCGGCGACAAGGCCAACGGCGTCCGCGACGGTGAAACGTGGGAGTGGGACGGCCGCACGTGGTCGCTGCGGTCGACGACGGGTCCGGCCCCGCGCTATCAGCACGCCATGACGTACGACGCGCAACGTGAGGTGGTGGTGTTGCACGGGGGCAACGACGGCTCGTACGACAGTGAGACGTGGGAATGGGACGGCCTCACGTGGACGCTGCGCGCCTCGGCCGGCCCGGCCCCGCGCTGGGGGCACGCTCTGGCATACGACGAGGAGCGCGGCGTGACCGTGCTGTTCGGCGGCAACGACGGCACCCGCGACGGCGAAACCTGGGAGTGGGACGGGACGACGTGGTCGCTGCGATCCACGACCGGCCCGACTCCCCGCGAAAACATGGCCTTGGCGTACGACCCCAACCGGCGAGCGACGCTGCTCTATGGCGGACACGACGGCAACTACAACGACGAAACGTGGGAGTGGGACGGCCAGCACTGGTGGCTGCGCGCGATGGGCGGCCCGCCGCCGCTGGAGGAACACATCTTGGTATTCGACGCCGCGCGTGGCGAGGCAATGCTGTTCGGCGGGGAGACAAACAATGACAACGACCCGGGGGATACCTGGGTCTGGGATGGGGCCTGGTGGATTCCGGCTGCCCGCGCCTGCGACGCCGCGACCGAGCCGCTGGCGTACGACGCCGCGCGCGGCGTGGCCGTGCTGTTCGCGACCTTCGACGACTACTACGAAGACGTGACCAACACGTGGGAGTACGACGCCGCGGGCTGGACGTTGCGGTACCTCGGTGGGCCGTCGGTACGCACCCGTATCGCCCTGGCGTACGACACCCTGAACCAGGTGACGGTGCTGTTCGGGGGCTACGTCGGCTACTCAAACTCGCTCGGCGACACGTGGGCGTGGGACGGCTACTCGTGGATGCAGTTGGCCGAGATCGGGCCGTCTCCGCGGTACGACGCCGCCATGGCGTACGACGAGCACCGGGCGCGGATGGTCTTGTTCGGCGGCATCAACGGCAACTACAAGCTCGGCGACACATGGGAGTGGGACGGGACGTACTGGGTGCTGGTCAACGGTGCCGGACCGTCGCCGCGCTCGGCACCATCTTTGGCGTATGATCCGCAGCGCCAAGTCGTGGTGCTCTTCGGCGGGCAGCTCGCCAGCGGAGACAGCGGCGAGACGTGGGAGTGGGACGGCGCCGTCTGGACGCTACGCGCCGCCAGCGGCCCGCACGCCCGTTACGGCGCGTCGCTCGCGTATGACACCGATCGCGGCCGCTTGGTCCTGTTCGGCGGGCTGTACGGCTACAGCACGAAGCTCAACGACACCTGGGAGTGGGACGGCCTCACCTGGACGCAGGTTCTCAGCCAAGGTCCGTCGCCCCGCAGCATGGCCGGCATGGCGTACGATCCGCAGCGCCACGTGATGGTGCTGCACGGCGGCGACGACGGGGCTTATGGCTATAGTCGCCGGGAAACGTGGGAACTGCGCCAACTGCTACCCGTGGTCAATCCGCTCGGCCCGCGCGATCAGATCGTTCCCAGCGGCGAAGATGTAACCTTCACCGTCTCCGCCACCGGCTCCGGCCCGCTTCTGTACCAGTGGCTGCACGACGGCCAGGTGCTGGCCGACGGCGGGCACATCAGTGGGGCACAGACCAACACCCTCCTGCTGTCGCCCGCCAGCCCGACCGACACCGGTGTCTACAACTGCACGGTCACGGACAATTGCGGCTCGACCACCAGCGAGGCCGCCACGCTTGTCGTAGTCCCACCGGGCGACCTGGACTGCGACGGGCAGGTCGGCTTCCCCGATATCAACCCCTTCGTCCTGTGTCTTGTCGATCCAGACGGGTACGCCGCGGCGTATCCCGACTGCTTCGCAGACAACGCTGACATCAACGCCGACGGAGTCGTGGGGTTCGCCGATATCAACCCGTTCGTCGCGCTGCTGAGCGCGAGCAAATGAGCGTGCGGCGACGGCCGGAGCCCGGCGCGCGGCGGTGATCAACCATCAGGCGTGAACGTTCGGCCGGCGGGTCCGGGGGCGGGTTTGTCGTGCCTGGGCGCCCGCCCGATCAACGGTCCGGCGTGATATGCGTCCCGCTCCGGCCCGCCAGCGCATCGGCCATGTGCTCGATGTCACAGATGATCACCCGGGCGTCGTCCGGATTGCAGTCGCGCAGGAACTCGATCGCGGCCTCGATCTTCGGGCCCATCGAACCGGGCGGGAACTGACCCTCCGTCAGGTGCCGCTTCGCCTCCGACGCCGTCATGTGCTCGATGTCGCGCTGCGTCGGCTGGCCGTAGTCCAGCGCCACGCGCGCCACGCTCGTCACGATCAGCAGCACCGGCGCGTCCAGCACGCGGCCGAGCAGCGCCGCCGTCCGATCCTTGTCGATGACCGCCTCGACGCCGTAGTATTCCCCGGCTTCGTTACGGGCGACCGGCACGCCCCCACCGCCCGCGACCACCAGGTGCTCGCCCGCGTCGACCAGCTTGCGGATCAGCTCGACCTCGACGATCGCCTTCGGGGCTGGAGAGGCGACCACGCGCCGATAGCCGTGGTTCGGCACGTGGATCATGTCCCAGCCGTGCTCGCGTTGCAGCTCCTCACCCTTGTCCTTGCGATAGAAGCTCCCGATCGGCTTGGTCGGATTCTTGAACGCCGGGTCGTCTCGATCCACCTCGACCGCGGTGACCAGCGCCGTGACCTTCCGCGGAATCCCCCGCCGGTGCAGCGCGTTGTTCATGCACTGTGCAATCATGTACCCCATCCCCCCCTGCGTGTGCGCCCCGCAGATGTGCAGCGGCAGCCGGTACAGCTCCCGGGCCGCCAGCTCCACCCGCCGCAGCACGTTTCCCACCTGCGGACCGTTCCCGTGTGTCAGCAGCAACTGAAAACCGCTCTCCACCAACCCGGCCAGATAGTTCGCCGTGTAGCCCGTGTTCTCGAACTGCTGCGGGACGTTCCCCTCCTGGTTCGGCCGAGAGATAGCGTTTCCGCCCAGCGCCACCACGATAAGTTGTTTGCGGTAGGTCAGATCCATGGGTCTAGTATATAGAACGACCCGCGCGGAGACTATCGCGACAACGTTCGTAAAATGCTACGCTTGCGCTAGTTGTGGCCCGCGAGCTTCCGCCGATAAGCTCATCATCGGCCACATTCGGCCCCGGTCACGAGGTTCACATGCCCCAGCCCCGCAATTCGGACGAAGACACCGTGAGGGCCCTCGAGAACCTGAGCCACCCCGCGCGGCCGACAAGCACCGGCGAGCATGCTTCCCCGGCCAAGGCCCCACCCTCTAAAACCCCCGGACGGGCAACCTATCCGCCTACGACCGCACGCTCTTCGCCTCCATGCCACCCGGTGCCCGAACCCCCGAAGCAGCCGCAGGCGCGTACACCGGATCCCGAAGAGCCGCTGACCATCCCGCTCGCGCCGCCCGGACCGCCGCCCGAACCGCTCATCCCCGCCATACCGGCCGCCCGAGGCGGCCCACAGTCCTTGCCTGAAACGCCGATTTATCGCTGTCTCGGCTGCGGCTACCCTCTAGCCGGTGAGGACTTACGGTGCGCCGAGTGCGGCCGCTCGTACGACGCCGACACACTGGCGGCGTGGTTCTCCGGCGATGAACGGGCTCGTTTCGACCACGTCCTCTGGCTTGCGACCGCATCGTTGTTCCTGCGACTCCTGCTGATTCCTCAGCTCATGTGGGTCGCCAAGCTCGGTGGCGCGGCCGTCGCCATGTGGGCCTGCTATGTCGCCATGCGAAACAAGCCCGAGGGCCCCGGGCGGTTCTACGGCCTGGCGGGTATAACGGCCGGCGGCCTGATGACTCTGAGCTTCGCCTGGAGCGCCAACCCTTTGCCCTACTACACGCTAGACATGCTGGCCGGCTGCGTGCTGCTGCTCGCCATGCTGCACGATGCCTCCGGCGACGGCGTGGCGGGGCACAGCGCGAGCCGTGCTCTGGCCCCGGTGCTCCTGTTCCTCACTCCGCTTTTCGCCCTCGCGTGCTACCTCGCCGACTGGGCGACGGGAGCGGCGCTCGCCGGTCGTTCGGCCCTGTTCGATGCGTTTCCGCCTTTCACGACCGGTGCGCCGTACCTGGCCGCGGCCGGGATCTGGATCTTCGTCTGGCGGAGCCTGACGGGGATTCGAAAACTCCTGTTCGGCGAGCGCGACGACGGCACTCGCTAAGCATACGCTGCGCCCCGCGCGACTCGCGCCGGTATGATGCGGGCTCGAAAGGAGACCGCATGAGCCGCCGCGTTTTCTCGCCGCTCATCGTGTCGTTCGCCGCGTCCCTGACCGTCCCCCACCCCCAAGCGTCGGCCGATGCGCTCGATGACGCCCTCGCGCTGGCCGGCTTGCTTCGCCGGGACTTGGGCTGGACCCCCAAAGGTTGGTGGCCGCGCTGGCCAACGGCCGAGTACAAGCTGCGGGCTTTTGATGCGCTGTTCGCCGAGCCGCTCGACACCGTCGGGTACACCCGCGACCTGGCCCGCTTCGCCTTTGAAAAGCTCGACCCGGCCGGTCTGGACCGGGACAACGGCCGCGGCGGCCGCCCGCTGTTCGAGGCCGTGCAGCGGCTGGGGATCGACCCGAAGTTCGGCGGCTTCCGCGGCTACACGGCGAACCTGATCGCGCCGGAGGCGCCGTTGGAGGACGCGATCCTAAAGATCTATGAAATCTCGGGGCGCGACACGCGCGGCTACACGTTCGGCATGGAGCTGCCGTACCCGCGTGTGGCCGACCGGCTGCGCGAGGCGGTGAAGGTGCTGCCGGAGGGGGTGAGCCCGATCCTCGGCCAGCTCGTGCTGAACATCATCGAGGCGCGGCGCTGGGTCGACCTGGCGTTCCGCAATGTCGATCCCCGCGCGCGGCAGGTCGCGGCGTCGCGGTTCAACCTTGGCGAGGAGATGATCGACGCGGTCGACTACTGCCCCGAGGTGGACGACGTGGGGCGGACGTGGGACGAGGCGTCGATGTGGTACGCGGCGCAGAAGTGCGTCGATGCGCTGGACCTGGCGCGGATTCGGCTGTCGTCGTTACCGTTGAAAGCGCTGGGCGATTTCACGTTCGACTGGGAGACGCCCTGGGGGTGGATTCGGCTCCGCGGCGCCGAGTCGTCGGACCCCGTACGTCCGGTCGGTATGATGCCGCGCGCATCCGATGCCGTGGATGCGAAGAATACGCTGCTGATTGTTGATTTGGGCGGCGACCGGCAGTACGTCGGTCCGGTTGCGGCCGCGTCGATCGCATGCCCGCTCAGCCTGCTGCTGGACCTGATCGGCGACGATACCTACGGTCCACGGGGGCAGATGCACGATGGCGCGCGCGGATCGCCGTGCGGTCCTGCGCAGGGGGCCGGACTCTGTGGCATCGGCGTCCTGCTGGATGCGTGCGGCGACGATACGTACAGGGCCGGGCACTACGCCCAGGGCGTCGGCCAATTCGGCTTCGGCCTGCTGGCCGACCTGAACGGGAACGACACGTACGAGGCAACCGTCAGCGCGCAGGGGTGCGGCTATTTCGGCTCGGGGCTGCTTCTGGACTTGTTCGGGAACGACGAATACTACATCCACGCCGACGGCCAGGGCTTCGGCGGCGTCGCGGGCGTCGGCGTGTTGTTCGATCGCAGCGGCAATGACCAGTACACCGCCGAGCGCAAGCACAGTATCACCGGCCGGCCGTCGTACCACTCGCCGAATCTCGACGTGGGCGTGAGCAACGCCCAGGGCTGCGGCATGGGCCGCCGCGGCGACGGCAGCGACGGACATTCGTGGGCCGGCGGACTCGGCGCGCTGCTCGACGGCGGCGGCGACGACGTCTACACCGCGGGCAACTGGTCGATGGGCACCGGCTACTGGTTCGGCATCGGCCTGCTGCACGACGGCGGTGGCGACGACCAGTACCACGGCGTCGCGTGGTCGCAGGGCGCTGGCGCGCACTTCTGCATCGGTGCGCTGATCGACGAAGGCGGCGACGACCAGCACCTGGCCGAGGAGAACTCGCACCTCTCACTGGCAATGGCTCACGACTTCACCATCGGCATCCTGCTCGACGCCGCGGGCGACGATCTCTACCAGGTCAACGGCTCCGGACTGGCGTATTCCATCAATCGCAGCATCGCTTTGCTGATCGACACCGCCGGCCGCGATACGTACCAGACCGACGTGCCCCGCCGCACCCAGGAGAACACCGGCCTGCGCCCCGGCTACGCCTGGAACCCCGAGAACTTCCGCAACCGCGGAATCGCGGCATATTTCGCCGATACAACCTCCCTCGGCCTCTTCCTCGACATCGGCGGCGAAGATCGCTACTGGAATCCGGTGATCCCACCGGCCGAGCCCCCGACGAATCCGGCAGCGCCCGCGACGCAACCCGCCGCGACACCCCCCGCACCCATCCCGATCGGTAACAACCGCCATTGGCTCGATCCGCCCGACTCGCCCAATTGGCCCGACCGCAACTTCAGCGTCGGCGTCGACCGCCCCGACGGGTCCGTGGACTTCGTTCCCGCGCCGATCCGCGCGCCTTCCCTCGCCGATCGCCGCCGAGTCGCAGAGGGCGCCGCGGGCCGCACGGATGACCTCAAGAAATGAACCGCAGAGACATAGAAACACGTGGAAAGCCAGAGTCACATCCACGACCCAATCGCCCCGACACGAACCGCCGGCTGGTTCTGCTCTGCGTCTCCGTGTCTCTCGGGTTGATCGTCTTTGCGGTCTTCCTGCCGACGCGGCACTGCGAGTTCGTCGACTGGGACGACCCCGACACTGTCGTCAACAACCCCCACGTCCACGGCCTCAGCCCCGCCAACCTCGGCTGGATGTTCACCACGTTCTACTGGGGACACTACCAGCCCCTCGTCTGGCTTTCCTATGCGCTCGACCACACGTGGGCCCGCGCCATCTACGGCAACGGCCTGAACCCCGCCGCCTATCACCTGACCAGCAGCGGACTGCACGCGCTTGCGGCAGTCCTGGTGTTCCTGCTCGCCCGCCGGCTGCTGGCCGGCCGCACAGGGCTCGCGCTTGTCGCCGCCCTGCTGTTCGCGCTGCACCCCTTGCGCGTCGAGCCCGTGGCGTGGATCACCGGCCGTGGCGACCTGCTCGTCACCGTGTTCCTCCTGCTGACCGTCCTGGCCTACTTCCGCGCCGTCTCATCTCGCCCCACTGCCCCGCCCCTCAGCCCCGCTCCGCCCCGCCGGCCCGCGAAAAATCCCCCGCCGCGCTCGGTCGCACACCCGGATCCGGGCCGCCGGCCTGCCACGGCCGTCTCGGCCGAGCGCGCCCGCTACGCCGTGTGGCTCGCCGTCGCGCTCGCCTGCTACGTCCTCGCACTCCTCAGCCGCGCCATGGCTGTCACGCTTCCCCTGGTGCTGCTCCTGCTCGACATTTACCCCCTGCGGCGACTCGGCGGCGCCCGCGGTTGGCTCAATCGCCGCGTCCTGCCCGCGTGGCTGGAAAAAATGCCGTTCTTCGCCGGCGCGGGTGTGTTCGCAATTGTCGCCGCAGTCGCCAAGGCCGGCGCCGGTTCCACGCTCGAGTTCGAGCGGCACGGGCTCCTCGACCGCCTCGTTCAGGCTTGCTTCGGCGCGGCCTTTTACCTGTGGAAAACGCTTGTCCCGGTCAACCTCTCCCCGATCTACGAGCTGCACCTGCCGATGAATCTGGCCGAGCCGCGCTTCGTCGCCGGCGGGCTGGTCGTGTCCACGCTGCTCGTCGCGCTGATCGTCCTGCGTCGCCGGGCGCCTGCGCCGGCCACCGCGCTCGCCGCGTACGCCCTCCTGCTGGCGCCCGTCCTGGGCTTCGGCCAGGCCGGCAACCAGCTCGCCGCGGATCGCTACTCGTATCTGCCCTCGATTCCCCTGGCCATCCTCGTCGCCCTCGGCCTCGGCCACACCTGGCGCCACGCCGCCCGAAAACGGCCCGGACGTGTCGCATTGGCGGCCGCCACCGCGGCGGCGCTCGTGAGTCTCGCCGTCCTGAGCGTGCGGCAGATGGGGGCGTGGCGCAGCACGGCCGCCCTGTGGACCCACGCCGCCGCCGTCGCGCCCGACAGCTCCATCGCCCAGAACGGCTACGGCTGGGTCCTGCTCCAGGACAAGCAGTACGACGCGGCGCTCACTCGCTTCCGCCGCGCCCTCGAGATCCAGCCGGCCAACGACCGAGCCCACAACAACATCTGGATCGCGCTGCGCGAGCAAGGGAAGACCGACGAACTCATCGACGCGCTCCGCGAGTCGACCCATATCTTCCCCACCCTGGTCGAGGCGCATTACAACCTGGGCGTCTATCTCCAGCGGGCCCAACGCACCGACGAGGCCATCGACGCGTATCGCGCTGCGCTGCGCCTGCGCCCGGACCACAGCAAGGCCCGCACCAACCTCGGTCAGCTCCTGCGCCGCCGCGGGCAGCTCGACGAGGCCGTCCAACACCTCGCGGCCGCCGTGCGGAGCGACCCCGCCAATACCGCGGCCCGCCGTACGCTCGCCGAGGCACTCCGTGATCAGCAGCGCACCCCCGAGGCGATCCGCGAGCTTCAGGAAGTCCTACGGCAAGACCCCCGCGACGAACGCGCCGCAACGCTGCTGAGAACGTGGACCGCAGACGGCCGCTGAGCGCGGACGCGCCCGGCGCCTACGTGGGCCCGGACTGCGACTTGCGGATCGCCCGCACCAGGATCTCGTGGATCTCCTGCGGCCGCGCGACCTCCTCCCAGTCGAGCGCCCGCCCCCCGCTTCCCCCCGTCCGCATCCGCAGCGTCCCCAGCCGCAGCGCCTGTCCGTACCAGCTCGGCATCACATCCACGCTGCCGATCTGCGCCAGCCGGCACTCGGTTACGCTCACGCTCAGCACGCCCGTGAACCGCAGCACCCGGCGGTTCGTCAGTACATACAGCCGGCTCCCCCACTGCAACATCGCGATCGTCAGCCGCACGCCCGCGATAACCGCGAGCACCTGAAACGAGACCGCACCGCCCGGACCGGCGCCCGTCTGCACCGCCAAACCCAGCCCGCCGGCGCACAGCGCCAGCGCCAGCAACACCCGCCCGGAAACCAGCGGAATGAACCATAGCGAAGGCTTGATCGAGAGCTGGATGATTTCGTCCCCCTCGAGCACGTCCAGTTTTCCGCCCGCGGCCGTCACAACCGGCGTCGCGGGACGCACCTCGGCCGGGGCCGCTTCCGCAACCACGCTCGGGATGGGATCCGGCTTGTTCATCGATCCGGGTTCGGCTTCAGCACGCCCACGTACGGGTAGTTGCGGTAATAGTCATCGTAGTCGAGCCCGTAACCGACCACGAATAGATCTTCGATGTCGAACCCCACAAAGTCAACGTGCAGGTCGGGCGGCGCTTTCGCCGGCTTGCGCAGCAGGACGGCGGCCCGCACGCTGCGCGGCCCGCGCTCCCGGATCATCCCCAGCACGCGCCGCAGCGTCCGCCCGCTGTCCAGAATGTCATCCACCACCAGCACGTGCCGGCCGGTCACGTTGCCCGTCAGCGCCAGGACGGTCTCGGGGTCGCCCGGCGTCGTTCGCCGCCCCGGATAGGTCGAGATCTGCACCAGCGCGATCTTCATCTTCAGCGGCAACTGCCGGATCAGGTCGGCCAGGAAGATGATCGAGCCCGACAGGACCGGCACGAGCGTCAGCCCCCCATCCTCCGCCTCGTACGTCCGTGCGATCTCCGCCGCGAGACCGCGCACCCGCCCCTCGATCTGCTCCCGCGGAATGAGAACCTGGGCCACCTCGGCGTACATCGCTTACCCCCCCTCGCCCGGAACCGCCACCCCCAGCTCCACCAGCCGCCCCGCCACGTCCTCCCCCTTCAGGT
>CAZMCT010000070.1:0-15913 GCA_964564785.1 uncultured Planctomycetales bacterium
ACAGGCCGGAGGCCTGTCCCCCAGGGAAAACAGGCCGGAGGCCTGTCCCCCAGGGAGAGCAGGCCGGCGGTCTGTCACGCTGGGTTGTGACAGCCGCTCTTAGGGATAGACCCGCCCCATCATGCGCGCGTAGGGAATGGTTTCGCGGATGTGCTTGAGGCCGCAGATCCAGGCGACGGTCCGCTCCACGCCCAGCCCGAAACCGCCGTGCGGGACGGTGCCGTACCGCCGCAGGTCGAGATACCAGGCGTAGTCTTCCTCCTTGAGCCCGTCCTCGTGCATCCGCTCGAGCAGCACCTGGAGATCGTCCTCGCGCTGGCTGCCGCCGATGATCTCGCCATAGCCTTCCGGGGCCAACAGGTCGAGATTGTTCACCACCCGCGGGTCGTCCGCGTTGCGTTTCATGTAGAACGCCTTGCACGAACGGGGGTAATGCGTGACGAAGACCGGTTTCTCGTGCAGTCGGGCAATGATGGTCTCGTCTGAACCGCCCAGGTCGCCGCCCCACTCGAAGCCTGCGGCCAGCTCCATGTGCTTGGGGATGTTGCGGACCGCCTCCTCCTGGTCGGTCAACTCGTCGCGGGCGTCCATGATCTCCTGAGCCAGCTTGTCAACCTTCCACTGCTTCGTACCGGCCGCGTCGCGCTCGGCCTCCAGGGCGGCGATCTTCTGCTTCAGCTCCGCCACCCGGGCCTCGGCCCGCGCCAGATCGTCGGTGAGCATCTGCCGCACGCGGTCCGAGTGGAGAAGCTCGGCGGCCTGCGAGTAGGTGATGCGGAAAAACGGCTTGCGAATCTGCTCGAGCTTCGCCAGATCGCGGCCGAGCTGCTCGAGCTCGGGCCGGCGTTCGCGAAGCACCTTCTGCACGAGGTATTCGACGAAGTCCTCGGCCAGGGCGCAGACATCATCGAGTTCGGCGAAGGCCATCTCGGGCTCGACCATCCAGAATTCGGTCAAGTGGCGGCGGGTCTTGCTCTTCTCGGCCCGGAACGTCGGCCCGAAGCAGTACACCTTGCGATGCGCCATCATCGCAGCCTCGACGTAGAGCTGGCCGGTCTGGGCCAGGTACACCGGCTCGCCGAAATAGTCGACCGCGAACAGCG
Source organism: uncultured Planctomycetales bacterium (assembly GCA_964564785.1). Taxonomy (GTDB): domain Bacteria; phylum Planctomycetota; class Phycisphaerae; order UBA1845; family Fen-1342; genus CAZMCT01. The sequence goes on from CAZMCT010000070.1 coordinate 1,104, forward strand.
TCTGGGCGCCCTCGCCGGCCGCGGGCGCGAAAATGGGCGTGTCGATCAGGATGAAGCCGTTGCGGTTGAAGTACTCGCGGATGCCCTCCACGACCGTGTGCCGCACGCGGAGAATCGCCCACTGGCGTTGCGAGCGGAACCACAGATGCCGGTGCTGCATCAGGAAATCGATCCCGTGCGGCTTCGGTGTGATGGGGTAGCCGGCCGCGTTTTGAACGACCTCCAGGCCTGCGACGGCGAGCTCGTGGCCGCCGGGGCTGCGCGCGTCGGCCCGGACCGAGCCGGTCACGTACAGCGACGACTCCTGTCCCAGGTGCCGCGCGGTCTCGAACAGCGCGGCCGTGTCGTCACGCTTCTCCAGCACGCACTGGCACAACCCGGTGCCGTCGCGCAGCACGAGAAACATGAGCTTGCCGCTCGAACGGCTATTGTAGAGCCAGCCGCCAAGCGTTACCGTTTCGCCCACATGGCGGCCGAGATCCGAGATCAACGTCGTCGCAGGCAGCATGCACGGTCCTTTCTCGCGGGCGGCCTTCGTTCCCGGCCGCGCGGGAGGGAATATCGTAGTTTACGGGGCGCGGTGCGCCGAGCCAACGTCGTCCTGCTGATCGCGTCGCTGTTCGCGGCCGGCTGCGGCGCCGGCCGGCCCGCGACGCGGCTCCGGCTGGCGGGCGCGCAGATCCCGGTCGAGCTCATCGAGTCATGGCTACGGGAGTGCCGCGCGCCGGCGTTCGTCAGCGAGCAGGTCGCGCCCGTGTATCTGTCCCAGAACGGCTTCGAGCACCTGCGGACGCGCACCTGCGACCTGGCGTGCACCGACCGCCCGCTGACGGAGCGCGAGCGGGCGGCGTTCGGAGACCGGTCGATCACCGGCCGGCGGGTCGCCTTCTACGGCTACGCGCTGTATGTCCACCCGTCGAATCCGCTGGATGCGATTTACGCCGGGCACATGAAGCTCGTCTTCCAGCGCCGCATCAGCGACTGGTCCGAGTTGGCCGGCAACCAGATCCCGAGTTTCGGGGGGAAGATCAAACTGTACGGCCCGGCCAAGAGCACCCGGGCCGGTATGGTGCTAAGCCCGCTGGCACGCATCTGGTTCGCGGAGGCGACCTGGGAAGTGCTGGACTCGGATGCTGAGATCATAGCCCGCGTGGCCGACGACCCGCTGGCCCTCGGTTTCGCCGGCATCGGCTACGAGGAGGGCGTTCGCTATCTCGGTCTGCGCATGGAGCGCTACGACAAGGCCGCATATCCGTCGCTCGAGGAGATCGAGTCCGAACGCTACGGCCTCGCCAAGCTCATCTACGTCTACTACGACGACCCGCCCACCCCAGCCGTCCAGGATGCGCTCGACTACCTCTTCTCCGACGCCGGGCGCGCGGCCATCGAAGACACCGATCTTTGGCCGGTCAGCAAGGAGCGGTCCTACGTCGTCACAGACATCGCCACCGACGCGTCGGAGGCGCCGGCGTCGGGTTCACGTCAGGCCGCGCCCAGCAACTCATGAACGCCCCGCTCCCGCTGCGTACCCTGCGGCTCTACCGGCTCTCGATCCCCATGCGCTTGAGGTTCGAGCATGCGGCGGCGGCCCGCGACGTCTCCGACACGATGGTGTTCGAGCTGGCCGGCGGCTCACCGTACGCGCACTACGTCGGTTACGGCGAGACACTGGCCCGGCCGTACGTCACGGGCGAAACGCTGGAGTCGGTGACCGAGGACACGGTCAATATCTTCGCGCCCCGCCTCGCCCGTTTCCGCCCGACCAGCTTTGTGGAAGCACTGGAGTTCATTGAAACGCTGCCCGTTCAGGTCAGCGGGCGCATCCTGACGGCCGCGCGGGCGGGGATCGAACTCGCGCTTCTGGATCTGGTCTGCCGCGTCTACCGACGGCGCCCGGCGGACGTTGCGGGCTGGATGGGACTGGCGGGCTTCGGCGCGCCCGGCTGCGTGCAGACGGCGCGGTACTCGGGCGAGGTGGTGGGGCGTACGCGACGTAAGCTTCAGTGGTTTTTGAGGTTGCAGCGATTCTACGGCTTGGCGGACTTCAAGTTGAAGGTCGCGATCGCGGGCTGGGAGGATCGCTTGCGGTGGGCCTACGCCGTACTGCGGCCCGCTCTGGCTTCTGGGCGGGCGACGCTGCGGGTGGACGCGAACGCCGGCTGGTCGCTGCACGAGGCGGTCGAGGCAGCAGACGAACTCGAGGCATTTGGCGTGAGCGGTCTCGAGCAGCCATTGCCGGACTCAGACGATGATGATCTGCCATATCTTGCTCAGCAAACAAAAGTTGCGCTAATAGCCGACGAGTCGGTGATCACGCTCCAGGACGCCGAACGGCTTCTGCGGGGGGGGGCGGTGCGGGTCTTCAACCTGCGACTGGCAAAGAACGGCGGGCTGATCCCGGCCTTACGGATCGCGCGTCTAGCGCTGGCGGCAGGGGTGGACGTGCAACTCGGATGTCTCGTGGGCGAGACGAGCATCCTTAGCGCGGCGGGGGTGGCGTTTCTGGAGGCCTGTCCGCGGGTGAGGTACGCGGAGGGTGCGCTGGGACGGTGGCTGCTCAAGGACGATGTGACGCGGCGGTCGGTCTGCTTCCGCCGGGGCGGGCGCGCGCCGAACCTGCGGGGGCCGGGCTGGGGGGTAAACGTCGATCCAACGGCGCTGGAGCGGCTGTCGGGCGGCCGGGTGCAGACGCTTCAGCTTTGAGCGCGGGTATCGGACGCGCAGGCGAGTGGATTCCTCTTGAAACGCAAGCGGACTTGACGAAAATAGGGTTATCCGGCGTGATTGTTAGGGGGCGCGTGGCGAGCCAGCAGAGGTGCGGCGATGTTCCCCATGATTCGACCCGCAAGAGGGATGAAAGGTTTCACACTGATCGAGCTGCTGGTCGTAGTAGCCATCATCGCCCTGCTCGTCTCGATCCTCCTGCCCTCGCTGGGGCGGGCGCGCCGCCAGGCGCACACGGTCGCCTGCATGTCCAACCTCGACCAGGTGCTCAAGTCGCTCCGCATGTACCAGGACGACAACAAGGGCTGGATGCCGCAGTCCTTCAACGAGGAAAACCCGTACCAGCCGGGCTCGCTCTGGAGCGAGGCCGCCTGGGGCGTCTCGAAGCGCGACCTCTGGTTCTACAAGCTTGCCCCGCAGTATCTCGGCAACCCGAAGGCGCTGGCATGCCCGGCCGACCCGTACCTGGCGATGTACGATTTCGAGTCGCAGCCGGAGGGCGGCCAGCCCCGCACCGACCTGAGCAAGCCCGCCTGCGGGTACGGGCTGACGTACATCCTTCGGCATTTCGCCGTGAACACGGACCTGATGAACGCCGACTCCAAGCGCTCCACGCGCCCGGCGAACACGATCCTGATGGCCGAGGTCGGGCCGGATGACGAGATCGAACTCGCCCCGCTCTACGAAAAAGGCGCCGGCGACGTGGGCCTCGCGTTCCCCTGGCGCGACGGCGGCCGGCTGCTCTGGGACGACGGCATCCGACCCTGGTACAGCGGCCCCACCTGGCTGACCGCCCGACACCTGGGCAAGATCAACATGGCTGCCTTCGACTATTCCGTGAAGACCGTCCCGACGCTCGAGCATCTGAAGAACGGCCCGGGCGGCCAGATCTTCGCCTGCTGGGGCCGCTCGTTCGCCAACAACACCTACATCTGCTACCTTTGCCAACGGCCGTTCGAATTCCGGCACTACTCGTTTTACAAGCAGCAGTTGTGGTGGTGGACGGGCGATCCGGCCAAGGTTCAGTGACCGGCCCATGAACTTCGACTGGCCGCTTGATAGCCGCAGCCGCGTGAAGCTGATCGTGCTGGGCGCGGCCCTCGTCCTGCTTGCCTTCTCGCTCGTCTGCAACCTGCTGTCGTCCGGGCGCGGGTACCGCGAGCGGGCGCGCACACAGAAGTCGACCGACTTCGTCGTCACCTGGGCGTGCCTGGCGTGCGACCACAAGGAGGACCGCCTGGCCGGGGCGGGGCCGCAGCCATGCCCGAAATGCGGCCGGCGCGAGCTCTATGCGAGCGTCTTGTTCACGTGCAAGAAGCATGGCGAGTTTCGGGTGGCCTTCAATTACGACGAGCGCGGCAAGCCGCGTCAGGTCAAGATCGCCGCCGACCGCCCGTGGGTGCCCTACCTGGATCTCGAAAAGAAACGCTCGGGCGTCGAATGCCCTGTGTGCGGGGGTGACGTGATCCCGGCCGAAACCGCGCGCATTCCAACCGACTCCGGGCAGACGGCAACGCCGGATTCCCCCTCCGAATCACCCGCGGCCCAGCCTGCGTCCCCCGGCGACACCCGCGGGCCGGCGAGCTAAGCTACGCGCTGATCGATACCTGCCAGATGAAAGGACTTGCCGTGACCACGCCGCGCCCGGACCGCCGAATCACGCTCGCCGCCGCCCTCGTCCTCGCCGTGTTCGTGTTCTCCCGCTCCGCGCCGGCCGGGGATTCACCCGGCCTGCTGGTGAAGCTGTACGAGATTGACCCGGTCGCGGCCGTACCGGAGCTGGCCCCCGACCAACTGCCCAACATCGTAAAGGTCGCGCCCGTGCTCGACTTGAGCACCGAGCGCAAGGAAGACTTCCGCGGACTCGAGAGCGACTTCCTGACGGAGGTGAGCGGCGCGCTGGTCGTCGAGCAGGCCGGCACGTATGTCCTGCGGTTGCTCAGCGACGACGGCGCGAAGCTGTGGCTCGACGGCCGGCTGGTGATCGACCATGACGGCCTGCACGGCATGGAGCCGAAGGACAGCGCTCCGCTGGACCTGGCGGCCGGGCCGCATGCGCTGCGGGTCTGGCATTTTCAGGGCGGGGGCGGGGGCGGGTTGCGGCTGGAGTGGGCGGCCACCAAACTCGGAAGCGGCGGCGAGGGAGCGACGGAGCGGCCGGAGTTCGCGGTGGTTCCGGCCGGCGTGCTGCGGCACGACGCGGACGCGTCGACGGCGACCGCTACGGGCAAGAAGAAGATCATCCCGCCGCTGCGGCGGGGGCTGCCGGGCGACGGGAGCCCGGTGACCGGGATGCACCCGGGCTATACGGCCGGCGGATCCCAGCGTTTCGGCGGTCGCTCCGTGCTGAAAGGCCAGTGGATCGTGGCCTCGAAAGGCCTGACCGGCGACAGCGCGCGGCTGCGCATCTGGGTCCCCGACCGGGCGGACACGTCTGAAGACGTGGCGCCGGCGGAGCTGCCGGGGGGCGCGTATGCCGGCCAGCATTACGTGCCGACGGACGTGGGCGAGTGCAAGCGCGTGGTGCTGGACGAGCGCGGCGCGATCCGGCAGGGGGCGGTTTTCCGGTTCGCGCGCGTCACCGCAGACCTTCTGGAGCCGAGTGGGCGGACGGCATTCGAGATGCTGGCCGTGACGGCGCTGTCGAACGGGCTGGAGGTCGTCTTTACGAAGCCGCTCGACCCGCGCGTGGGCTGGGATCCCGAGTCGTACTACGTCGAGCAGTGGCCGTTCGACATCGAGAGGGGCAAGCCGCCGCGGCGCGACGGCGTCGTGTATCCCGTGAAGTCGGCCAGCGTCTCGGCCGACCGCAAGACGGTGTTCATCGAGCTCGAGAATCTGCGGCCATCGCACGTGGTTTACTTGCGTTTGTTGCCGCCGTGCCTGTCGGCGGACGGCGAACGGCCGTGGTCGACCGAGGCGTGGTACACGCTCAACGCGGTTCCTGCCGACCGCGTGGGGCAGGTGCTGCCGCCGCCCGAACCCGAGCCGCAGAACTTCCTGACGGCCGAGGAACAGGCTGCCGGGTGGAGGCTGCTCTTCGACGGCCGGAGCTCGCAGGGCTGGCGCGGCTGGAAGAAGGACAAGTTCCCCGACGGGTGGCACATCAAGGACGGCGCCATCGTGCGCGTGGCCGGCGGCGGCGACATCTGCACCGTCGAGCAGTACGACGATTTTGAGCTGGCACTCGAGTGGCGGATCGCGCCGGCCGGCAACAGCGGCATCTTTTTCCGGGCCAGCGAGGAGTTCGACTGGTGCTGGCGGACGGCGCCCGAGTGTCAGGTGCTCGACAACGCGGAGCACGCCGACGGCCGCAACCCGCTGACCTCGGCCGGCTCGAATTATGCGCTGCACGCTCCGGTCCGGGATGTCACGCAACCGGTCGGGCTGTGGAACCAGGTGCGGATCGTGGCCCGCGGCCCGCACGTCGAACACTGGCTGAACGGCACGAAGGTGGTCGAGTACGAGCTCGGCAGCCCGGAGTGGGAGCAGCGCGTGGCCGCCAGCAAGTTCAAGGACATGCCGAATTACGGCCGAATGAGGACCGGGCACATCGTGCTCCAGGACCACGGCGATCGGGTGTGGTTCCGGAACATCAAGCTTCGGCCGCTGGCGGCCAGTCCGTAGCCGAGCGTCGCGGCGTGACGAGGCCGCCGCGTTTGGCGCGGGCCGGGCGTGTGCGAACCCCGGGGGGGGGCCGAGTATACTGCCGTCGTGTACGGAGAAGTGTCTCCCAGCATTCAGGAGCGTTGCCATGCGCGTGCGGACGTCTTTCGTGGTTGTTGCGGGTCTTGTTCTCGGTGGGTGTGCGGCGAACTACACGCAGTTCGGTGAGCCGCCGAATCGGCCCGTGCAGGGGCCGTTCACGGTGGCGCAGGTGCTGGCGGACTCGGCCAAGTACTCCGGCCAGTGGGTGAAAGTCGCGGGTGTGGTCACCGACCTGTGCACGCACGCCGGCTGCTGGATGGAGATCGCCGACCGTCCGGGCGAGAAGCCGCTGTTCGTCAAGTTCACGTATGACACGACCACCCGTCGCGTGCCGGCCGAGGCGAAGGGCCGCCGCGCCGTGGTCGAGGGCAAGCTCGTGATCGTCGAAGTGCCCGAGGCCCAGCGCCGGCACATCGCGCAGGAGCAGGGGGCCACGCCCGAGCAGCTCGCCGCGATCCAGGGGCCCGAGCGGGTGGTGCAGCTCGAGTGCCCGTCGGCGGGGATTGAGGGCGTTCGGCCGGCCGAGCCGCAGGTGTGCGAGCACGGGTAGGCCGCCGCCGCGATCAGGGCGCCGCGCCGGCCGGCGAAACGGCCAGCAGCCGCTTGATGAACCAGATGAACACGCCGGTCAGCAGCAGGTTGAGGGCCAGCGACAGGACCGCCACGACCACGACCGGTCCGGCGATCCCGTAGGAGAGCGACAGCACGAGCACGCCCGCCCCGACCTCGCCCCGCGGCCACATGCCGATCGCGACCGCGGCCCGTTCGCGCAGCGTGGCTTCGTCCCGATAGCACAGGACGCAGAACATCTTGCCGAGGTTGGCCAGCACCGTGATGCTGAGCACGTGCAGCGCGATCTCGGCCCAGGAAGCGGGCGGTGTCAGCGCGGCCAGCCGGCCGGCCACGCGCGCCGCCTCACCCGCCACGGCCTGCGTTTGGCCGACGAAGAGCGGCATCGAGAGCCCCACCAGCACCATGAACGCGGCGGACACGAGCGTCGCCGCGCGCTGCTCGGCGGGCGACTCCGGCCCCTCCTGGTGGCCTTCGCGGGCGTCGTCGCGGTGCGGATCGTGCCCGGTCGGGCGCGCCAGCATGCAGCCGAGCACGAAGGCCGGCAGCAGCACCTCGATGTGGATCGGCACGGTGTCGTCCAGCAGCTTGCTGAACCGGTAGAGCACCTCGGAGGCGGCCGCGATCCCCAGCGCGTAGCTCAATACCCAGGGCCAGCTCACGGGCAGCCGCAGGACGTGCAGGTAGCGCCACGCCAGCCACAGCAGCACGAACATCAGGACGACGATCAACGCGAGCTGCCAACGGGCCCCCACCATCGCCATCTTCAGCGGGATCATCAGCAGGATCGTGTCCAGATCGTCGAAGATCGCCAGCACTCGCGCCTTGCGGAACACCCACGTCGCGCTCAGGCCCGCCGCGGCCAGCATGCTGAACAGCACGCCCGCGGAGGTCGGCGCGGCGAACCGCGAGGCCAGCAGGGCCTCCTTCCAGACCGGCCACGAGCGCCAGGCTTCGGCCGGGAGCATCGCGAACACGAAATAGCCGCAGCAGAACAGCCACGGAAAGGCCGCCGCCGTCGCCGCGACCACGTAGTCCCACCCGTAGCGGCGCAAGTTCCGCTTGTCGATCTCGAACTCGTACCCGACGTGAATCATGATGAACGCCAGACCGGCCATCGTCAGAAAGCGGATCAGCTCGCCCAGCGCCGCGAAGGCCGCGCCCAGCGCGTGCGGCAGGACCTGCGAGCCCACCAGACCGGCGATCAGGAGCAGCGAGAACAGCGCCACTTTCCGCATGGGGACGTAACCTCGACCGAAGGAGACGACCCCGGTCCGTTGTTGAACGGGGGGTCGAGAAACGCTGCGCCTGGCGGGGGCTGCGTGCGCCGCGGACGCGGCGCAAGGTTATCGGTTGACGGGAAGGGTGTCGAGGGGCGTCGCAGCCCGTCGAGTAAGGGGGCTGGCTCCGCGCCAACCCACCATCGCGGCAGCGTCCATAGCGACTTCCGCGGGGCTGGTCGCCTTTTTCAACCGGTCCCCCTCTTCAAAAAAGCCGGCGGGGCTCGCAGGGCGCGGAGGGAGTTTGGGGTTTTCGGGGTAAGCTCCCGGGACGATCGCTGGGGACTTGCTTGTGGGCTTGGAGCTCGGCGGCGTGACGAGTCTGATGGGCGATCTCGGCGGGCCGCTTTCTGGAACCAAATGGCCGCGGTATAACGGCGCTCGGGCCGTCGTGGCGCTTCCCGGACCGGCGTCCGGGCGGCGGCTGGCGGTGCGGGGCGCGAGCCCGCAGTCGGAGATCGTCATGAGAGCGGCGGTTGTGGCGGCCGTGTGCATGTTGGCGGCGATGAACGGGGGGGTCCGAGCGGATCCGCCGAAGGGCAGCTTTGCGCGGGCGATCGAGGCCGAGGAGTGGATGAACACGGACGGGGAGCCGGTGTCGCTGGCTGAGCTGCGGGGGATGGTAGTGGTGTTGTTCTTCTGGGTGTCGTGGAACCCGGGCGGCGAGAACATCATGCCCCTGATGAACCTGGTGAACGCATCGCAGTACGGCAAGCAGGCGGGTGTGTACCTGATGGGGGTGACGGATGCGGACCGCAAGCAGGTGGAGGAGCTGATCAAGAAGGAGAAGGTGTGGTACCCGGTGGCGCTGGGTGCCAAGCAGGCGTTCGAGGAATACAACATCACGGGGGGCCAGCCGCGGGTGGTGATCGTGGACCCGGAGGGTAAGGTGGCGTGGAGCGGCTGGCCGGGTGAGAAGGGCGGGGATCAGCTCGTCAAAGCGATCGGGGAGGTGGTAGCGAGCGTGCCGCCGACGAAGACGCACCCGGAAGAGGCGGCGAAGGCGGCGGCGTACCTGAAGCAGGCACGGCAGGCGTTGCGCGAGGATCGCTATCGGGATGCGGCGCGGGCGGCGGACAACGCGTTTGATCACGCGCTGCGGGGCGACGAGCTGAAGGCCCGGTGCCAGGAAGTTCTCGACCTGGTGGAGGCGCTGGGGCGGGACAAGCTGGCGCAGGCGGACCGGGCGCTGGACGAGCGGAAATACGAAGATGCGGTGGGGCTGCTGCTGGAGCTGCGGCGGGAGTTCCGGGGGGTGGAGGTGGCCCGGGCGGTCAAGAAGAAGCTGACGGCGCTGAAGAAGAAGCACCGCGAGATCGAGCAGATCCTCAAGCAGCACGAGGATGTCGGACAGGCCGAGGTGCAGCTCGATCTAGCGCTGGGCGAGATTCGCGAGCGGAAATTCGGCCCGGCGTTCGAGCGGCTGGAGGAGATCGTGGAGGAGTACGGGGCGACCGAGACGGCGGAGAAGGCCCGCACGCTGATGCAGCGGATGGAGCGGAACGACGGCATCATGGGGCATGTGCGGGACCACAAGGCGGCGCGGGCCTGTCGCACGCTGCTGACGCAGGCCGAGTCGTACGTGCGGACGGGGCGAACGAACAAGGCCCGCGAACTGTACCGCGAGATCCTGGAAAAGTACCCCGACACGATCTACCAGCAGGAGGCCGCCCGGCGACTGGCGCAGCTGCCCTGAGCGGCGGCGCGTGGCGGAGCCGCGACGGCGGACAGACGGCATGGCGAGCAAGGACCCGTACGAGATTCTGGGGGTCAGCCGCAGCGCGACGCCGGACGAGATCAAGAAGGCGTACCGCCGGCTGGCCAAGCAGTATCATCCGGACCGCAACCCGGGCAACCGGAGCGCCGAGCAGAAGTTCAAGGAGGTGCACGCCGCGTACGAGGTGCTCGGCGATCCGCAGAAGCGCGCCCAGTACGACCGCTTCGGGGCGGGCGGGCCGGCGCCCGACGTCCACACTTGGACCAGCGGCGGCCCGGGGGGCGTGAGTTCTCAGAGCGTGTCGTTCGACTTCGGGGACCTGGGGGACCTGACCAGCATCTTTGAGCAGTTCTTCAGTCGCGGGGGCGGCGTACCGCGGACGCGCGTGCGGGCGGGCGGGGCGCGGCGCAGCGCGGGCGGCGTACCGCGCGGGGCGGACATCGAACACGAGATCGAGCTCAGCTTCGACGAAGCGCTGCACGGCACTGTGCGGGAAGTCGTGCTCACGTCGGGCGACGGGCGCCCCGACGAGCGGATCCGGTTCCGCGTGCCGCCCGGGGTCGAGGACGGGCAGCGGCTCCGTGTGCGCGGCAAGGGCCAGGAAGGACCGGGCGGACGGGGCGACCTGACGGTGCGGTGCCGCGTGCAGCCGCACCCGTACTTCCAGCGCGCCGGGCGCGACATCCTGCTCGAGCTGCCGTTGACCTTCTGCGAGGCCACGCTGGGCACCAGCGTGGAGATCCCCACGCTCGACGGCGTGACGGTGTTGAAAATTCCGCCGGGAACGTCGAGCGGAACGAAGCTCCGGCTCCGCGGCCGCGGGGTGCGCGACGAGCGGACCGGCACGGCCGGCGACATGTACGTGACGATCCGGATCGCGGCCCCCAAGACGGTCTCTCCGCGGGCCCGCGAGCTGCTGCTCGAGCTGGACCGCGAGCTGGCCCAGCGGCCGCGGGACGACGTCCGCTGGACGAAATGAGGAGCAGATGCCCCCGGCCGTGCGGCCGACCAGCCGCGCTATTCTGCTGATCGTGCTGGCGGTGCTGGTGCTGACCGTCTGCGCGTCCGTATACGTGTTCGCGGCGCAGCGGGCGCTGCTGCCGCGGACGCAGACGATCAGCGGAACCGAGGAAGAGGCGCGGCTCGCGCTCGAGACGCGGCGCGGCATGGTGATGCTGACCGTGCTGCTGGTTTCGGCGCTGCTGATCCTCCTGTTCGTGGTGGGGGCCTATCTGGTGATCCGCATGGGGCAGCTCGTGTCGCGGCCGCGCGTGGGCGGCAAGCCCACCGAATACGTCGACGCGTGGCGGCACTACCGCCTGACCGACGAGCAGATCCTGGCCGCGACCGACGAGGACCGTCCGGAAGACCGCCCCGGCAAGCCGCCGAGCGGACCCGAGCCCCCGCGGGAGAGCTGACATGTCCGCATCCAATCCGCCGCCGCCCGCGACGCGCAAGACGGCGGCCGACGCCATCGAACGGCTGTATGTGTACTGGCTGGCGAGCACGGCGCTGCTGCTGCTGGCGCTATTGGCGCTGGCGCTGATGACGCGGGGCGCGCTCGAACGCTCCGCTGCCGCGCAACGCGAGCTCGCCGCGCGCGTTGCAAACCTCGAGCACGACGTGCGGACGCTCGAATTCGAACCGCAACCCCCGCGGCCGCACTCGCCGGCCACGCGGACCGCCGCTCCCGCGCGCCCCGGCCGGCCGCCGGGCGAGGCCGGTTCGGACGCGCTGGAGCCGCTGCGGCCGGTCGAGACGCGGCCCGTCGCGCCGGCGGCGCTGCAACAAGTGGAAATCGACGCGCAACTGGACGCGCTGCTGCCTGCGGGGGCAACGTTGCCGACCGATATCCGCGACGCCGAGAGCGCTGCGCAGTTGGTGGAGCTTGCGCAGCGGACGCGCACCGCGCCCTGGACCGGCGCGAACTGGGCGCGGCTGGCCCTGCTGGCGCAACTGCTCGGCCGAGACCGCCCGGCCGAGGCCCTGGCCGGCCGGGCGCGATCGCTGAAAACGGCACCGCTCGAATACGAGGCGGCCGCGGCGCGCAGCCTGCTGCTGCGTGATCGCCCGCAGGAAGCGCTCGGCCATGCCGAGGAGCTCGCCAGGCATCCGGAGGCGGCGCCGCGCGCGGCCGTGCTGGTGGCGGCGGCGTTGGTCGCGCTCGATGACTTGGCCGGTGCGGACGAGGCCGCGGCGACGATCGCGAGCACCGAGGACTTGTCCGCGATCGATTGGCTGATCTTGGCCCGCGTGCTGGTGCAGCTCGAGCGTTGGAGCGAGCTTCGCGCTCTGTTGCGCGAGGCGCGCGACGTGCCGCCCGCGCTCGCCGCCGAGTACCAGTTCGTGACCGCGGCGTCGCTCGCCCAGGAGGGACGCACGGTCGAAGCCCTCGCGATCCTCGACGGGCTGCTGGCCGAGGCGCGGCCGTCGGCGACGACCAGCCCGTCCCCGCTCGGTTGGGAGCCGCGGCGGCCCGCGCGCTACGAGATCGAGCTTTGGCGCGGCATCACGCTGATCCAGGCGCAGCAGTCGGAGGCCGCGCGGCAGGCCCTGCTACAGGCCGCGGCCGTCGATCCCGGCCGGCCCGAGGCGCATTACTACCTGGGGATCACCGAGGCGCGGGCGGGTCGGCGCGCGGCGGCCGCGAACCACCTGAAGAACGCGCTGGCGGCGTCGGCGCGGATGGCCCCGGCGTGGGAGGCCCTGGCGGTCCTGGAGCTCGACGGCGAGACGGCGCGGGAAATCGACCGAGCCCTGGAATACCTGGACAAGGCGCTCGACGTGAATCCGCGGCGGGCGACGGCTCATTTCCTTCAGGCGCTCGCGCACGCCAAGCTTTTCGAGTCGACGCCGGCCGCGGATGCGCTCCGGCGGGCGTTCGCGCTCGATCCGACGCTGCTGGCCGAGGCGGAGCAGAGCGAGGTGTTCATGCGACTGTTCACTCCGGCGGAGCTCGAGGAGCTGGCGGCCGGCGTGGCCGGTGAAGGGGCGGGCACTGCGGAGGGCGCTCCGGGCTCGTTACCGGACGGTGGCGGGGAATAATCCGGGTGTTCGAAGCGCAGCCGGTGTCTTCTGCGCGGGCGCGACCCGCCCCCTTTTCGGCTCGCGGAGGTGCACATCCCACAGAGCGACGGCGACCGGCGCGGGGCGAAAAGGAGGGGGCACGCGGTACAATCACGATGTCGCGGCGGCCGCGGCGGGTAGGGTGCCCGGGAGCGGCCGGCAAAGGAGTTTGGGTGTCGCAGAGTCCGCGGGAGACGCTGTCGGTGCGGCGTGAGAACGCCGTGCTGGTGAAGGTGCTGCTGGGGGATGCGGCCGTCGGGGAGGACCCGCTGGCGGAGCTGGCGGAGCTGGCGCGGTCGGCGGGGGCGGTGGTGGTGAGCCGGGTGGTGCAGCGGCGGCCGGCGTATCACCCGGCCACGTGCGTGGGGAAGGGCAAGCTCGAGGAAATTCGGCAGCGGGCGGACGTGTTCGCGGCGGATGTGATCATTTTCGACAATGATCTGTCGCCGTCGCAGATTCGCGAGATTGAGAAAGCCACCGGCCGGAAGGTGTTGGACCGCAGCGAGCTGATTTTGGACATCTTCGCGGGCCGGGCGCGGACGCACGAGGCGAAGTTACAAGTGGAGTTGGCGCAGCTCGAGTACACGGCCCCGCGGCTGCGCGGCATGTGGACGCACCTGGAGCGGATCGCGGGCGCGGGCGGCGCGACCGGGGCGGGGATCGTGGGCGGGATCGGGACGCGTGGGCCGGGCGAGAGCCAGATCGAGATCGACCGGCGACTGGTGGACAAGCGGGTGGCGCAGCTCCGGCGGCAGATCGCCGAGATTGACGAGCGCAAGGTGCGCGAAGTGCGGGCCCGCCGGAACTACTTCACGGCTTCGCTGGTCGGTTACACGAACGCGGGCAAGAGCACGCTGATGAACGCCCTGACGGGGGCCGGGACGCTGACCGAGGACCGCCTTTTCGCGACGCTCGACACGCTGACGCGGCGGTGGGACTTGGGCAACGGGCGGTTCCTGCTGCTGTCGGACACGGTGGGGTTCATTCGCGACCTGCCGCACCACCTGGTCGCGTCGTTCCGGGCGACGCTCGAGGAGGCGATTCACGCCGACCTGCTGTTGCACGTGGTCGACGCGGCCAGTCCGGAGGCCGAGGGACAGGTTGAAGCGGTCGAGGGCGTGCTGGATGAGTTGGGGGTGGGCCAGAAGCCCACGTTACTGTTGCTGAACAAGGTGGATGCGGCCGACCCGGCGGGGCTGGCGGTGCTGCGGCAGAAGTACCCGGCGGCGCTGGCGATTTCGGCGCGGGCGGAGACGGGGCTGGAGGGGCTGCGGAGCGCGGTGGACGCGCGGATGCGGGGCGAGCAGCGGCGGATGATGCTCTCGGTCCCGGCGCACGACGGGCGGGCGATCGCGTTTCTCGACCGCTTCGCGGACGTGCTGGCCACGCGGTACGAGGACGGGCGCGCAATTCTGGAGGTGCAGATCGCCCCGCGGGCGCTGGACGAGCTGCACCACATTGCGGCGGATATTCGGCACGTATAGCGGGGAGGGTGTCGAGTGCGCGACGGCGCAGAAGCGCGAGGGCGCGGTGCCACAGGGCTGCTCCCTGCGGGTCGCGGCTCGGATGTGTGGCTCAGCCGCCCCCGGCTGAGCGGATGTGTGGCTCAGCCGCCCCCGGCTGAGAGATCACCATGAGAAGCGACGGCAAGTCACCGCCGAGGGCGGCGGTGCCACATTGGATGGACGTCTCACCGCCGAGGGCGGCGGTGCCACAGGGCTGCTCCCTGCGGGTCGCGGCTCGGA
>CAZMCT010000070.1:16013-20592 GCA_964564785.1 uncultured Planctomycetales bacterium
GCGGCTCGGATGTGTGGCTCAGCCGCCCCCGGCTGAGCGGATGTGTGGCTCAGCCCCCCCCGGCTAAGCGGATGTGTGGCTCAGCCGCCCCCGGCTGAGAGATCACCATGAGAAGCGACGGCAAGTCACCGCCGAGGGCGGCGGTGCCACAGGGCTGCTCCCTGCGGGTCGCGGCTCGGATGTGTGGCTCAGCCGCCCCCGGCTGAGAGATCACCATGAGAAACGACGGCAAGTCACCGCCGAGGGCGGCGGTGCCACATTGGATAGACGTCTCACCGCCGAGGGCGGCGGTGCCACACTGGATAGACGTACCACCGCCGAGGGCGGCGGTGCCACAGGGCTGCTCTCTCACGGTTGCGGCGCGGATGGAAACGTCCGGCGAGCCGCCGGACGCTCCGGCCCTCGCTTCGTGACGGTTTCGGAGGTCTGGCGCTACGGGGCCCGCGCCACGGATTCGGCGCTACGGGTTCGGCGCCGGCAGTCCGGCGCTACGGGTTCGGCGCTTCAGCCCTACGCGCTGCGGCGTGGCCGCGGTATCCTGCTGGCGGCCGAGAGGAGCCGTATGGCCGAGAAACCCGCGCCCGCGCGTCGTAACGTGGACATCCCGGAGGGGTTGTGGATCCGCTGCACCAAGTGCGGCGCGATGATCTACCGCCGAATCCTGGAAGAATCGCTGCACGTCTGCCCCGAGTGCGACTATCACCACCGCATCGACGCCCGCACCCGCATCAATCAGCTCAACGATCCGGGTACGTTCGAGGAGTTCCTGCCCGACCTGGAGTCGAGCGACCCGCTCGAGTTCCGCGACCGCATGACGTACCAGGAGCGCTTGGCCAAGACCAAGGCCGAGACGGGCGAGACCGAGGCAATCGTGGTCGGAAAGGGGTTCATCAAGGGCCGGCCGCTGATCCTGGGGGTGATGAACCCGAACTTCATCATGGGCTCGATGGGGGCGGTGGTGGGCGAGAAGGTCAGCGCGGCCGCGGAGCGGGCCACGTCCGAAAACCTGCCGCTGGTCATGGTCACGTGCAGCGGCGGCGCGCGGATGATGGAGGGCATGGTCTCGCTGGTGCAGATGGCGAAGACGTCGGCCGCGATCGCGAAGCTCGACGATGCGGGCGGGCTGTACATCGTGGTGATGACCGACCCGACGACGGCGGGCGTGGCGGCGAGTTTCGCGTTTCTGGGGGATGTGACGCTGGCGGAGCCGGGGGCCCTGATCGGCTTCGCGGGCCCGCGGGTGATCGCGAACACGATCAAGGCGACGCTGCCGGAGGGATTTCAGAAGGCGGAGTTCATGCTGGAGCACGGGTTCGTGGACCGGATCGTGCACCGCCGCGACCTGCGAAGCGAGATCGCGCGGATCATCGATTATTGCAACAAATAGCGGCGCGGAGTGACGCGGTGACAAGGTGATCCGTGAACGCTGACCGGTGGGATTCAAGGCGCGTGTTTCGGCGGATTACTCGGCGCGCGGCCCCGGTTGCCCGAGCGTCCGCGCGCGTCACGTCCGACCTGCGGCGAATCTGGCCGAACGCGGACCGCTGAGAGCTGATAGCTTGTCGCCGAGTTGGTTGCTCGAGTTCTGGCGCTGGGTGGCGGGCGAGTTGCGCAACCCCCTGGTGTTGTTCGGGTTCGCCGGGCAGTTTGTGTTCTTCCTGCGATTCGCGGTGCAGTGGTTCGAGTCGGAGCGCCGCGGCCGCAGCCACATTCCGCTGGCGTTCTGGTACCTGAGCCTGGTCGGCGGGGCGATGACGTTCGTGTATGCGGCCCTGAAGCCGGACCTGGTGTTCATGACGGCCCAGGCGCTGGGGCTGTTCATCTACATCCGCAACCTGATGCTGATCCATCGACGACGGGCGCGGGCGGCGGGGCGGAACACGGGGGCGATGCTGGGCGCGGCCGCGGATGCGGAGCCGCATACAGCGGGCATCATTGATCGCGCGCCGTAGGCGCCGGGGTTCCGCACGGGGTGTAGCGCGCGGTGGCGGCCGGAAAGGTGACCGCATGAACCACGGCCCGCTGCGGCGACGCCGCGCCGGACCGTGCCACCGGCGGCAGCGGCGCTCAACGTGTGCCGGGTTCCGGGCTGATATTGAACCAGTCCGGGGTGCGGCGGACGGAGACGACGGGGGTCTCGAGTTCGTGATCGATGGCGAGCAGACCATCGCGCTCGGCCAGCCAGTCGAGCAGCTTCTGCTTCGAGGCGCGGTTCTCGAGCGGGAACAGGTCGTAGCCCATGTTGTACGCCGCGCCGAGATGGTGGCGGGTCGGCATCACGTCGCCACCATAGACGAGCACGCGGTCGCGGCCGGTGATCAGGACCGAATGGTGGCCGCGGGTGTGGCCGGGGGTGGGCCAGGAGCGCACACCGGGGACGATCTCGGCCGGGCCGTCGAGCAGGCGCCAGGCCTCGCGCTCCATGAGCGGCTGCAAGTTCTCCGGACGGTACGTCGCGTTCATGATGCCGAAGTTGGCGCGGGCGTCGTCGAACTCGGCCCGCAGGACGTGGACCCGGGCGTGGGAGAACGTCGGGCGGAGCTGCTCGCCCTCCGGGTAGGTCAGGCCGCCAGCGTGATCGAAGTGGAGGTGGGTGACGACGACGTCGGTGATTGTGTCGGGGTCAACGCCCGCTTCGCGCAGCGAGGGGAGGATCCAGGTTCGCGGGTCGATGGCGAAGATCTTCTGCTCCTTCTCGCCGTACTTGGGGCCGTGGCCGGTCTCGATCAGCACGCGGCGGTCGGAGCCGGGCCATTCGACCAGCAGGCAGTTGCAGGCGAGCTGGATGCGGTTCTGCTCGTCGGTGGGGTAGACGCGGGCCCAGAGGGCCTTGGGGATCAGGCCGAACATGGCGCCGCCGTCGAGCTTGATCCGGCCGCCGGAGAAGAGCGTGACGGTGCACTGGCCGAGGTCGTAGCGGGGCAGGGTCATGCCGGCTCCTGACGAATGTAGAATTCAGGACGCGGGCGGCAAGATGAAGGGTGCCGGCGCGCGCACGGCCGCCCTTTCTGCATTCTGCACGCTCGATTCTACACTGTCCATTCCGCATTCCGGGTTCCGGGTTGCGGAACCGGGCGTATCATAGCCGCCGCGGCCCTGGCTGCACGCTGGAGGGAGCAGCGCATGAAACCGGATGACGTCCCCGACATTCGCTGCGTCGTGCTGGACGTGGACGGCGTGCTAACGGACGGGAGCCTCTACACGCACGATGACGGCCGCGGGGGACGCGTGTTCAACGTCCACGACGGGTTTGCGATCGCGTGGTGGCTGCGGCTGGGCCTGGGGGTGGTGATCTGCTCAGGCAAGGAGTCGCCGGCCGTCGCGGCCCGTGCGGCCGAGTTGCGGATCGAGCACGTGATCCAGGGCAGCCGCGACAAGCTGGGCGATCTGACGGCCATTCTGCCGCGGCTGGGAGTCGGGTTGCCGCAGGTGGCGATGATCGGGGACGATCTGCCGGACATTCCGGTGCTGCGGGTGTGCGGCTACCCGATCGCGGTGGCGAACGCGGTCGACGAGGTGAAAGCCGCAGCGCGGTACGTGACACGGCGGACGGGCGGGCAGGGCGCGGTGCGCGAGGCACTTGAGCACCTGCTGCGGGCCGGCGGACGGTGGAGCGAAGTGCTGGCGGCGTACGGGGTTCCGGCGGGCCCGTCCGTCGCCGGGCCGGGTGCGACCGCGTAGAATGCGGCGGATCTGAGCCCGGTAACCGACAGTGGCCCGCACTGCCGACACGGCAGTGGCACACGTTGCAGGGGCGCACGTTCAGGTGACCCGCGCCGAAGAGGCCGACCATGCTTCGCAACATCCTGCTGGCCATCTCGTCGCTGGCGGTGCTGACCGTGCTGTTCGTCGCCTATTACTCCCTGATGGGCGTCCGAAGCACGGTCGCCACCCGCCCGGCCGAGGTCCAGATCCCGCCCCAGGAACCGTCCGCGACGCAGCCGCTCCGCGTGGCCGATACGGTCGAGATCCCGGCCGGCGGCAAGATCGTCTTTCGCCGCTACGACGAACGCACCGGCCGACCGACCGACATGTTCCTCTGCCAAGACTGGCAGCCGCTGCCGGGCTCGGCGAACGAGATCCGCGTGCGGGGCCCGGAACTGGCAATGCAACTGCCGAGCGGGATGGTCGCGCACATCGCGGCCGACGAGGGACAGATCGCGGTCGACCGGGTCGAGCAGAGCCAGATGCGGCCGCAGGCGGGCTGGCTGGCGGGTGACGTGCGGATCGTGGTCGATCGCGAAACGGCTGCGGAGCGCAGCCCGGCACGTGAGCGGCCCGAGGATCTGATCACGGTTCACATGGCGCGGCTGGATTTCAACCTGGAGACGGGCGAGCTGCGGACGGCCGAGCGGGTGACGGTCGACAGCGACGACTTCGAAATGGCCGGCGCGGGTTTGTACCTGGTGTGGAACCAGGAGGAAAACCGGCTGGACGTGCTGACGATCGAGCGTGGCGAGCGGTTCGTGTTGTACGCCGCGCCCGGGTTCCTCGCGGGCGGCGCGCTGGTCCCCGAGCCCGGCGTGGCCGCGACGGCCCCCGCCGAGCGCGGCGCGGAAGCGGCGGGCCCATCCGGGCC
>CAZMCT010000071.1:0-20506 GCA_964564785.1 uncultured Planctomycetales bacterium
GGCCAGCACCGGGTCGCAGCGCAGCAGCGGCGAGCCGAAGCAGCCCTCGTCGCAGGCCCATGGCTCGACGACGCACAGGTCGCTCGTCCGACCGTCCTCGATCTCCTCGAGCACGTTCAGCACGTGCCGCAGGCTCGTCACGCGCAGCACGTCCGGATCGGGCCGGCCGCCGTCGGTCGCGGTGCTGCGCGTCTCCGGCACCGCGCGACTGGCCGGCTGCGCCGCCAGCAGCGCCGCCACGTCGGCCGGCAGCACGAGCCGGGGCCGCGGCGCGGGCCCGCTCTCCAGCAGTGTGCGCTGGGCCGGGCAGAGCACCACGATTGCCGTCTTCGCCACTTCCAGGTCGGGCAGCAGTGCTTCGAGCGCGGTGGACACGGGCGCGACGTGTGGGATCAGGGCCGGGAAGCGCAGCTCAATCAGGTTCACGACGGCTGGGCAGGCGGGAGAGATGACGGGCCGCGGCGCGCCGCTGCGGGCCTGTGCGAGAACCGCCGCGCGCAGGGCGTCTTCCCAGGGATCGACCAGGCGCACGTCGAAGCCCAGCGCCTCGACCTCCGCGAGCACGCGGGCACACGACCGGTCGGGGCCGAACTGCGCCAGCACCGGGCCGGGCAACACCAGCGTCGTCGCTCGCGGCAGCAGCGGTCCGCCGGCCGCCCCGCCGTCGGCAAAGCCCTGAATCCCGAGAGTCCCGCTGGGACAGACCGCGATGCAGGCCGTGCAGTCGATGCAGAGGTAATCGAGGATCTCGGGCCGACCGCGGAAGACGCGCACGGCCTGCGTCGGACAGGCCGGCACGCAGCGGCAGCTTTGCCGGCAGCGGCTTGCGTCGACACGCAGCGAGTTCTGCCCGCAGCCATAGAGCGCCTGCGGCTTGAGGCGGATGCGGAAGCGGACGGTGGTGCCGCGGCCGACTTGCGACTCGATCTCAAACTCGTCGCTGTTCTTCTTGATGTTCGGCAGCCCCATCCCCGCCCCGAACCCCAGCTCGCGGGCCTCGGCCGACGCCGTGGAAAAGCCGGGCCGCATGGCCTGCGCGAGGTCGGCGATCCCGGGCCCCACATCGGCGACCTCGACCTCGAGCACGCCGTCCGCGACGGCGGCCTTGAGCGTCCCGCCGCGCGCGTGGATGACCACGTTCATCTCCGCCTCGTACGCGGCGACCATGGCCCGCCGCAGCACCGCCGGATCGGTCCCCAGCTTCTTGAGCTGCTCCTTCAATGCCCGCGACGCCGTGCCCCCACCCCCGAAGTCTCCGCCCGAAATCGGGTAGGCCAGCGGGTCCATCTTCAGCTCGACCCCCGCAGCGCCTGCCAGATCAGCCCGCAAGTCTCGAACAGCCCCACCGGCGAACCCATCAGCGTCGTCCCGTGCTCCCGGGCGGCCGCCAGCATCGCCTCGTCCGGCCGCTGCCCTTGTACCAGGCACAACCCGGGAATGTCCATCAGCTCGGCCACGCGCAGCAGGTGGGCGCTGGCCAGGTTGCTCACCAGCAAGTGGTGCTCGCCGGCCGCGTTCAGGAGATCGCTGATCCGGTCGCCGGCGTAGACCTGGTCCACATCCACGGTGGCCGGGCGGCCCGGGTTGAAGACCGTGGCCCCGATCCGGGCCGCCAGGTCATCCATTCTCATGCCGACACCGTCCCCACAGTCGCGCTGCCCGCAAGCCGCCCGCCCCAGGCACCGGCCGCGGTCCCGGGCGGGCCGCCGGCTCGTTGCCGAGCAAGCGGCGGGCCAGTGTGAGCTTCTGCCTGGGGAGTCTAAGGCCGTCCGCCGTTCTGCACACGCGGCGGCGCTGTGAAATTTCGCGCACCTCGCGGGGCGGGAACCACAGGTCCCAGGCGGCGGGGCGGCACGGCCCGCGTGCCACCCGGTGGGACCGTGCCACCCGGGCCGTGCCACCCGGCTCGCCGGCCGCTGCTGCTCCCCCGATGGCGGGCGAGTTTCGGTCCGGCACTACGCCCTGCGCTGCGCGTCGTGGGCGGCGCTGGGCTTCGCGTCCTCAGCGGCGTTCTGCGGCTTTGCGGCGAAAGAGGTCGAGGGCGGCCGGGAACGGGCCGAGGGCGCGCTCGAAGATGCCCAGCGAGTACGCGATGGTCAGCCCGTAATTCGTCACCGGCACACCGGCCTGCCGACAGCGGAGGATGCGCGTGAGCATCTCGCGGCGGTTCTGCACACAGGCGCCGCAGTGCACGACCAGCTTGTACTCCGCGAGGTCGGGCGGGAAATCATGCCCCTGCGTGACGGTGAACTCCAGCTTGCCGCCCACGTACTGCGTCAGCCAGCGCGGGATCTTGACCCGCCCGATGTCCTCCCCGATCGGGTGGTGCGAGCACGCCTCGGCAATCAGCACGCGGTCCCCCGGCCGCAGCCGATCGATCGCCATGGCCCCGCGCACGAATTCGGTCAGGTCGCCCTTGAAGCGTGCGAAGAGGATGGAGAACGAGGTCATGGGCACGCTCGGGGGCGTGTCGGCCGCGACCTTGAGGAACGCCTGCGAGTCGGTCACCACCAGGGCCGGGGGGCGCTGGAGGCGGTCGAGTGCGGCGCGTAATTCGCGCTCTTTGACGACGACACAGAAGGCGTCGCTGTCGAGCAGGTCGCGGATGGTCTGCACCTGCGGGAGGATGAGCCGGCCCTTGGGCGCCTCCTTGTCGATCGGCACGACCAGCACCGCCGCCTCGCCGGGCGGCACGAGATCGCCGACGATGCTGGGCGGGTTGACGAAGTCGTCGGGCGCGGTGCGGACGAGCGCTTCGCGCAGCTCGGCCAGACCGTCGCCGCGGCTGGCGACGGTCGCGACGCGCGCCACGCCCTGCCCATCGAGCCGGGCCGTCACTTCGGCGCCGGGCGCGCCGAGGTCATGCTTGTTGAACACGATGATCGTTGGGACTTTCCGGCCCGCGAACTCGGCCAGCAGGCCGTCCTCGAACGCGGTCCATTCGCCCGCCTGCGTGACGACCACGGCCACGTCCGTGCGGTCGAAGATCCGCCGCGTGCGCTCGACGCGCTGGGCTCCGAGGGCCCCGACGTCGTCGATGCCGGCCGTGTCGATGAACAGCACCGGCCCCAGCGGCAGCAGCTCCATGGGTTTCTCGACCGGGTCGGTCGTGGTGCCGGCCGTCTCCGAGACAATCGAGACTTCTTGCCGCGTCAGCGCGTTCAGCAGCGAGGACTTGCCGACGTTCCGGCGGCCGAACAGGCCGATGTGCAGGCGGAGGCTCTTGGGGGCGGATTGCACAGCTTATCGCTCTCGGCGCGCGGCGATCTCGCTAGCATCCCCGCCGGTGGCCGCGCGCTCGCCCCCGCCCCCCATCCCCGAGCGTTTTCGGCGCGGCGATGTGGAGATACGGCACACTGACCGACCGGTCCGATCCGCGGAGCCCGATCAACATGCGGCTCTGCCTTAGAGCGACAGCCAGCGGATCGCGAATGTCGTAGTGGTCACCGCTCGTTAGGCGCACCCGAAAGGGCTCGAACGGATCGCGCGTCGGCAGGTTGCGAAGATCGTCCGTTGCCACGTCCTGATCGTAGAGACGCACGCGGCTTGCGACAAGCAGGTCAGCGCTTCAACCCGGTCGCCCGCCACGCCGAGGGCGCCCCGTTGCCCCGGGGCCGGC
The DNA here is from genome assembly GCA_964564785.1 of uncultured Planctomycetales bacterium. GTDB lineage: Bacteria > Planctomycetota > Phycisphaerae > UBA1845 > Fen-1342 > CAZMCT01. The sequence continues at coordinate 3,620 of CAZMCT010000071.1, forward strand.
TTGCTGCATTGTCACTCCGCGAGGAGCATCCGTGCCTTTGAAAACACGTCGTCGAGCATCCCCTCCGTCAGCCGCCCGGTAAACGTGTTCTGCTGACTCGGGTGATAGCTGGCCAGCAGCGTGCGGCGGTCGGGCAGCGGACATCGCCTGCCATGCCCGAATCGGCCCGGGCGGATGCCGAGCACGCGGGCCGAGACCGTCCACGCCAGCCCGCCCAGCGCGACCAGCACCCGCCACGGCACCCGCGCGAGCGTCTCGGCCAGGTATGGCTGGCAGTTGCGGATCTCCGCCGGCGTCGGCCGGTTGCCCGGCGGGGCGCAGCGGCAGACGGCCGTGACGAAGCAGTCGCGGAGTTCGAGGCCGTCGTCGCGACCGGTTGAGGTCGGCTGGTTGGCGAAGCCGGCCCGATGCAGCGCCCGGAACAGCCAGTCGCCGCTGCGGTCACCGGTGAAGAACCGGCCGGTGCGGTTGCCGCCGTGCGCGGCCGGCGCCAGCCCAACCACGATCAGCCGGGCGGCGAGGTCGCCGAAGTTCGGCAGCGGCCGGCCCCAGTAGGGCTGGTCGGCGAAAGCGGCGCGGCGGGCGCGGGCGACGGCGCGGCAGTGGGCGCGCAACCGCGGGCAGCGTTCACAGCGGATGACGGCCGCGTTCTGGCGGACGAGCCAAACGGGCAACCGCATGGACGAACGGAGCCGTCGCACGGATCGAGCGCTCAGTTCATACTGTAGCCGTCGGGTCCGAAAACACGGCGGGTGTTCTGGGCGATGGCCGCGAGCGTCTGAATCTGATCCAGCAGAAGTTTGCCGCGGGCGTAAGCGTCCGGCTCATCCAGCAGGACCTGCTTGAGCTCGGCCTCGACGGGCACGCCGGCCGCGATGAGGTCGCTGACGGCGTCGAGGGCCAGTTCGGCCTCGGCGAGCTTCAACCAGTGCTTGCGGAGTTCGGGATCGAGAGCGACGTTGCCGCGGATCGACTTGAACAACTCGGCCCGCAGGGCCTCGGCCTGCACGTCGTCGCGGCTGCAAAACGTCGTCAGTGGCTCGATGCGGCCCTGGCGATAGGCCCGATCGCTCTTCTCCTCGACCAGCCGCGCCCGGCCGACCCCGCGCAGCAGCATGTTGTAATTGCCGTCCTCGACCTGCTCGGACCCGACGATCTGCCCGACGCCGATGGTGTGGTGGATCGGCGCCCGGCGCGTGTAGTACAGCGGGCCGTACCCGGGCTTGAGCAGCGCCACGGCGATCACCCGGTCGCCGGCCAGCGCATCCTCCAGCATCTCGCGGTAGCGCGGCTCGAAGACGTGCAACGGCAGGATTGTGCGCGGGAACAGCACCACTTCCGGCAGAGGGAAGATCGGGACGATCTCGGGAACGTAAAGGAAGCTCTCGCTCATCGCGCTGCTCACGCGGCCGTCGGCTGATGTATTCTAGCCGTGGGCGGCAAGTTGCGCTGCGGCCTTGCCGCCCGCCGCACGCGGCCGTCCCGCCCCACCGCCGACAGGTCGCCGTGCTGGCTCGCCGCGGCGTGCTCCGGTCGGGCGCTAGCGATCACGGGCCAGCAGTTTCTCGACGCCGCGGGCCGTCTGCGGCCGCCGGCCGGCGATATGGGTGATATGGTAGTCGAGCAGCTCGAACCATGCCCGCGCGTCGCCCGCGCTCGGGTCTCCGCCCGCCAGCTCCGCCCGCACCCAGCGTTTCTCCTGATAATGTCCCTCGCAATCGCGGCACAAGAGCCCCCCGGCCCCGGCGCTGAAATACACCGGCCCGCGACTGATCGGCCGCCGACAGCACACGCACGCGTGCAGCTCGGGCAGGTACCCCACCGCCCGGAGCAGCGCAAGCTGAAAGCCGACCAGTCGCGGCCCGGCCGGCGCTTCGGTCGCCAGGCCCCGCAGCGTTTCGAGCAGGGCGGTGAACAGCTCGGGGTGCGGGTCGAGCTCCTCGGTCAGCAGCGGGACCAGCTCGGCCGCGTACAACGCCACATACAGCCGCAGGAGCGCCCGCCGCAGTCCGGCGAAGGACTCGCGCTGGGTCCAGTCGGTCAGCGTGCCAAGCTGGGCGTCGCCGCGGGCCGGCACGAAGCCGAGCTCGCCGTATTCCAGCAGGTCGAGGCCGGTCGCGAAGCGCTGCTTCGTGCTGCGGCGCGCGCCCTTCGCGATCAGTCGCAACTGGCCATGTGCGGCGCTGAACAGCGTCGCGATCTGCGACGTCTCGGAGAAGTCCGTGAGCCGCAGGACAACGGCTTCGTCGTTCAGCACGGGCAAGAGTAAAGCTCCGCCAATCCACGGCCTGCGGCCGCGCCGGGCCGCGGCGCGCAGGCCAATGCCTTCCCGGGTAGCACGTTCCGACCGGGTGGCACGGTCCGGAGCGGCGCAGCCGCGCAGGGCCGTGGCGCGTGCGACTCGCCACGGCCCTGGGTCGCCAAGGCGACCGGCGGACCGTGCCACCCGCCGTGCCACCCGGCCGCGTGACCGGCCGCGGACCGGATCATACAATCGGCCCCGCGGCCGCGGGCGTCGCGGCCGACTCGAGGGTCTCCGCTGGAATGCAGCGATGCCGAGTCTGGACGATTTTCTCGGTCGGTGCGTCGTGCTCGACACGGCCGGCCCGCTGGTCTACATCGGGGAGCTGGAGGCCTACGACGACCGCGGGTACTGGCTGACGCGGGCCGATGTGCACGACCGCGACGAGGGGCACAGCACGAAAGAGAAATACGTCAACGACGCGTCGCTGCTGGAGCGTGAGAACGCGCGTTCGATCAACCGGCTGCGGGTGTTCGTGGAGCGGGCAACGGTCGTAAGCCTGTCGGCGCTGGACGACGTGGTCGCCGAAGGCTGAATCGAGCAGCAAATAGCGCGGGGCGAGTAGCGCGTGGAAGATCGGCCAGCGCGGGTGATGGGTGCGTCGCACAGCAATCGTTCCTCGCCCGGTGTGACCTTGCCGGCCGCGATTCGCCACCCGCTCCCTCGTGACGGAGTCGAGCCATGAATCTCCGTTGGCATCGTCAGACGATCCGGCCGAAGCATCGCTTTTCCACCTCGCAGTGGGACGTGGACGAAAAGCAAACAATCCTGATCGAGCTCGAGCACGACGGCATCGTGGGGCTGGGTGAGGCCGTGCCGTCGTCGCTGTACGGCCAGTCGCTCGAGTCGTCGGAGGCGACGCTGGCGGCCGTGCGCGACGGGCGGCTGCTGGGCGACGACCCGTTCGCGATCGAGCCGGTCACGGCGCGGCTGCGGGCGGGCTTCGACGGGCAACGGGCGGCATTGGACGGGCTGGACGCGGCCCTGCACGACTGGGTCGGCAAGCGGCTGGGCGTGCCGGTCTGGCGGCTACTGGGGCTCGAGCGGCCGCGGACGCGGACGACGTTCACGATCGGGGTGGCCGACCCGGAACTGACGCGGGTCAAGGTGGACGAGGCGCTCGCAGCCGGGTTCGATGCGCTGAAGATCAAGGTCGGCGTGGAGAGCGACCACGACACGCTGCGCTACATTCGCTCGCGGTTCGACGGGCCGCTCTATCTCGACGCGAACGCGGCGTGGACGCCGGCGGAGGCCCGGCGCGAGCTGCCGCGGCTGAAGGAGTACCGCCCGACGCTGGTGGAGCAGCCGTTGCGGCGGGAGGACTGGCCGGCGATGGCGGAGCTGCGGAAGCTGGGGGTGGCTCCGATCTTCGCGGACGAGAGCTGCGAGCGGCCGGTCGACGTGGTGCGGCTGGCGGGCGTGGTGGACGGGATCAACATCAAGTTCAACAAGTGCGGCGGGATCCGCGAGGCCCTGCGGATGGTGGCGCTGGCGCGGGGGCTGGGCATGCAGATCATGTTGGGCTGCTTCGTGTGCAGCAGCCTGGCCATCGCCCCGGCCCTGACGATTGCGACGCTGGTGGACCACGCCGACCTCGACGGGGCCCTGCTGCTCGGCCACGACCCGTTTGACGGCATCACGCGCGCGGGCGGGACGATCACGCTGAGCGACCGGCCGGGGCTGGGGGTGTGGCCGCGGGAAGAGCGAGTGACGAACAGCGCGTAGCGAATGCAGAGGGGAAGCGGCGCTCAATCCGTCATTCGCCATTCGCTCGTCGCAATTCGAGATTACAGCTCGTATTCCCGCCGCTCCTCGTCGCTGACCACGTCCGCCAGCCGCATGCGGACGTAGTCGACGTCGATCACTACGTCCTTGTTGACCGCGTCGGAGGCATTGAAGGCGACCTCCTCGACCACCTTCTCGATGATCGTGTACAGTCGCCGGGCGCCGATGTTCTCGAGCATCTGGTTCACGCGGTAGGCCGTCTCGGCCATCTCGACGACCGCCTCGGGCGTGAACGTCAGCGTGACCCCCTCGGCCTGCATCAGCGCCACTTGCTGCTTCAAGAGGGCGTTCTCGGGCTCGGTCAGGATGCGGTAATAGTCCTCGGCCGACAGGTCCGACAGCTCGACCCGCAGCGGGAAGCGGCCCTGGAGCTCGGGCATCAGCTCGCTGGGCCGGGCCTGGGTGAACGCCCCGGCCGCGATGAACAGGATGTGGTCGGTACGCACCAGGCCGTAGCGGGTGCTGACGGTCGTACCCTCGACGAGCGGCAGCAGATCGCGCTGCACGCCGCTGCGCGAGACCTCGGGGCCGCTGCCCTCGGACAGCCGCGAGCCGCAGATTTTGTCGATCTCGTCGAGGAAGACGATGCCGGACTCCTCGCAGTTGCGGATGGCTGCCTGCTGGAGGGCGTCCTGGTCGATCAGCCGGTCGACCTCCTGTTGCGTCATCAGCTCGAGCGCCTCGGGCACGGGCAGCCGGCGGCGTTTGGTGCGCGCGGGCATGATGCGTTCCATGAGCTGCTCGACCTCGGGCCCCATCTGGTCGAGGCCCATGTGGGCCATGACGTGCATCGGTACGGCGCGCTCATCCACGACGACGTCCACGCTGCGTGCGGCCAGGCCGCCGGCCCGGAGCTGGCCGCGGAGCTTCTCGCGCGTGCGACGGTGGCGGTCGGCCTGCTCGTCGTTGCCAAGCTCGGCGGGCTCGCTGCCGGGCAGGAGCTGGTCGAGGATGCGGTCCTCGGCCAGTTGGACGGCGCGGTCGTGCAGGTTGCGGGCGGAGCGCTGCCGCTCGAGCTGCACGGCCCGCTCGACGAGGTCGCGGACGATGCTGTCGACGTCGCGGCCGACGTAGCCGACCTCGGTGAACTTGGTGGCCTCGACCTTGATGAAGGGGGCGTCGACGAGCTGAGCGAGGCGGCGGGCGATCTCGGTCTTGCCCACGCCGGTGGGGCCGATCATGAGGATGTTCTTGGGGGCCACGTCGTTGCGGAGCGGGCGCGGCAGCTTCAGGCGCCGCCAGCGGTTGCGGATGGCGATCGCGACGGCCCGCTTGGCGTCCTCCTGGCCGATGATGTGCCGGTCGAGCGCGGCGACAATCTGGCGAGGCGTCAGGTCGTTCATGAAAGCACTTTCACGCGCCGGGGTGACACGGCCGAATCGGCGCGCCCCACGGAGCCGTGGCGGCATCACGCGGCACCACGACCCCGGGTCGCCGAGGCGACCGGCGGACCGTGTGACCCGGACCCGTATCGGGTTATGATAGCTCTTCCGCGCCGCAACCCGCAAACCGGGAGTGCATCGGTGGCCAACCGATGCCACAGGGGAACGGGGACACAATTGCCGCCGCGGCCTACAATTGGCTCGCGGCGGGCCCGGCCCGAGCGAGACACCGGCCCGCAGGGAAGGCCATGATGACTCTGGACGAGATCCGGGCGCAGTTTCCGATCACGCGCCGCTACAATTTCCAGGACCACGCCAGCGTCGCCCCGCTGTCGCAGCCCGCGGCCGACGCCCTGGTCGGATATGCCCGCGAGTTGGCCGAGTCGGCATACCTGAAGGGCACGTACTACCGTGCGGCCGAGCACGTGCGGCAATCGGTCGCCCGACTGCTGAACGCCCACCCAGAGGAGATCACGTTCGTCAAGAACACGTGTGAGGGAATCAACTACGTCGCCAACGGAATCCAGTGGCTGACGGGCGATAACGTGGTGTCCAACAGCATGGAGTTTCCGGCCAACGTGGTGCCGTGGCTGAATCTGGAACACCGCGGGGTGGAGGTCAAGAACGTCCGGGAGGAGGACGGCCGGATTCCGTTCGACCGGCTGGCGGCCGCGATCGACCGCCGAACGCGGGTGGTGGCGGTGTCGGCCGTGCAGTGGGGGAACGGGTTCCGGACGGACCTGACGCGGCTGGGGGAGCTGTGTCAGTCGAAAGGGGTGCTGCTGTGCGTGGACGCGATCCAGGCGTTGGGGGTGCATCCGATCGACGTGCGGGCCATGAACATCGATTTTCTGTCGGCGGACGGTCACAAGTGGCTGTGCGGGCCGGACGGAGCGGGGATTTTTTACTGTCGGCGCGAGCTGCTGGGACACCTGCGGCCGAGCGAGCCGGGTTACTTGTGCATGCGGGGCGATTTCGACTCGGGAGAGCGAAAGGTCGACTATCGGGACGATGCACGGCGCTTTGACAGCGGGGCGTACAACCTGGCAGGGATCTGCGCGATGGGGGCGTCGCTGAACCTGTTGCTGGAGGCGGGGATCGAGGAGATTCAGCGGCGCGTGAAGCTGCTGACGGACCTGCTGGTCGAAGGGCTGCGGCGCAAGGGTTGGCGGGTGTACAGTCCGCGGACGCCGAGCGAGTGGAGCGGGATCGTGGCGTTCGGGTCGGATAAGCACGACCTGTTCGCGCTGAAGAAGCACTTGCGGGACGAGTTCAAGATCGTCGTGGCCCGCCGCTTGGGACGGCTGCGGGCGAGCCCGCATTTTTACAACACGGAGGAGGAAGTGCAGCAATTGGTGGAGGCGCTACCGGGTCATTGAGCGCGCTTTCCGGCCGCAGGCCGTGGGCCGCGGGCCGCAGGCCGCGGGCGGAGGCGGTTTGACCTGTGAAAGACCGGGGAAGTCGAAACGGTTCATATCACAGTCGTTGCGCGTTTCTTGCGCGGCGCTTGCGCTCGGGGCCTTGAACAGGCACCCGGGCCCGTTCGTATAATGCATTAGTGGGCGGCGTGTGTGTGCGTTGGCCGCCCCCGGAAGCACAACAATGAAGAAAACGGCGCTGGCGATTCGGTGTGTTCCGCGCTACGGCTTTGAGAGCACGAACGTCCGGACGGTGGACCTGGATGTGCCGCGTGACGCCGAGGAGGACGTGCTGCGCGAGGCGCTGACGTTCTACTTCGCCGCCCGCGGCATCAGTGAGGCCGTGTATGACATCGCCGTCGATGATTACGGCTACTTCGCCGTGATCAACGACGAGGTGTACGCGCAGGATTGGGGCACACCGCTGCTCTGAGCGGTCGAGCCCACGACGCGCCGGCGTCGGGGAAGCTTCGTTTCGGGCAAGCTTCGTTCCGCGCAAACCTTTTCGCCGACTACCCTTTCCCGCCCGCCGGCGCCGTCCTATGCTCAGGGGTGACCGGTAAAGGAGTCTTTATGCAGGACGCGCCCCAACCGCCGTTTGAACGTCCCACGCAGCCGTTGCCGGGGGTCCGGCACGTCGTCGCCATCGGCGCGGGCAAGGGGGGGGTCGGCAAGAGCACGGTGGCCCTGCTGATCGCGGTCGGGCTGCTGCGGCGCGGATTGCGGGTGGCGCTGCTGGACGCCGACGTGTACGGCCCGTCACTGCCGAAGATGACGGGGACCGAGGATCGCGAACTGGGCCTGGACGAGCAGGGCCGCGTGCTGCCGGTGGAGCGGGACGGCCTGCCGCTGGTCAGCATCGGCCACTTGATCGGCCCGGACCAGGCGGTCATCTGGCGCGGGCCGATGGCGCAGAAGTACGTCAAGGAGTTCATCGACCGCACCTGCTGGGGCGAGCTCGATTATTTGATCGTCGACCTGCCGCCCGGAACCGGCGACATCCCGCTCACGCTGGCCCAGTCGATCCCGCTGACGGGCGCGGTCGTGGTCTGCACGCCGCAGCCGGTGGCCTTGCTCGACGCCGTCCGGGCGTTGCGGATGTACCAGAAGCTGGGGGTCGAGCCGCTCGGCATCGTCGAGAACATGAGCTACTACATCTGTCCGCATTGCGGCCACCGCGACGAGATCTTCAGCCACGGCGGGGCGCAGCAGGCGGCGCTCGACCTGGGCGTGCCGTTTCTCGGTGCGATTCCGCTGAACGTCGCGATCCGGACCCACGGCGACGCCGGCCGACCGATGGCCAACTTCACCGAAGTCGAGCCGCACATCCTGGAGGCCCTGAGCCGTCTCGTGGAGCGGCTCATCGAGAGCGTGGCGGCCCAGGCCGGCCGCAGCCCCCTGCCGCAGATCCGCGTGACCTGAGGCGTGGTCGCGGCGTATAGCTCGGCTTAGCAGCGCCCGATAGAATCGCCGGCGGGTGGTGTGTCGGTGTGCGCCCGTGCGCGGCTACCGGAGTGCCCGTGAAACGCTCGTACTGCATCTCGGAACGCAAGCTGGTCGAGGCGCCCGACGGGCAGGGGCTCGTGACGGTCTACTCGCCGCCCGACGAAGCGGAGAAGCGGCAACTCGTCGACGAGCTGAAGGTCGATGAGCACACGCTCAACTCGGCGCTCGATCCGGACGAGCTCTCGCGGTTGGAGTTCGAGCCCGAGCACGTGGCGGTGATTTTCAAGCGGCCGCGGAACTACTCCGGGGCCGAGCAGTTCCTGTTCAAGGTGAACTCGGCGGGGGCGTTCCTGTTCCGCGACCATCTGCGGATCGTGCTGCCGGACGACGCGCAGATTCTGAACGGGGCGCCGTTGGCGCGGGTGCAATCGCTGCCGGACCTGATCCTGCGGCTGATCGGGCGCTCGATCATCCACTTTCGCGAGCACCTCAAGGGCATCAGCATGGTGTCCGACGAGCTGCAAAAGGAGATCAACACCGCGATGGAGAACAAGCACCTGATCAACATGTTCTCCTTGCAGAAATCGCTGGTGTACTACGTGAACAGCATCAATTCGAACGGGGCACTGCTGGAGAAGCTGCGGCACAACGCCTCGAAGCTGGGGTTCTCGACCGACGAGCTCGAACTGCTGGACGACCTGGTGATCGAGAACAGCCAGTGCGCCAAACAGGCGGAGATGTACTCGAACATCCTCGCGAGCCTCATGGACGCACGGGCCTCGATTGTCAGCAACAATCTCAACGTCCTGATGAAGACGCTCAACATCATCACCATTGCGATCATGGTGCCGACGCTGGTGGTGAGCATCTTCTCGATGAACGTGAGCCTGCCGATCAGGTCCGACAGCCCGGCGGCGTTCTGGGCCATCATCGGCCTGGCGCTGCTGTCGGTGGTGGCGTTCTTCGCCTACTGGCGCAAACGCGGGACCTGAACGGGGGGCTTTTCAGGCGACCGAGCGGCGGCGCGTCCGCAGGGGCGACCGGCCGGCGCGGACGGCCGACTCGACGACCTGCTGCGCACTCAGCAGCTCGCAGCCTTTCGCGGACAACTGCCGCAGAGCCATTTCACCGTCCTCCTGGTTCCACCAGCCGCAAGCGTCGTACACGACCGCGACGCGGCGGTGGCGCAGGAGCAGTCCGAGCGCCAGGAGGCGCACGGTGGTCTCGAGCGCGACGCCGAACACCACGAAGCGACGCGCCGGCAACTCGGTGAGCAGGCGATCGAGCTTGGGGTTGGTGAAGGGGTCGCGGTGCTCTTTGGAGAGAATGGCCTGCTGGTAATGCTGAAAAAGGTCCAGCGAGACACACAGGCAGTTGTCGGAATCGACGGTGATCCGGGCCGGTAGCAGGGTGCACGCCAGCTTGCTCTGCCCCGCCGTGCCCAGCACGCAGTCCGGATGCGGCAACCCGCGGACATCGGCCGGCCGACGCACATCGACGCACGACAGCAGCGGCCCGCCCGACCAGCGGGCGAACGCCACGACGTGCTTGATGTTGGGAATTGCGCGATGCAGGTTCAGAACCGGCCGGGCCCCGTTCGGGGCGAGATAATCGCGCTGAGTGCACAAATCGACAAATACGTCGGCGCGGCGCCCTGTACTCACGGCCCTTCCCTCTCCAACGTGACAACGACACCGGGGGCAGGCTGCTGTTGACCTCCGGGTCGGGCTTCTTTCACGCGACCGTAGCGCCAATATTCAGTTGTTAGCTGCGAAGATGGTCCGAGTTGCCAACCACCTTCTCCTCCTGCGTCGCGCGATTCTATGCCCGTCCGCGCTCCCGGGCAAGCAAAATCCTGGTTCGAAGTTCGTTTGCAAATTCCGATAAATTCGCGGCTTGCGACAGTTCAACCGGGCACATGTTATGGGCGGGGGCTTGCTGGGCTCCGTTTCTCGCGGCGACGCGCCGGGCACCCGAGAGGTGAAGATGGGATCGGAAAAACGGTGGGGCGTCCGGTGGATCGGCGGCCGAACGCGGTTCGGTGTGAGTGTCCGGGGGCTCCTGACCCTTGGCGTGTGCTTGTTCTCTGCGGTGAGTGGCTTGGGGCGAGCGCGCAAAAAAGCGACGCGAAGCGTGGCGGTGTGCTCGTTGGCCCTTCAGAGTATTCGGGAGCGCTGCTCGTCGCGAGCCGTTACCGTCTCGCCGACGTCCTCTCGGAATTCGCTGCTCGTTCAGAGTTCCGTGATCGCCGAAGTACCACGGTTGTCTGGTTCCGCAGTCCCGCTTTGCCGTTGGCCGTTTCCCCGGCTGTGCGGTTTTCCCTCGGCGACCCGCGCGGGTCACAGTTAAGCAACCCGTGCACCCTCTCTTCGAGTTCCGCGTTCCTCCAGAGTATTGCCCAGCGATCCCTAGCCGACCCGCCGCAGCGAGTCGACTCCTCTCATGGGCTTTCGCGTCCCTTCAGCACACGCAGGCTCAGAGGTCCACTGCCGCGGGGCCTGCCACACCCCGCTACGTTCCGCCCTCAGGGTTTGGTGACCCTCTCGGCGGCTTACTCCCTCCGAGCCCCTGCCGGTTCTTTTTCGCACCGGCGGCGCTCATGGGACTTTGCCCTTCGGAGCTTCCTCCTCTCGGCAGGTATCCGCCGCGTTTCCGGGCGGAAGAACCCACATGCCGTTTCTCCCGTCGGTATTCCCGGTCACCGAGGTGACTGGGCCGGCCCAACGGGCCGCGGCTCCTGGGCTTCAGCCCTGCCGGGAGTCCCTGGCGGCCAACGCATGATTAGTGCGCCAACCGCCGGCTGCTCCCTTGGGCTTCACCCCTTCCAGGGTATTCTGGCGGCCGCCTGACCGGAGTTTTCGCCCCGGTTCCTCCCTCGCGCTTTGCGGGCCGCAGCCTTTCAGCCAAAACCCGCCGGCGCCTCGGAGTTTCGCTCAGCAGACGCCTCGCCCCACCCAATCGCCCGGCAGACCGAGCCCCGGGTGGAACAACCCTCGTAGGGTTTTTGCACCGGCACGCACCCCAACGTTCGAGCGGGACGTCACCCGGGCTATGTGTTCACCTCGCTCCGCACACCGGCATTTCGGCCGGCAACCGGAACTCTTTGGGTGACCCAGAACCCGCTCTACCGGAGTCGCTCGGGTACGCCTGAGGTGCCGAGCATCTCGCGACCTTCGCGTCGCATCGGAAATATAACACGAACCTCGCGGAGCGTCAACAAAAAGTAGCTCTATCTACGTTGTGCACAGCATGTAAGAACCATGAGCATGCGCGGGCGTCGACAACTAACCCATTGCGCGCCCGACGCTAGCCGTTGGCTGCCCAGATTCGAGGGCTCCGCGTATTATTTTTTTCACGACATGAAGATCACCGCTCGTGCACCAATCATCCACCATCCCCGCACGGCCGCAGGCTCTTGCCCTGGTCGCGAACGCGGCTATGCTGCTCGGTTACGGGCATCCCGTCGCGTCCCGCCGGGAGCCCTAACCCGTCAGCCCGGTGGAAAATGGAGCAGGTACCGCGGGTGTGGCTGTCGCCGCTAGCGTGATAGTTCGTTGGCGCGGAGCCGGCCCCCCTTCCGACGGGCTGCTAACCCGTGGCGCAACCGCCGGGAGGCTGGCATGAATCGTGTAATCACGCAGACCCTTCTTTTCTTGCCGCTTTTCGTCGCCGCCGGTTGCCGGCCGGCCACGGCCGTCAATGCAGCCGCACCGGTATCCCAAGTCCAAACCCTTGTCATCCTGACGCCACACAGTGAGCCGATACGCCAGACCTTTGCGGCCGGCTTCTCGAGCTGGCACACCGCCCACCGCGGTGCCCCGGTCCACATTCACTGGATCTACCGGGGCACCCCGCAATGCGTGGAGTACATCCGTGCGCTCCCGCAGATGCAGGTCGAGGGCACGCCCGGCGGGGCCGTCGACCTGATGTTCGGTGGCGGAATCGTTGACCACGTCCAGCTCGCCCGCGACGGAATGACCCGCGCGCTGTCGCTGCCGGACGATGCGCTGGCCGGCATCCCTGCCGAGGTGGCCGGTCAGGCGACGCGCGACCCGGCGGGCCACTGGGTCGCGACCGGATTGAGCAGCTTCGGAATCGTGTACAACGAGCGGGCTTGCCGGCAACGCGGCATCGCGCCGCCCACCTCCTGGGCCGACCTGGCCGATCCCCGGTTCGCCGGCTGGGTGGCGATCGCCAATCCGCAAGCCAGCGGCAGCCATCGCGAGTCGCTGGCGCTGATCGTTCGCAAAGAGGGCTGGGAGCGCGGCTGGGCCACGATCCTGCCCATCCTCGCAAACGCCCGCGCTCTGAACGCCCGCAGCGGCGAGGCCCTTCGCCAGGTGGCCAGCGGCGTGTCGCTGGCCACGCGGGCGGTCAACTTCGACGGCATGGCACTCGCGGCCGAGAGCGGCGGCGACGTGCGGTATTTCGATCCGCCGGGCGCCTCGGCCATCACGCTGGACCTGATCAGCATGCCGACCGCGGCCCGCGCGCCGGCGCTGGCCGTCGACTTCATCCGCTACGTGCTCAGCCCCGAGGGACAAGCGCTGTGGGCGGTCGAGCGCGACCGGCGGGTGCCGCACGGCGTCACGCTGTACCATTACGCGATCCGGCCCAGCGTGTACGAGGCGTATGCCGGCGGGCTGGCCGTCCCGGGCAACCCGCTCGAGATGGACTTCGGCCTCCAGGTCGATCCGCAGCAGTCGCTGGCGGACGCGACCCGGCTCCAAGCTTTGGTCGCGGCAGCGTGTGCCGGCGAGAACCACGTCATGCTTCAGCGGACCTGGGAACGACTGGCGGCCCGAGGATTGCCGGCCGGGCCGCTCGCGGAGCTCACCTCCCTGCCGGAGACCGCGGCCGATGCGGCCCGGCTCGACGCGGATGGACGGCCCGACCCCGACCTGGTCCGAGCCTTTGCCGAAAAATACGCCCGGGCGCTGTCCTCCTGAGGGCGCGCTTGCACCTGTCGCAAGTTGTCGCCTGGGGTCCGCGAAATGCGGAGGTTCGCATACACTTCGGCTGGCGGCCGATGGTCGGCCCACCAGAGATCTCCCCACAGGGTCAAGCCATGTACCGTGCAAACCCGCGCCGTCTGACCGTCCTCGCCCTGCTGGCTTTCATCCCCTTCGTCGCGGCCGAGGAGCCGTTGCCGCAGGATGTACGCATCCGAAGCGGCAAGCTTCCGAACGGCGTAACCTGGCAGTATCGGGAGCACAACAACCCGCCGGGGAAGATGGCGCTGCTGGTGCATGTCGAAACGGGTTCGCTGAACGAGACGGATGCGCAGCGCGGGCTGGCGCATTTCATCGAACACATGGCGTTCAACGGGACGGAGCACTACCCGCCGGGCACGCTGATCCCGTACTTCGAGAGCATCGGGATGGAGTTCGGGCCGGATGTGAACGCGTTCACGAGCTTCGACCAGACGGCGTACATGCTGTTCCTGCCGGACCCGAACGTGGAGCAGGTGGACCGCGCGCTGAAGGTGCTGAGCGACTACGTCTTCCGGATGACGCTGCTGCCGGAGGAAATCGAGAAGGAGCGCGGCGTGATCCTGTCGGAGCTGCGGGCAGGCATGAACGCGCAGCAGCGGGTGCGCGACGCATTGTTCGAGAGGCTGTTCGGCGAGTTCCGCTTCGGCCAGCGGATCCCGATCGGCAAAGAGGAGGTGCTCCGCAGCGCGACGCGGCGCGAGTTCGAGGATTATTACCGTAGCTGGTACCACCCCGAGCGAATCACGCTGATTCTCGTGGGCGACTCGGCCCCCGAGCCCTACCTGCCGGCGATCGAGAAGTGGTTCGGGGAGTACCGCGCCCCGGCCGCGAACAAGACCGACCTCGGGGCCGGATTCAAGCCCTTCGACCGGGAGCGGGCGATTGTCCTGACCGACCCGGAATACGCCCAGGGCGACGTGGACATCTACCGGCTGAACGCCGGTCGGCCGCCGACCACGACGGTTGAGCGGGCCCGGGTGGAACTCATCGACGAGCTCGCGTCGTGGATCATGGATCGTCGCTTCTCGGAGCGCATCAAGAAAGGGGAGGCGGCGTTCCGCACGGCCAGCGCGGCGGCGATCGACTTCTTCAACGAAGCGGTGCTGGCCAATGGCTCGGCGACCGGCGAGCCGGCGGACTGGGAGAAAATGCTGAGCGAGATGATCATCGAGGTGAACCGCGCCCGCGAGCACGGTTTCCTGCCGGCCGAGCTGGAGCTGGCCCGCAAGGAATTGCTGGCCGAGGCCGAGGACGCGGTCCGGAAGGAGCCGACCCAGGACGCCCGCACGCTGTTGTTCGAGATCATGCAGGCCGTCAACGACGAGGAGCCGGTCTTGTCGGCCCAGCACGAGCTGGAATTGCTTCAGAAGCTGCTGCCCACGATCAAGGTTGAGGAGGTCTCGGCCGCGTTCGCGGCACAATTCGAGCCCGGTGCGTACGCGTACGTCGTAACGCTGCCGAAGCGCGACGATGTGCGGGTGCCGACCGAGGAGGAGGTCCTCGCGGCCGGGCGGGCGGCGCTGGCCCGCAAGACCGATCCGCCGGCCGAGGTGAAGGCGGCCGCCGACCTGCTGGAGCGCGAGCCGACGCCGGGCACGGTGCTCGAGACGACGAAGGACGCGGAGCTCGAGATCACCAGCGTGTGGCTGAGCAACGGCGCCCGGGCGCACCACCGGTTCATGGACTACAAGAAGGACCTGGTGCTGGTGACGATCACGCTGGCGGGCGGCCAGATCGAGGAGACGGCCGAGAACGCGGGCATCACGCAGGCGGCGGGGTTGATCCTCCAGCAGCCGGCGACGAGTCGGTTGAGCTCGACCGAGATCCAGGACCTGATGACGGGCAAGAACATCAGCGTCCGCGGCGGCGGGCAGGACGACGCCTTCACGCTCGTAGTGTCGGGCTCGCCGCGCGACCTGGAGGCGGGCCTGCAACTGGCGTACGCGCTGCTGACCGACGCCCGACTCGAGCAGAGCGCGTTCGACAACTGGAAGCAGAAGATGGTGCAGCAGTACGCGATGGCCAGCAAGATGCCGCCGGCGGTGGCCTTCGACACCTGGGTCCGGGCCATCACGGGCGACGATCCGCGCAAGCCGGTCCTGGTCCCGCCCGCATGGATCGAGCGGCAAAGCGCAGCGGCCGCGCAGGCGTGGTTCCAGCGGCTGGCGCGCACGGCCCCGATCGAGGTCTCGGTGGTCGGCGAGCTCGCGCTCGACGAGGCCCTGTCGCTGATCGCGAAGTACGTCGGCGCGCTGCCGGAGCGGCCGCGGGCGGCGACGCACCTGGCGGCGCTGCGCAAGTTCAACCGCCCGCCCGGCCCGCTGGAGCGTAAGGCGGGCGTGGAGACGATCACGCCGCAGGCGGGCGTCGTGTACGGCTTCATGGGCACGGACATTTCGGACATGGCGGCCAAGCGGGCGCTGGATCTGGCCGCGAACATCCTGGGGAGTCGGCTGATCAAGCAGGTCCGGGAAGACGCCGGGCTGGTCTACTCGATCGACGCGAACAATGTGCCGGGGATGGCGTACGAGGATTTCGGCTTCTTCGTGACGGGGGCGCCGTGTGCGCCCGAGAAGGCGAACGAGGTGCTGGACCTGATCCAGAAGATCTTCACCGAGTTCGCCACCGCGGGCCCAACCGCCGAAGAGTTGGACAACGCCAAGAAGCAGATCATCAACTCGCTGGATACGCAGTTGCGGGAGCCGAGCTACTGGTCGGGGCAGCTCCGCCAGCTCGAGCTGCACCGCATCCAGCTCGCCGACCTCAAGAACGTGCCCGACAAGTTCCAGGCGTACACGGCCGCGGAGGTGCAGGCGGCGTTCGCCCGCTTCTTCGTGCCGACTCGCACGTTCCGCATCGCGGCCATCCCGACCGGCGAGCCCGAGTAAATCCGCGGAGCGTCGGGGATCGCGGCGAGGCGCGCCCGCCGGAAGCGCGCTTCAACGGCGGTGAAACTGGCGCTCGAGGTCGCGGAGCGTGAAGTGGAGCGTCGTCGGCCGGCCATGGGGGCAGTGACTGCTGCGCTCGGCCAGGGTGCGGCGCTCGAGCAGGGCCGCGATCTCCTCGGGCGTGAGGGGGTCGCCGGCCTTGACCGCGGCCTTGCAGGCCAGCATGTCGAGCAGCTCGTGGATGAGCGCATCGGGGTCGGGGCGGCTGCCGTGCTCGGTCAGATGGTCGAGCACATCCAGGACGAACGGCTCGTGCAGGACGCGGTCGAGCAGCAGCGAGGGGAACGCATGCAGCGCCACGCTGTCGGGTCCGGCGGCGGCGAGCTCGAGGCCGAGGCGCTGGAGCGTCTCGGCGTGCGTCTCAAGCACCTCGAGCCGATCGGGCGGCACGCGGACCACGATCGGCAGCAGCAGGCGCTGGGCTTCGAGCGGGCGCTCGGCGACGCGCTGCCGCAGTTCCTCGTAGAGGATGCGCTCGTGCAGCGCGTGCTGGTCGACGAGCATCAGGCCGTCCGGCGTCTCGACCACCAGGAAGCTGTCGTGGATCTGCATCGCCCGCGGGTGGGCGGGGGCGGGCGGCGGCGCGCTGCGCGGTTCCGTGGGGGACTCCAT
>CAZMCT010000072.1:0-11639 GCA_964564785.1 uncultured Planctomycetales bacterium
GCGCGGCCGCGGCGATGGTCGCGCGCACGCGGGCGAGATTGGCGGTGAGCCGGTCGGGCGTCGGGTCCATGATGGCGGTCCGCCGCGGCGCGCGCCGGCCGCGGGTTGCGGGGCGCGATTCGCCAGCGGGCAGTCGGGATTTTATACTGTGCCGCGCGATGAGTGACCTGCTGCACAGCCTCTATTACCGTCTGACGAGCGGAGCGTACGACCCGCCGGCGGTGGTTTTCGAGCTGCTGCTGATCGGGCTGTGCGTGTACTGGACGACCCAGGTGCTGCGGGGGACGCGGGGGACGCGGCCGCTGCGGGGCGTGCTGATCATCGTGGTCAGCGCGACGCTGGTGGTGCGTGTGCTGGCGGTGCAGTTCGAGTGGGTACGGCTCGACCTGTTGTATCGCTACGTACTCTACGGATTTGCGTTCATTGCGCTGGTGGTTTTCCAGCCGGAGCTGCGTCGCGCGGTGATCCGGGTGGGGGACGTGCGGCTGCGGCGGGGCGGCACGCCGCAGGCGCAGGTTGTGGCGGCACTGGTCAAGAGCGCCGGCTATCTCTCGCGGAACCGCTACGGGGCCTTGATCGCCATCCAGCGTGGCGTGGACCTCACCGGCTGGGCCGAGAACGGCACGCGGCTGTGGGCCGAAGTCTCCGCCAACCTGCTCAACACGATCTTCTATCCCGGCTCGCCCCTGCACGACCTCGGGGTCATCATCCGGGGGACGCGGGTCCTGGCCGCCAATTGCCAGTTTCCGTCGGCCGAGAGCGACGAGGTCGACATCGCCCTCGGCAGCCGTCACCTGGCGGCGGTGGGGATGAGCTACGAGACCGACGCGCTGGTGCTGGTGGTGTCGGAGGAAACGGGCGTCGTGTCGCTCGCGGACAGCGGGAAGCTGACGCGCTACCTGTCGCTGGAGGACCTGGCGGACGAGCTCACGAACCGGCTGTCGGGGCGGGTGGGGCCGGAGGGCGAGCCCCTCCAGGGCCCGCGGAAGCTGCCGGAGGTGTGGCGCAGGGTCCGGCAGTTGGCGTTCGTCACACCCCTGACGTTGATCATCTGGTACGTGGCCGACCAGGCGACGTTCACGCAGGACCGCTTCACCGTGCAGCTCGAGCTGCGATCCGAGGACCTCTCGCGCGAGGTCGAGATTCGCGGGCCGCCGCTGCTGTTCGACGTGACGTTCAGCGGCCCCGTCCGGGCGATCGGGCGGCTGGGGGCCAGTACGGCCCAGCGGCCGCTGGCGCTGAGCTATTCGCTGCCACGGGCGTACGAACCGCGGCCGGAGCCGTATGTGCTGGACGCGCGCGAGGAAATCCGGCGAATCGTCGAGCGAACGCCGCAGGTGCAGAGTCGCGGGCTCGACGTGCTCGAGGTGAGCCTGTCGAGTATCACGTTCGTGGTGCATGAGCTGGTCTCGCGCACCGTGCCGATCAAGGCGCGCGCGGAGAGCGGCGCAGTGCGGATCGCGGTGGAGGCCAGCCCGCCGTCCGCGGAGGTGCGTGTACGGCGCAGCGATCTGAAAGCGCTCGAGGTCCAGGGCGGTGTGTTCGCAATGCTCGGGTCGCAACTCGAGGGCCTGCAACCGGGGGACGTGCGCACGTTCGAGAACGTGCCGCTGCGGGCCGGCAGCGGCATCAGCGGCACCGTGAGCATCACGCCGCCGACCGCGCAGGTCACGGTGCGGGTCATCGCCCAGAGCCGGACGATTCCGAAAATCGTGGTTCGGCCGTTCGTGAGCCCCGAGGTGGCCGAGCTGTACGAGGTCCGCCGGCCGGATTTGAAGGAGTGGGTGATCGACGTCGAGGTGCAGGGCGACGAGGCGACGCTGGAATCCCCCGGCGCGGCGGAGGTCGAGGCGTTCGTGCATGTGACGAGCGACCTGGTGCCGCCGCCGGACCAGCCGGCGGTCGAGCAGTTCCGGACGCTGGACGTGATTTTCCAGACGCCGAAGGGCGTGTCGGTGGTGGGGCGGAATTCGGTCCGGGTGCAGCTTGTGCCGCGCTCGGCCGGCGCGAGGCCGGCGGGCGGGCTGCGGTAACAGCGCCGCGGGCGCCGGCCGGGGGCGCAGGGGCTGCGGGCCGGGTCGGGCGGATTATGGGGCCGCCGGGCTGGACGCCGTAATTAGAATAGGCACACTCGTCGGTTGCTCCGTCGCGTCCGGGAGGTGGTCGCGGCGGGGCCCGGCGACCGAGCGCATATGGACGAAGCAGGTCAGCCCGGGACGCCGACGGCCCCCGCTGGAGGGGGGGTGCGCGCCCCGCGGACGGGGGACGGGGCGGGTGCGGCTCCGCCCGAGGGGAACGCCGTCGAGAGCATCGTGCAGGAGATCCGGCAGGGGCTGGCGCAGATCTCAGCCCGCGAGCTGGAGTTGCGGCAGCGCGAGCTGGAGGTGGGGCGACAATACCGCGACCTGCGGCAGGCCGCCCGCGTGGCGGCCCGCGACGAGTTCGAGCAGTCTCAGCAGCGACTGGCGCAGCAATCCGCGGAGCTGAACGCGCAGGCGGTGGACATCTCGGCACAGCGGGCACGGCTTGCGCAGTTGGCGGAGCAACTCCGGGCGCGACAGGTGGAGATCGAACAGCAGCGGAACGAACTGACCTTGCGGGCGCAGCAGTCGCGGCAGCGGGTCGAGACGCTGCGGTCGTGGCAGGCGCGGCAGCAGCAGACGTTCGAGCAACGGGTGGAGATCCTGCGGCGGCAGGAGGAGGAGCTGCGCACGCGCGTGCAGCGGGCGGAGGAGAACATCGCGCGGGAGCGGAAGGAGCTGGCGCGGCAGCGGGCGGCGCTGGAGCTGCGGGCCGAGCATCTGGCCGAGGGCGAGGAGAAGTTGCGCGCCGGTCAGGCGGCGCTCGCGGCGCAGCTCGAGGGCGGGCAGACCCTCGCGGCCCGGGCCGAGCGTCAACAGCAGGAAGCGGCGCTGCTGCGGACCCGGCTGGACGGTGAGCGCCAGGAGCTTCAGAGCCGGGCCGCCGAGCTGGAACGGCAGCGGGCGCAGCTCGAGTCGGAACGGGCGGCGTTGGAGCAGGCGACGCGTGAGCTGCGGCGTGAGGGTCAGCAGCTCGAGGCGCAGCGCGCGGCCTCGTCGGCTACTCAGCGGCAACTGACGGCCGCGCGGGAGGCGTTGGCCGCCCAGCAGGCTGCGGTGGACAAGGCGCAGGCGGAGATCGACGCGGAGCGTGCGCGGATCGAGGCCGCTCGGGGCGCGCTGGCTGAGGAGCAGGCCGCGCTGGCGGCGGCACGCGAGGCGCACACAAAGCAGCGCGCGGAAGCGCAGGCGGCACACGAGGCGGCGCTCGCGGAGGAGGCGCGCCTCCAGCGCGCGCGGCTGGCACAGGAATCCGAGGCCCAGCGCGCCGCGCTCGCGGAGCAGCGGGCCGGGGTCGAGCGTGAGCTGAGCGAGCGGCGGTCGGCGGCCGAGCGCGAGCTCGCCGCGCAACGCACAAGGGCCATGGCGGAGCTGGAGGAGCAGCGTTCAGCGGTGGGGCGGGCGGCGGCCGAGGCCGAGGCGCGGCGGGTCGAGCAGGAACGCGAGTTGGAGCGGCAAGCGGCGGCGCTGGAGACGGCGCGCAGCGCGCTGGCGGAGCGGGAGCGCGCGGTCGCCGAGCGGGAAACCGAGCTGTCGCGCGCCCAGGCGGAGCTGGCAGAAGCGCGCCGGGAGCATGAACGGCGGCAGGCCGCGCTATCCGCCGGCGAAAGCGAGCTCCGGCGCGCCCGCGAGGAGTTGGAACGGGCGCAGGCGGCCTGCGCGACGGAGCGAGCCGAGCTCGACGCAGCGGGCGCGCGTCTTGCGCAAGCGGAGCGGGAACTGGCCGAGGGGCGAGCCGAGCTGGAGGAGCGCGCGCAGCGGATCGCCCAGGGTGAAGCGGAGCTCGCCGGTCGCTCGGAGGTGCGCGAGTCAGAGCTGAACGCGAAGCGTTGCGCGGTGGAAGCGGAACGTCAGCGGCTGGCCGAGTGGGAGAAGGAACTGCTCGGTCGGCGGGCGGAGGTGGAGCAGGCGCTCAAGCGCGTGCGGGCCCTGGAACAGGAAGCGGCGGAGCGCGATCGCGCGCTACGCGCGCGGCACGAGCAGCTTCTGGCCGCGGAAACGGAAGCGCGGCAGGCGCGGCAGGCGCTGGAGGCAGAGCGGGAGGAGCTGGCCCGAAACCGGGCGACGCGGGGCGC
This sequence comes from uncultured Planctomycetales bacterium, assembly GCA_964564785.1. Taxonomy (GTDB): domain Bacteria; phylum Planctomycetota; class Phycisphaerae; order UBA1845; family Fen-1342; genus CAZMCT01. Next base: position 4,157 of record CAZMCT010000072.1, read on the forward strand.
GGAGCACGCCGAGTTGCTGGAGCGCGTCGCGCGGCGCGAGCGGGAGCTGCGCGAGATGGAGGCCTTGATGGCCGCCCGTGGGAACCCGCGCCCGACCACCCGTGGAGCCGAGCGGGCTGACCGGCGACGGGGCGCAAGGCGAGCGCTCGGGTTGGCGGCGGCGGTGGCGGTCGTCGCCGCGGTGGTGTGGGTGCTGGCCCACCCGCCCGTATACCGCGCGACGACGGCGCTCCAGGTTTCCCCTGTCGACGCGGAGCGGGTGGCGGGGCACCGAAGAGCCCTGCTGGACCCCGGTCTGCTGGCGGATGACCCGTTGGCGGGCAACTGGCGGGCGGCCTGTGAAGCGGGTCAGGTGACGGCCCGGGCGGACGTCCGTGAAGGCCGCCTGTGGTTGCAGGTTGCGGGACATGACCGCGACGCGGTCGCGGCGCTGGTCATGGCCGCGGGCACGGCGTACGTGGCACAGGCGGAAACCCCTGCCGGTGCGGAGCCGCCCCCGGGTTTGAGAGAGGCGATGAGCCGCAGCACGCAGTTGCAGGCTGCGCTCGCAGAGGCCCGGCGAGAGCACGAAGTGGATACGACCGCGCTCGCCTCACTCCCCGCGCCGGAGGGACGCGAGGCCGCTCAAGCCGAGGCAGACCGCCTGGAGGCGCAGCTTGCCGCGGCCGCGACCGCGCTGGATGGGGCCCGGGCCGAGCTGGCTGGGCTGCTGGCGGGCCAGGCGCCCGCCGGAGTCGTGGCGGCCGGCGCGGTCGACGAAGTGCTCGCGGAGGATACGCTGTACCGCGAGGATGGTGAGGAGTTCCGCGGCACGGCCCTGCAATACCGGACGGAGCTGACGGTCGCGATGCTCCAGGTTACGGATCCGCTCCGCGCGGCGCGGCAGGTGTTCGACGAGGTGATCGCCGCGGTGCAGGAGCAACGGGCGCTCGAACCGCCGCCGGAGATCGGGCCCGTGCTCGAAGACTGCCTGGCTCAAATGCAGGGACTCGCCGCGGCGCTGGCGTCTTTCGCGGAGCAGTGGCGAACGTGGCTGGACACGGCCCAGCAGATGGATGTGCGGGAGGACGTGGTCACGCTGCTGGCACACCAAACGACCGTGGCCGATGCCGGCCGGCGGCTGAGCGACGAGCTGGCCGCGGTCACGAACCGTCTGGGGCAGCGCATCGCGGCGCTGGGGTCCGAGACGGACGGCAGCACGCGGGCGGTGGTCGTCGCGGCCGTGCTTCGAAATGAGCTCACGAGCTGGAAAGCGGCCGCGGACGCGCTTGTGAGCATGTCGGAAAAGGTGACGCTGGCCGGCAATATCGAGCTCGACACGCTGGACCGGAAGCTGCGCGGACTACGGAACCGCCTGGTCAGTCGCCGCGAAGCAATCGCCGAGCGACTCCAGCTCGAAGCTGACCAGGCGGCTCAGGCGTCCTACGCGGCCCGGATCGAGGAAGTACGCACGCAGGTTCGGCAACTCGAACGGCAGCGGGAGGAACTGGTCTCGGGGTTGATGGCCGCGCTTCAGCGGCTGCGTGCGCTCGATGACGCCGCTCGCCGCCGTGATGAACTGGCCGGGCGCGTCCGGCAGCGTGCTTCCGAAATGGAGTGGCTCGAGACACGCATTGCGGAACTGGACGCGGAAGCCGCCCGGTTGCGGGCCGGGGCAGGCGGAGGCGAGGCGATCGAGCTTGGGGAAACGAGCGTCGAGAGGGTTGAGACCGGGCGTTACCGGGGGGCCGGCTGGGCCGCCGGGCTCGCGTTTGCGGGGACGCTCGTGGTCTGCGGGCTGTTCTCGGTCGGGGGCAGCCGGGCCGGGGAGCGGTGATGCGCAGGTGGCCCGCGGCGGCCTGGGGGATCAAAGGGTGTTTTTCCGGACTGAGCCTGGCCGTCGACACGGCTCGGGCGCGGGTACTAGAATAGGCACGAGGAGATCGGCCGCGTACATCCGTCGGAGGAGAACGAAGATGCGCGCCTTGCGCCCGCTGCTGGTGGGGATGCTGTCCGGCGTTGCGCTGGGGGACTACACGAACAACATTCTGATCACGGGCTACTGGCCGCCGACGAACGAAATGGTGCGGCGGTTCAGCACGAACCCGGACCAGAACCCGGACGGCTGGATCGGCGGCAACTGGGAGGGCCGCGGGTACGACGTCCACTCGTACTTCGCCGAATACCCCTGGATTCCACACCCCGGCGAGGGGGACTTCATGGTGGACTACCAGGATACGTCGTACGACTTCTGGCGCGTGACCGAAGAGCTGCGGCCGGTGGCGATCATCACGTTCGGCCTGGCGGAGAATGACCGCGACTGGGAGCTGGAGGGCGGCCACCGCAACTGGCCGTGGGCGAACTGGCAGAACGACTACATCATTCCGCGTCGGCCGACGGACGATCTGCCGATCTTCTGGGAGCCGGAGAACACGGTGCGGAACTCGACGCTGCCGCTCCAGGACATCGTGGACGCGGTGGAAGACGCCGTGCCGAGTCTGGACCCGTACTTCACGCCGATGGACGACAGCAACTTCCTGTGCAACTTCATCGGCTACCACGCGGCGTGGTACCACGATCTGCACGCAAGCCCGGACGATCCGTACTGGAACGTGGCCGCGGGCCACATCCACGTCGGCGGCGCAATGACGCTCGAAGAGGCGATCCTGGCCACGGATGCGACGTTGCGGGCCCTGATCACGTACGTGGACGGCGTGGTGCCCGAACCGGCCAGCGGGTTGCTGCTCGCGGCCGCCCTGGTCGTGTGGGGGCGCCGGCGGGGGCGCAGCGCGGCCTAGGCCTTGATCGCGCCGCCTTTCTTGGCCGCCTCCTCATACTTGCGCAGCACTTCTTCGAGCTCGGCCTTCATTTCCCTCATCTGCGGGTCTTCCCCGGCCAGTTTCACCGCGCGGCGCTGGTACTCGACCGCTTCCTGGAGCTTGCCGGTGTCGAACAGCGCCCGGGCGTAGGTGTCCACGATGGCTGCACTCTTGCCCTCACTGGCGTCGAGCGCGGCCTTGGCGGCTTGCAGGGCGAGCTTGCGGTCACGGAACTGAATCTGCTCCGCCGTCAGGATCTGCCACGCGAAATCGTTGAGCAGCATCGCGTCCTTGCCCAGGTCGGCCAGCAGCTCGGCCCCCAGTTTTTCGGCCCCCTCGGGCTGAGCACTATCGCAAACCAGCTTGAAGTACTCGCTTAGCCGTTTACGGAGCTTACGTTCCTTCTCGACGGCTACCCGCCGCTCGGCGTCGGCTTTCCTGGCCGCGGACAGGTCGTACTTGCCGGCGAGGATCTGATCGAGGGCCTTGTCCATGTCGTCCATGGGGTGCCCGGCCCAGACGATCCGGCCGCCCCGGATGATGAACGCGGTCGGGATACCGTCCATCAGGAACGGCTCCATGTAGGCCTTTTCGGTTGCCCGGTCGGCCTGGTCGGTAACAACCGCGTAGCCCATCTTCTCGCCCATGGTCTCGACAAAGGGAGCGACCTCTTTCCGCGTGGCGTTGGGGCCTTCCGCGGCGTCGGTGCTCACGCCGATGATCGTGACGCCCTGGTCCTTGTACTTTTTCTGCATTTCGGTCAGGTGCGGGATGCTCATGCGGCACGGCCCGCACCAGGTGGCCCAGAACTCGACCACATAAATGTCCTTCTCGCCCTTCTTCAGTTCGATCGGCCCGCCCTTGATCCATTTGTCAACCTTCAGCGGGGGAGCCTCGTCGCCCAGCTCAAGGGCCCGGGCCGGAACGGCCACCAGGCACGCCGCCAGCGCCACACTCGCAGGAAACCTGATTCTCATTTGGTTCTCCTCTGGAAATCGTCCACACCCCAGATGGCCATCTCGCCGTTCCGGAGAATACCCGTCGGCGGCCTTCGGCCGCAAGCTCGGACCTGGCAGTCCCGGCGGCGGCCCGTGTGCCGCACTGGCGGCCGGCCGGTATGCTCTGAGTCATGAACGCGACGCGGCGGGTCTTCATCTCGGTGTGCGAGGAATCGGCGGACCTGCACGCCGCCTCGCTGGTCCGGACGGCTCGCGAACAGGGCCAGCACTGGCAATTCTACGGCTTGACCGGGCCGCGGTTGCGGGCGCTGGGCGTGGAGACGGTCTACGACTTCGCGTCGCACGCGGCGATGCTCGGGGGCGTTCTCGGCGTGCTCGGCCGCGCCGTCGAGGCGCTGCGAAGGATCGAGCAGGCGTGGCGCCGGCGGCGGCCGGACCTGGTGGTGCTGCTGGATTCCCCGGAACTGCACTTGAAGGTCGCCGCTCGGGCCCGGCGGCTGGGTATTCCGGTGCTGTATTACATCGCGCCGCAGACATGGGCGGCGCGCTCGTACCGCAATCGGCAGATCCGCCGCGACGTGCACGTGCTGGCATGCATTCTGCCGTTTGAAGAGGAGTATTTCGGCCGGGGGCGCGTCGGCGCTCCGCGAACGCCCCCGCGGGCCCGAAGCCCCCACGAGGAACCGCCCGATCGCTGCCCGCGCCCGGCCAGAGCGGGGGGTGGGTGGTCGGGCTTCCGCGCGGAGTACGTCGGCCATCCGCTCTTCGAGCAGCTCCGACGCGAGTCACCGGCGGCCGGCACGGTCGAGTTCCTGCGGCGGCGCGCGGCCGGGCGGCCGATTGTGGCGCTACTGCCCGGCTCACGACGGCACGTGATCGACGCCCTGCTGCCGCGCCAGCTCGAGGTTGTGCGGCGATTGCGGGCGGCCGGGCACGACGTGTACGCGGCAATCTCATGTGTCTCGCAGGAGCGGCGGGAGCAAGTCCGCGAGCTGCTCGCGGCCGCAGGGGAGAACGCACTGCCGACACGGCAGTGGCAGACGGAGGCAGGTGAGAATGCACTGCCGACACGGCAGTGGCAGACGGAGGCAGGTGAGAATGCACTGCCGACGCGGCAGTGGCACAGGAATGCGCTTTGTGGCACCGCCGCCCCCGGCGGTGCTGTTCCCAGCCGAGGGCGGCTGGGCCAGACGGATGCCGGCATCGACGTCGTGGTGGCCGACAACGCCAGCCTGTTATCGGTCGCGGATCTGGTGCTAGTGGCGTCGGGCACGGCGACGCTGGAAGTCGCGTACCGCCGCAAGCCGATGGTCGTGATGTACGACGCGGGGCGGCTGATGGGGTTGGCGCACCGCGTCCTGGGTCGGCGGCTGGTCACGACGCCGCATTTGTCGCTGGTGAACATCCTCGCCGGGGCGCGCGTGGTGCCCGAGTTCATGCCGGTCATCCGCGCCGTGGAGCCGATCGTGGCGGTCGCCGGGCAGCTCCTGGTCGATGAAACCTGGCGACGGCTGATGGTGAGTCAGCTCGACGCGCTCGTGCGGCCGCTGGAAGGTTCGCGGGCGAGCGAGCGGGTGTGCGGGCTGATACACGAGGCGCTGGGCGCGAGGCGCGCGTAGCCGGTTGAAAAAGGAGATAGGCGCAGCGGGAGTGGCTGTTAGGGCAGTCGTCATGCTGGGTTGGCGCGGAGCCGGGGGGCCGGGGGAGGGGAACCGCGGCGAGCACGCCCGCCACCTCTTCACCCGCGGCCTGCCAACTAGCGCCTTTCGTGCGCTGCGCCGCTAACATACCGCGACTCGGTCGGCCATGACATGACCTGGAGGAATGCTCTGTGGCTCTGCCTTACAACCAGCGAAGCTGTTACTGCGGCGAGGTGACGCGCGACCACGTCGGCCAGAGCGTCCTGCTCGTCGGTTGGGTGCACGTCCGGCGCGACCACGGCGGCATGGTGTTCATCGACCTGCGCGACCGGACGGGCCTGGTGCAGCTCAAGTTCAACCCCGAGACCGACCGGGCCGCGCACGAGCTGGCCGGGCGGCTGCGGAATGAGTACTGCATCGCGGTGCGCGGGACCGTCAGCGCCCGCCCGCCAGGGCTGATCAACCCGAAGATGAGAACCGGGGCGATCGAAATCGAGGTCCGAGAACTCGACATTCTCAGCCCCTCCGAGACGCCGGTTTTCGCGCTGGAGGACGAGATCGACACGGCGGAGGATACGCGACTGGAGTACCGTTTTCTCGACCTGCGGCGGCGACCGGTGCAACAGGCGCTGATCACGCGACACCGCATCGTGAAGACGATCCGCGACTATTTCGACGCGCAGGGGTTCATCGAGGTCGAGACGCCGTTTCTGACCAAGAGCACGCCGGAGGGGGCCCGCGACTACCTTGTGCCGTCCCGCGTCAGCCCCGGCACGTTCTACGCGCTGCCCCAGTCGCCGCAGCTTTTCAAGCAACTGCTGATGATGAGCGGGTTCGACCGCTACGTGCAGATCGTCCGCTGCTTCCGCGACGAGGACCTGCGGGCCGACCGCCAGCCCGAGTTCACGCAGCTCGATCTGGAGATGTCGTTCGTGCAGCCCGACGACGTCATGCGCATCGTCGAAGGCTGCCTGGCGGAGGTGATGCGGGTTGTGCACGGGGTCGAGATTCCCCGCCCCTTCCCGCGCCTGACGTACGAGCAGGCGATGCGCGACTACGGCATCGACCGGCCGGACACCCGCTACGACCTGAAGATCAAGGACGTGACCGCGACGGCCGGACGGACCACGTTCGGCGTGTTCACCGAGGCGGTCGCACAGGGCGGCGTGGTGCGCTGCATCTGCGTGCCGGGCGGGGCGTCGATGACGCGCAAGGAGACCGACACGCTGACGGAAGACGTCAAGGGCATCGGTGCGGGCGGGCTGCCGCTGGTCAAGGTGGGCGAGGAGGGCGGCCGGCTCGTGTTCCAGACCGGCAGCGCGAAGTTCTTCACGCCGGAGACGACGGCCGAGACGATCACGGCGACGGGCGCGCAAGCGGGCGACCTGATCCTCTTCGCGGCCGGGCCGGAGGCGGACGTGTGCCGGCAGTTGGCGTGGCTGCGGGAGACGGTGGCCCGGCGACGGAACCTGATCCCGGCGGGCAAGTGGAACTTCCTGTGGGTGGTCGAGTTCCCGATGTTCGAGTTTCATCCGGAGGACCAGCGCTGGTACGCGGTGCACCATCCGTTCACCAGCCCGCGCGACGAGGATCTCGACACGTTCGATCGCGAACCGGGAAAGGCGCGGGCCAAGGCGTATGACGTTGTGCTGAACGGCGTGGAGCTCGGCGGCGGCAGCGTGCGGATTCACCGCGGCGACGTGCAGCAGCGGGTGTTCAAGATGCTGGACATCTCGCCCGAGGACCAGGAGCTGAAGTTCGGGTTCCTGTTGCGGGCGCTGAAGTACGGCCCGCCGCCGCACGGCGGGATCGCACTCGGGATCGACCGCATGGTGATGTTGCTGACCGGCGCGCAAAGCCTGCGGGATGTGATCGCTTTTCCGAAGACCGCGCGAGCGACGGACCTGATGATGCGGGCACCGAGCGAGGTGGCGGCGGCGCAGCTCGAGGAGCTGGGGATCCGCATCGCGCGCTAGCCGGGCGCTGGTCGTTCCGGCGCACGACGCGGAGGAATGTGGCCGCAAACGAGGAAACCCGCCCCGTCGGCAGCCTCATCGCGGCCGCGAGCAGATATCCCGTCGTGGGC
>CAZMCT010000072.1:11649-20405 GCA_964564785.1 uncultured Planctomycetales bacterium
CCTGCGGCGACGTCCGCAGCGTGACCGCCCTGGGGACATTCTCACTCTGCGCCCGCGCGCCGTGCGCCCCGCGTCAGAGCCCCCAGACCATCGCCAGCCCGCAGAGCGTCAGCGAAGCCCCCGCGACGGCGTGCGAGTAGCGTGCCAGCCGCGGGGTGGAGAGCCGGGACAGCCCCGCGTAGCCGGCCAGCACCAGGGTCGTCATCGTCGCCAGCGTGGCGACCGAGAACACCGTTGCCACGAGCACCACGCTGCCCAGGCCGTGCTGGTCGAGGGCCGGGTACATCAGGATCGGGATCAGCGGCTCGCACGGGCCGAACACGAAGACTGTGAACAGCACCCACGGCGTCATCTGGCCCGCAGGGTCGCGGCCGGGCGCCGTGTGGGGATGCGCATGCTCGTCGTGGTGCACGTGCGGGTGCCGGTGGAGCACGCCGTCGGCGTGTGCATGCAGGTGGGAGTGCGGCCGGTTGCGGATCGCCCGGCGAATGCCCCACACCATGTACACCAGCCCGAAGGCGAGCAGGAGCCAGGCGGCGAGGTCGCCGCGCGTGCCTTCGAACCACTCGAGGCTGCCGACGGCCATGCCGGCGGCGATGCCGATCAGTCCGAGGACGACCGAGCTGAGCACATGAGCCAGGCCGCACGCGAGGGTGACGAAGAGGGTCTTCGGCAGCGACCAACGGCCGACCTTGCTCATGGCCACGAAGGGCACGTAATGGTCGGGGCCGGTCAACGTGTGGAAGAAGCCGAGGAACGCCGCGGTGCCGAGCAGTCCGGTGAGCCAAGGTTGCATGCCGCGCCTCGCCGCAGGGTGGAGGGTCTACTACTAGTCTCGGCGGTTCTGGCGGCATGTTCAAGTCCGCAGTGAAACAGCGCGGAAGATGCGGGCGGAAGATGCCGCAGGTGGTCGAACACCGGCGTATTCTGCGATGGAAGGGGTCCGTGTGCATCCGCGCGCGGCGACACGGGCCGCGGTTGAGTTGCGCGGCGACAACCAACGACCATGGATCCGGGCAGCGGTTGTCGCCTGGAGGGTACGGCTCTACAATTCGATGCTTCCTCCGGGAGATGGCGCGCGGGCGGGCGTTTGGAACGTTGCATGAGCCGATCGGCAAGACTGCTACAAGTTCTTTCGACGACGATATTTGCGATTTCCGCGGCGCCGAGCGGCGTGGCCCAGGGGCCGCCGCCGATGCCGGTGGTCGTCGCCCCCGTCCATAGCGGCGAGGCCCCGCCCGCGCTGCGATTGGTCGGAACCGTGCGACCTGAGCGGGCGGCCGTCGTCGCCACCGAGGTGTCGGGAATCGTGGCCGAATTCGCGGTCGAAGAGGGCCAACACCTGCGCGTGGGCGAGGTGATTTGCCGGCTCGAAGCGACGCTGGCGCGGCTTCGGGTCGGCGAGGCGGAGGCGGAGTTGGCGGGCAGGCAAGCGCAACTCGCGGAGCTGGAGAACGGGGAACGTCCGGAGGATGTGGCGCGGCTGAAGGCGCTGGTGGACGAGGCGGAGGCGGAGCTGCGGAAGACCGAGTTCGAGCGGCAGCGGGTGCGCGAGTTGTTCGAGCGTGGGCAGGGCAACGAGAAGGAACGGCACGACGCCGAGATGGACTGCCTGATGGCGGCCGGGCGGCTGGCGCAGGCGCGTGCACAATACGAAAAGGCTCGGTCGGGAGCCCGCGCGGAGGCGGTGGCCCGGGCTCGGCAGGCGGTGCTGGCGCAGCAGGCGGCGCTCGACCGTCTGCGGCGTGACCTGGAGAAGACCGAGATCCGGGCCCCGTTCGCCGGAGCGGTGACCGTGAAGCGGACGGATGTGGGCGAATGGCTGGCCGTCGGCGGGGCGGTGTGCGAGATGGTGGCGCTCGACACTGTGAAAGTGCGGGTCGATGTGCCCGAGGCCGCGGTCAGCTTTGCCCAGCCGGGTGCGCCCGCGACCGTCGAAATTGACGCGCTCGGCACCTCGCACACGGCCACGATCTCCCGCGTTATCCCGCAGGCGGCGCCCGCGGCGCGGACGTTTCCGGTCGAGATCGACCTGCCGAACGCGGACCACCGGTTGCTGCCGGGCATGTTCGTGTGGGCGTTCGTGCCCAGCGGTCCGCGGGCCGAGCGGCTGATGGTCAGCAAGGACGCCATCGTCGGACGCGGGACGAGCAAGCAGGTGTTCGTGCTGCGCCCGGGGCCGGAGGGTGCGAAGCTGGCCATTCCCACGCCGGTGACTACCGGACTGGAGCTGGGCGGCGAGGTCGAGATTCAGGGGGCGGGGCTGGCGGCCGGTGACTGGGTCGTCAGCCGGGCCAACGAGCGGCTGTACGGTCCGACACCGGTCATTCCGACGAATCTGCCCGCGGGGCCCGAGCGTGCGGGGGGCGGCGCAAGTGCGACGCGTCCGGCGGTCGCGGAGGCGGGGCGCCCGTGAACGTCATTCAGGCTTGCATTTCGAGGCCGGTCGCGGTGTCGGTCGGCGTGCTGCTGGTCGTGCTGTTCGGACTGCTGGCGCTGCTGAAGATTCCGGTGCAGCTCACGCCGACGGTGGACGTGACAGTGATCACGGTCCGCACGAGCTGGCCGGGGGCGAACCCGCAGGAGATCGAGCGCGAGATTGTGGACCGGCAGGAGGAGCAGCTCCGCAGCGTGAAGGGGCTGCGGAAGATGAGCAGCTCGGCCCGCGACAACCTGGCCGAAGTTACGCTGGAGTTCTACCCGGAAATCGCCAAGAGCGACGCGCTGCGTGACGTGGACGACAAGCTGCGCCAGGTCAGCAACTACCCGCTGGAGGTGGATCAGCCGACCGTGGAGGCCAGTGACGCGTCGGTCGATTCGCCGATCGCCTGGCTCATGCTCCAGACCGGCCGCGAGGAACCCGGCGACGGCGCGCGGGTGCGCGAGCTGCGCGATTTCGCCGAGGACCACGTCAAGCCGTACCTCGACCGCGTGCCGGGCGTCGCCTCGGTGGACATCTACGGCGGCCTGGAGCGCGAGATTCAGGTGCGCGTCGACGCCGGCGAGCTCGCGGTTCGCGGCTTGACGCTCGGCCAGGTGCGGGATGCGCTGCGGCGGCAAAACGAGAACGTTTCCGCCGGTACGCGAGCCCAGGGCAAGCGCGACATCGCGATCCGCACCGTCGGCCAGTACACGTCGGTGGACGAGGTGCTCAACACGGTCGTGGCGGCCACGCCGGGCGGGCCCGTATACATCCGCGACATTGCCACGGTCGAAAGCTCGTTCAAGGAGCCGACCAGCTTCGTCCGCAGCCGCGGCCGGTACGGCCTGGCGCTGCCGGTGCGGCGTGAGGTGGGGGCGAACGTGATCCAGGTGATGGACGCGCTGAAGCAGGCCGTCGCGCGGGTGAACACGGAAGTGCTCCAGGCCCGGAACCTGGGGCTCGAGCTGGTCCAGAACTATGACGAGACCGTCTACATCCGCCAGGCCATCGACATGGTGCGCGACAACATCCTCTACGGCAGCGCGCTGGTCCTCGGACTGCTGCTGGCGTTCCTGCGAAGCTGGCGGGCGACGGCCGTCCTGGCCCTGACCATCCCGGTCTCGGTCGTCGGCACGTTCGTGGTGATCGTGCTGCTGGGACGCACGCTGAACGTGATTTCGCTGGCGGGCATCGCTTTCGCCGTCGGCGACGTGGTCGACAGCGCGTACGTGGTGCTCGAGAACATTTATCGCCACAAGCAGATGGGCAAACCGATCCTGAAGGCCGTGCTGGACGGCACGCACGAGGTCTGGCCGCCGGTGCTGGCCAGCACGCTCACCACCGTCGCGGTCTTCGGCCCCGTGATCTTCATGCGCGAGGAGGCCGGGCAGCTCTTCCGTGATATCAGCATCGCCGAAGTGGGAGCCGTCGGCCTCTCGATGGTGGTCGCGCTGCTGGTCATCCCGCCCCTTGCCGCCCGCCTGCTCCGGCACGGCGGAACGCCCGCGTTTCCCGCGGACGACACGCCGGAGAACAACCGGAGCCGCACGCCGTCGCTTCCCGGCCGGACCGGCCGGACGGGGGATCCGGTCCTGCGGCTGGCCGGCTTCCTGGCCGCAACCGTGGACCGCATCAACCACATGCCGCTGATGCGGATCGTGGTCATCGGGGTCATGACCGTCGGTTCGCTCGGGTTGGCGCGGCTGCTGATCCCCGACTCGACGTATCTGCCCGCGGGCAACCGCAACCTGGTATTCGGCTTCCTGCTCACCCCGCCGGGCTACAGCCTGGACGAGTTCACGCGGATGGCCGACGTGATCGAGGCGACCGTGCGGCCCTATTGGGAGGTCCAGCCCGGTTCGCCCGAACAGGCCGCGCTGGACCGCGCGTGGATCGAGCGCACGCAGCAGCGGCTCGCGGCCGGACAGATCGCTGAAGTCAAGAATCCGAAACTGACCTGGCTGGAGCGCCGCCGGGCGGAGCGCGAGTGGCTGACGCCGCCGCCGCCGGTCGAGAATTTCTTCTTCGTGAGCTGGGGCGGGGGGGCGTTCATGGGCTGCTCGAGCCGCGACGAGGCCCGTGTCAAGCCGCTGGTGCGCTTGCTTGAATCGGCCAGCGGGCAGATCCCCGGCGTGATCCCGGTCTTCTTCCAGACGCAGCTCTTCAGCTTCGGCGGCGGCAACACGGCCGAGGTGCAGATCCGCGGCGACGACCTCGACCGCGTGACGGCCGCGGCCGGCGCCATGATGATGGCCTGCGCCGAGCGTTTCGGCTTTCCCCGGCCGACGCCCACGAACTTCAACCTCGGCCGGCCGGAGCTGCGGATCGTGCCGGACCGGGAACGAGCGGCCGAGCTGGGGCTGACGGCGGCCGACATCGGGTTCATCGTCGAGGCGTGCGGCGACGGTGCGTACGTGGCCGATTATCGGCAGTTCGGGGGCGACACGATCGACCTGTCGTTGTACGTCGCGGGGCAGCGTGAACGCCCGACGCAGGAAATCGCGCACGTGCCGATCTACACGCCCGTGGCAGGGATCGTGCCGCTGTCGGCCGCGGTCACGCTGGTCGACACGACGGCCCTGGAGCAGATCACGCACGTCGAGCGGCAGCGGGCGGTGACGCTGGAGGTCAAGCCGCCCGAGGCGTTGCCGCTGGAGGCGGTCATCCGGCAGATCAAAGAGGACATCGAGCCGCAGTTGCGGCAGGCCGGGCAGATCGATCCGAGTGTGCTGGTCACAATGACCGGCAACGCCGACAAGCTCGTCGAGGCGCGTAGCGCACTGATCGGCGAATGGGCCGGGTGGACGTGGCAGTCGCTGGTGAACATCCTCAGCGGGCGGTTTTTCCTGTCGGTGATCGTGGTGTATCTGCTGATGTGCGCCCTGTACGAGAGCTGGGTGTACCCGTTCGTGATCATGTTCAGCGTGCCGCTGGCGGTGTTCGGCGGTTTCCTGGGGCTGTCGATCGCGCACTGGGCGACTCTGTTGACAACGCACCAGCCGGTCCAGCAGCTCGACGTGCTAACGTTCTTGGGCTTCGTGATGCTCGTCGGGCTGGTGGTCAAGAACGCAATTCTGCTGGTGGAGCAGTCGCTGGTGCACATCCGCGAGTACGGGATGGGGCACCGGCACGCGATCCGCGAGGCGGTGCGTGTCCGCGTACGGCCGGTGCTGATGACCAGCCTTACGTCGGTCTTCGGGCTGCTGCCGCTGGCGCTCATGCCGGGTGCCGGGACGGAGCTCTATCGCGGGCTGGCGGCGGTGATCCTGGGCGGCATGATCGTCGCGACGCTGGGAACGTTCATCCTGGTGCCGTGCGTGCTAGGGCTGGTGCTCGACTTGCGGGCACCGCGGGAGGAGCGGGCGCGCTTTCAGCCCACGCTGCAACCGGAGGGGGAGGTCGCGGCCGAGAGTGTGCGGACGTAAGTCGGCCCACGTGCGACGCGACGGACGCACGGTGAGCGGGGGCCCCCGCGCCGGGCCCCGTTCAGCCGGCCGGCACATGTCGTCACTCAGCGGTCATCCGGCAGGGGCGGCGGGTGAGTTGGGCTGCCGTTCGTCGCCGATTTCCAACGCATTCGCCTTTCGCCACGCGGCCAGCACAAACAGCAGGGTCATGAGCGCATAGCCGATGGCGATCGGAATCGCGCGGAACGTGCAGGTTGGCCGCGTGCTCTGCTCGGCCCCGGGGACCGGCTGCCAGACGAAGAACGCGTGCAGCTCGTTGCCGACCAGCCGGTAGGCGTGCAGCAGCCCGATTGCGGTCAGCAGCGTGGCCACGCCGGCCCAGATCGCCGCGGCCGCGTACCTGCGGTCGATCAGCAGGGCGCCGATCGCGGCCAGCACAAGCGTGACGATGATCCAGGCCGAGTTTGCACCGGTGAGCGTCAACAGGCCGGGCAGGTAGAGCGTCCGCGGCTCGGGGTGCAGCACGAAATCGGCCAGTGTAGGTGCGCCGCCGGGCGTGAGCGCGGCCACGTCGAAGTACGTTCCGGCGGTGACGACCACGAACGCGGCCAGGGCGGGGAACAGCGCGATCGCGACGGCCGGGGCGTGCTGGCGGGGCGTGGCCTGGAAAGCCTGGGCCGTGATGATGATGCCGATGTACATGACGATCGCGGCGCCGGCCTCGATCGGGATCAGGGCCCGCAGGAGCGGCCCGAGGCCGAAGAGGAACAGGAGGGTGAAGAACAGCCCGTTGAGGATCGAGTAGCCGGACCGGGCGCCGAGCGCCTTCCAGCCCGGGTGCCCGATGTAGATCGTGGTGGGGAAGCACGACCCGAACAGCCCGGCGCAGACGCTGCCGATGCCGTTGACCGCCAGCGACGTGCCGGTGCGGAATCGGTCACCGCCGGCCTCGGCCGACTCGATGTTCTGGAGCGAGCCGATCACGTTCATGATGCCCATCGGCACGGACACGGTCAGGAAGCGCAGCAACAGGTCGCGCTGTTCCGCGTTGCCGAGCATCGCCCAGAGCTCATTGCCCCAGTAGCTCGGCGGCACCCATCGGACCTGGGCGGCGGCGGCCTGCACAGCGGCCCCGGACATGAGCACGCCGCCCAGCCAGCTCCGCACGGCCCCGCCGCTGTTGCCGTGCGCGAACAGGGAGAGCCCCCATGCGATCAGTGTGCCGAGCAGGATCGCGAGGAAGCCGCCCGGCAGTCGCCAAGGGAAGCGGAAGTGGGCGAAGTATGCCAGCAGCAGGAAGCCCAGCGGGAGCAGACCGACCAGCGGGCTGGTGTAGATGCGGAACGCGAACTCAGCCGCGATGAACGTGATGCCGATGCCGGCCAGCACGCCGAGCAGGGCGGCGCGGGGCGTGATCCGCCGCAACCGCTCGGCGTAGAGCCCCCCGGTCGCCTCGATCACGCCGCTCACCAGGCAGGCTAGCAGTCCGGCCTTCCACGACAGGTCGGCGGCCGCGGCCGGGCCGACTTTTGGCAGGTACTCCTGGTAGACCGGCCCCATGATGAAGAGCACGTAGGCGACCACCGAAGGCGTGTTGATACCGTAAGGCAGGGCGGTGCAGCCGGCGTTGCGGTCGCGGCGGGCGACGAGGTGGGCCTGGACGCCGTAGAAGACGTTGCCGATCAGCAGGCTGATCGCCACGCCGGGCAGGATGCGCGCATAGATGTAGTGGTCGGGCAGGCCGGCCACCGTGCTGCACAGAGCGATGATTAGCAGCACCTGCACGAGGTTGTCGACCATCAGGCCGAAAAACCCGTCCAGGTCGCCGCGGGTCCAGATGGGGTAGCGGAACGAAGCCGCGTCCGGCGTGCGTACGGCGTCCGACATGCGTGGCTCCCTCAGGATGCCCCTTCGGCCACGGCGTGGCATGGTAGCGGAAACGCGCCCGCCGCCAAGGGGCCTCGAATGTCCCGGGTCCTGGCGCAAAGGCCACGCGCGCGGCAGGGTTGGCGGGGGCATCACCGCGCAGGGCCGCGTCCCGTTCTGACCGTCACGTCACGGCGTCTGCAACGGTGGGCGGCCGAGCGCTTGCAGCGCGTCGGTCGGCGCCGGTTCCGCACCCTCCTGCGGGGTCTCCGCGGGCGTTGGGCCGCCGGGCTGCGGAGCGAGCCGGCCGGCGTAGGGGTTCTGGTAGTCGAGGCGGTAGTCCGGCCGCGGAACGACCAGATCGTTGATCCAGCCGAGAACGGTCTGATACAGCGGATCGTCCGGGTTTCGAATCAGGGGGCGGAAGCTCGGACCCTTGCCGACGGGCGGGTGCGGCCGCGGGCTGGTCTCCAGCGGCATGAGGTAATCCAACAGCACGCTGTCTTCGGGGTTGGTGCGGTCGAGTAGCGGCCCATGAGCGGTCAGCATCTGGTCGAGTAGCACGAAGGTGGTGTAGGCATACGTATCGCTCGTTGGCGAGCCGGCCGGGAAGCGGAACAGGCGTGCCGAACGGCCGGCATGGCATCCCGAGCGGGCGCAGCCGCGGTTGACCAGAGGGAGCACGCGGCGGCGAAACGTCTGGAAGATCTCGGGGTCTTGGGGGAGTTCGATGCGGTCCGCGTGCGCGAGCCCCGTGTGCCGTACGATGAACCGAAGTCGTTCGGCGGGTGTGCCGCGGGTGAGGACTTCCTGGGCCTGTTGCTGGAGTTCGAGGGAGCGCTCGGACTGGCGGAACTCGTCGATAACCTCGCGTTCGAGTTCGCGCTGCTTGCCCTTGCGGAGGAAGCGGACACGGAGGTCCTCAGGGGGCCCGTCGAGCCGCAGCTCGGACAGCTTGAGGCGCGTAATGTCGAGATCGGAGATGGGTGGGGCGGGCGGCATTTCGCCCGGCGCGGCGGGCGCGCTCGCGGGCGGAACCGGCTCGGCCGGCGGGATGGTGG
>CAZMCT010000073.1:0-20098 GCA_964564785.1 uncultured Planctomycetales bacterium
TGGGGGC
The DNA here is from genome assembly GCA_964564785.1 of uncultured Planctomycetales bacterium. Classification (GTDB taxonomy): domain Bacteria; phylum Planctomycetota; class Phycisphaerae; order UBA1845; family Fen-1342; genus CAZMCT01. Next base: position 8 of record CAZMCT010000073.1, read on the forward strand.
GGTTTCGGGGGCGGAGGATCGTCCGGTGGCTGGTGAGACGTGTCCGCGATGCGGTGCAGCCGTTTTGAGCGGGGCGCGGTTCTGCAACAACTGTGGCGAGGCGGTGATCATGAAACGACGATCGAGCGTGGGGGCGGTGCTGCTGGGGCTGGTGGTGTTGGTGGTGATCCTGGCGCTGGTCGCGGGCGGATGCGCGTACTCCGGCTACCACCGGGCGATTCAACTGAGCGAAAACGTGAACAGCACATGGGCCCAGGTGGAGAACGTGCTCCAGCGCCGCTACGACCTGATCCCGAACCTGGTCGAGACGGTGAAGGGCTACGCCAGCCACGAGCGCGAGATCTTTACCGACATCGCCGAGGCCCGCACGAAGTACTTCAGCGCCACCGGCCGCGACGACAAGGCCGAGGCGGCCACGGGCGTCGAACGGGCGCTCTCGCGGCTGTTGGTACTGACCGAGCGGTACCCGGATCTGAAGGCGCAGGAGAGTTTCTCCAATCTCCAATTCGAGCTGGCGGGCACGGAGAACCGCATTGCGGTCGAGCGGAAGCGCTACAACGATGCGGTCCGCGAGCTGAACACGTACGTCCGGGGGCTGCTGGGGCGGGTGTTCGCCGGTTGGGCGGGCGTCGGCCCGGCGAAGTACTTCGAGGCCCCGGAAGCCGCGAAGGAAGCGCCGAAGGTGGACTTCAGCCGGGGTGGCACGTAGCCGGGCGCGAGGCGCGAGTTGGGGAGATTCGCGGCTTCGACGCAGCGACCCGCGCCCCGCGAGCCCGCCAGGCGAATCATCGCCGGGAGGCCCGGCTTTCATAGTTTCTCGTCGCTTCGCTGCTCCGAATAACTGGTGGGGGGCTCCTCGGCATACGTGGTCGAGGACTCCACGGCATGACGGCTCGGGGGCGCCTCAAAATGACGAGGGATGCTCATCGGAAAGACAGATGATGGCGCTCGTCGGAACGACGGCGAGGGAAGCGCTCGCTGCAACGCCCAGCGGGCCCTGCCGCTTCCGTTCCGGCTCACAGCCCGCGGCCCCCGGGCCACGGGTGAAGACACAAGTCCAGCAGCCGCTCGGGTTTACGGCCGGGGGCCGCGTCTTGACAGCCGGATGTGCGTTCCTACAATGCCCGATTCTGTTCCGGCCGAGCGGCCCCCCGGCGGCCGCGGCCGCGGCCGGCAGGCGCGTTGGTCGCCGAAGGCTTGGGCGCTTTCCACGATTTTGATGGGGCCACCCGCCACGGGCGGTCTAGTTCGAGCTTGTCGCGGGAGGATGACGCTTGATCGAAGTCCGACAACTGACGAAGTTCTTCGGTCCGCGATGTGCCGTCAACGACGTCACGTTCGAGGTGGCCGAAGGCGAGATCGTGGGTTTTCTGGGCCCCAACGGGGCCGGCAAGACGACGACGATCCGCATCGTGACCGGCTACATGCCGCCGACGTCGGGGACGGCCCGCGTGGCCGGGTTCGACGTGCTCTCGCAGTCGCGGCAGGTGCGCTCGGTCGTGGGTTACCTGCCCGAGTCGGTGCCGCTGTACACCGAGATGCGCGTCCGCGAGTATCTGAACTTTCGCGGCAAACTGCGGGGTCTGGACCGCTCGGCCCGCGAGGCCGCGATCGGGCGCGTGACGGAGCGGTGCTGGCTGGGAGATGTGATCCACCGGCCGATCGGGCAGCTCTCGAAGGGTTATCGCCAGCGTGTCGGCCTGGCCGATACGCTGCTGCACGGCCCGAAGGTGCTGATCCTGGACGAGCCGACCGTAGGGCTCGACCCGACGCAGGTGCGCGAGACGCGGGCCCTGCTGCGCGAGCTGACATTGCAGCACGCGATCCTGTTCTCGAGCCACACGCTGTCGGAGGTCGAGGCGATCTGCCACCGCATCCTGATCATCCACGAGGGGCGGCTCATCGCCCAGGGCAGCGTCGACGAGCTGAAGGCCCGCCAGAGTGCGCAGCGGCGGATCATCGCCGAGCTCCAGGCGGCCGAGCCGGAGGCTGTGGCCGGCGTGCGTACGCTCCCCGGCGTGCAGAACGTGACGGCCGTGGCAAGCAACGGCTGGACGCGGCTGGAGATCTCCGGGCGAAACGAGACCCTGGAGGGCGTCGCGACCCTGGCCCGGGAGCGCGGCTGGCTGGTGCGCGAGCTGCACCGTGAGACCGCGCCGCTGGAGGACTTCTTCGTGCAGGCCATCCTCGACGCCCGCGGCGGGCGGCCGGAAGGGAGGTAGCCGCCATGCGAACGACGGTCGCCATCATGCAGCGCGAACTGTCGGCGCTGTTCTTTTCGCCCATCGCGTACATCGTGCTGGCCGGCTTCTGGCTGGTGACGGGCGCGATGGCCGTGTGGAACGCCGACGCCTTCGCGCCCGGCAAGCCGGCCACCCTGCGCGACATCTTCATGTGGACGCCGTTCATCCTGACCATCATCGTGCCGGCCATGAGCATGCGCTCGCTGGCGGAGGAGTACCGCAGCGGCACGTTCGAGTCGCTGATGACCGCGCCCGTGTCCGACATGCAGGTCGTGCTGGGCAAATATCTGGCGGGGCTGCTGTTTTACGTGGTGATGATCGCGGGCACGGTGATCTTCCCGCTCATCATGGCGGCGTTCGGCAACCCCGACTGGGGCGAGGTGGCGGGGCTGTACCTGGGGCTGCTGCTGCTGGGCGTGACGTTCACCGCGATCGGCATGTTCGCCAGCAGTCTGACGCGTGACCAGGCGGTAGCGTGGATCCTCGGGGCGCTGCCGCTGATGCTGCTGGTGCTTTCCGTCTACAGCCTCGTGCAGCGGGTGGAGGGGTGGGTCCGCGAGGTGGTTCAGAACGTCAACATCATGGGCCGCTTCGGGCAGTTTGCCCGCGGCCAGGTGGGCACCGGCGACGTGGTGTTCTTCCTGGCCGTCGCGGCCCTGTTCCTGTTCCTGACCGTCAAGGTAGTGGAGTCGCGGCGATGGCGGTAAGACCTCTCAACGCTCCGCGCCGACGCATCGTCTTCGGCGTCAACGTGCTCCTTCAGGTCGTGCTGGCGCTCGCGTTGGCCGTGGCCTTGATCTGGTTCACCGGCTGGTTCAACCTCCAGGGCGACCTGACGGGCAGCGGCTCGAACAGCCTCAGCGCCCGAACCGTGCAGTTGCTCAAGGGGCTCGACCAGAACATCCGCATCACGGCCGTGTTCGCCGAACCGGACAAGCGCGACGAGCTGGGCGCGAAGCGGCGGCGGCAACTCCAAGACCTGCTGGCATTGTACGACTCGGCCGGCGGGGCGCGGGTCAGCGCCGACCTGCTCGACCCGTCGTTGAACAAGAAGGACACGGACGCCCTGCTGGCCCGCCTCCAGGAGCTGCCGGCGTACAAGGACGAGGCCCGGCCGCACCGCGAGGCGCTGGCGCGTTTCGGCCCGCTGAACGAGCGGATCCAGCAGCTCGCGGCGGCGGAGTCTGCCCGGGCGGAGGAACTGGCCGCGGCCGACCCGCAGGTGGGGCGCAACCGCAACTTCGCGATCATTCGCACGAACCTGCGCGAGATCGCCCGCAACGCGGAAGAGGTTCCCGCCAAGATTCAAGAACTCGAGGGCGGCGAGGTCCCGCGCTATGGGCAGGCGGTGCGCGAACTGCGCGAATACGTCACGAACGTCGAGTCGCTGCTGCGCGAGATGGCCGGGTGGATGGGCGGCGAAGGACTGGGCCTGGCCGCAAGCACGCCCGAGCTGAAGTCGTTTTTCGAAAGCGCCCAGGAGCGTTACGAGCCGGTTCTCGCCGATGTCCGGACGCTGCTCGACGAGACCAAGGACCTCAAGGACGTCAAGCTCGAGGAGCTGTACACGAATCTGACGCGCTGGCCCACGAGCCCGCCGGTGCTGGTGGAGAACGAGCGTGAGGCGCGGGTGGTCTCGTTCTGGGACCTGTGGCCGATGCCGACGGACCCGGACGCGCCGGTGGGACCCGACGGCGACAACCGCGTGTTCGCGGGTGAGGCGGCCGTCTCGTCGGCGATTCTCCAGCTCACGCAGACGGAAAAGACCGCGGTCGTGTTCGTGCGTTTCGGCGGCGAGTCGCTGCTGACGCCGGACTTCAAGAACATGAACCCGATGATGATGCGGCAAATGCCGCGGGCGCCGCTCCAGGAACTCAACCAGATGCTGGAGAAGGCGAACTTCGTGACCGCCGAGTGGAACGTGCAGGAGAGCAAGACGCCGCCGGAGGTCGAAAACGCCAAGCGCCGGATCTGGGTCGTGATCCCGCCCGAGCCGCAGCAGCAGCAGGATTTCCGCCAACCGCCGCCGCCCGGCCTGTCGCCCGAGGATCGGAAGGCCGTGCTGGACGCGGTGGAACAGTCAGGGACGGCGATCTTTCTGGCCGGCTGGCAGCCGCCGACGTCGCCCATGCCGGGGAGCGCGGGCAAGTACGAATTCGCGGACTACCTCAAGACCACCTGGGGCATCGACGTCAAGTACAACTACCTCACGCTGCACTTCTCCGGCCACCCCGAAAAGAAAGGGCTGTGGATCCCGGCCAGTCGCCGACCGGAGTTGATCACGACCGACGACGTGGTCGAGTTCACGTCGCAACCGATCGCCAGTCCCTTGCGGACCGAGCGGGCGGGATTCGTGCTGACGGCACCGCTGGAAATCGCCACCGGCAGCCTGCCGGCGGGCGTACAGGTCGACGCGATCGCGACCGTCAGGAAAAGCAGCGACATCTGGGCCGCGTCGGACATCGCGTCGATCGAGGACCAGCTCAAGCGGAACCAGGGCGTGCGGCCCAGCGAGACGACCGACCTGCCGTCGCCGTTTCCGATTGCCGTGGCGGCGACGAACGACAAGGGACAGCGGGTGGTCGTGTTCGGGAGCGTGCAGTTCATCTTTGACCAGATCGCGCAAGCGACGGGGCTGATGGCGAAAGGCGGCGGGTTCGTACTGGGGCCGATGTATCCGGCCAACACCGACCTGCTGGTGAACGCGCTGCACTGGCTGACGAACGAGACGACGCGAATCGCGGTGGGGCCGCGGGCAGGCGCGATCCCGCGGCTGCATAAGCTGGACCAGGCCTGGGCGGACCGCCTGCCGTGGCTGGTGGTGGGTGTCTGGCCGGCGGTGGCGCTGCTGGCGGGGCTGGGCGTGTGGCTGGTGCGGAGAAAGTAAGGCGCTGGCCGGGGCGTACGGTAGAGGGAGCGGCATGAACTTCAAGACAACGGGCGTACTGGTCGTGCTGGTGCTCGTCGTTGGGCTGGTCTGCTGGTTCTACCTGCCGCGCACGTCGCGGCCGGTCGAGAAGGCCCCCCCTTCCCCGCCGCAGGAGCAGAAGCCGGTGTTCGACCCGCAGCCGCGGGAAGACCAGCTTGTGCGGGTGGAGCTCGAGCGGGCCGGCAAGCCGAGGCTGGTGTTTGTGAAGGATTCGCCCGCGGAGGGCCGCACCGGCTCGGCCGACTGGCGCATGACCGAGCCGCAGACGTTGCTGGCCGACAGCGCCAAGGTGCTGAGCCTGGCCCGTACGGTGACGGGGCTGCAAGCCCGTTCTCGGCTCGAGCCGGGCACCCCGGGGGCGGTCCGGCCCGCCGAGGCGGGGCTGGAGCCGCCGGCCGCGGTGGTCACGGTGGTGGACCAGGACGGCCGGCGCTACGCGGTCGAGATCGGCGGCAGCCCGGCCATGTCGAACGACACGTATGTGCGGGTGGTGGGCGAGGCGGCGATCCAGGTCGTGACCCGCGATCTGCGGCCGCACGTCGAGAAGACCGGCAAGGACTTCCGGGCCCAGCGGCTCGTGCGGATCACGCCGGACCAGGCGACGCGGATCGAGATCACGCATGAGGGTCGGTCGTACGATTTTTCCAAGAACGCCGCGGGCGACTGGGTGATCAACGCGCCGGTGCGGGCCGCGGCGGATCGCAACAAGATTCGTGAGAAGCTGCTCAACCCCCTGAACACGCTGACGGCGGTAGAGTTCGTCGAGGACGGCGCCGCGGTCCAGTCCGGGCTCGATCAGCCGTTCCTGACGATCACCGTAACCACCGAGCAGAAGCCGGCGCCGCCGCCGAGCACCGAGCCGGCGACCGAGACGCAGCCGGAGTCCGCGCCGATCGTGACCACGCACGTGCTGACCATCGGCGACCTGGCCGACCTGAAGGGTGAGCGGCGCTACGCCCAGGCGGGGCCGGGCGCGGGCGTGGTCATCGTCAACCAGGCGAACGTGGCCAACCTGGTGCCGAAGCTGGACGAACTGCGCGACCCCAAGATCACACGTCTCACAGGCGCAGCCGTGACCGAAATCGAACTCAACGTCGGCGGCCAGACGGCCACGCTCAAGAAGGTCGGCGGCGTCTGGCAGGGCTCGGGCGACCTGGCCGCGGCCGATCAGGAGGCCGTGGGCGATCTGCTGGCGGCGCTCGAGGGCCTCAGCGCCTTGGGGTACGTGGACCAGCCGGAAACGCTGGCCGCGTACGGTCTCGACCCGCCGCGGGCGGAGTTGAAGATTACGGCCCAGGGCCGCCTCGAGCCGCTGGTGCTGCGGATCGGAGCGCCCACGGCCAGTGGTCGCAACGCACACGTGCAGCGCGGCGGCGAGCCGGGCGTGATCGTGGTGGCGGCGGCGGCGGCCGACCGCTTGGCCGTCAGCCCGCTGGCGCTGCGCGCGCGAGAGGTGTTCGCCCTTTCGCCCGAGCAGCTCACGCGGATCGCGGTGGAGCGGCCCGAGGCGCGGTACGAACTGGTCCGCGCGGACGGCGCGTGGCAGCTCACCACGCCGGGCGGGGCGCCGGCCGATCCGGGCGCGACGCGCACGCTCGGCAACGACCTGGCCCGCCTGCGGGCCCGGCAGGTGGTCGGCAAGGGCAACCCGGGCGCGTTCGGCCTCGACCGGCCGGACATCACCGTACGCTTCGAGGTGACGCCCGCGCCCGAGGCGACGCAGCCGGCCGAGAACGAGGCCGGTCCGCCGCCGCCGCCGCCACAATCGCACGTGTTGCGCGTGGCGCTGAAGGAGAACGAGACCTACGCGCAGCGCGACGACGATCCGTACATCTTCGAGCTCGACCCGACCGTGCGCAAGGTGCTGACGGCCGAGCTGATCGATCCGCGGCTGTTCGCATTCAAGCCCGAGGACGTCAGCTATGTGAAGGTCGTGGCGACCGGCGGTACGCTCGAGTTTGCGAAAGAGGGGACGCAGTGGAAGTACGTCCCCGACCCCTACGTCCAGCTTGCGCAGACGAAGGTGCAGGAGTTCGTCAAGGACCTGGCGGGGATGCGGGCCGAGCAATGGGTGGCTTGGTCGGGCGGCGACCTGGCGGCGGCCGGTCTCGATGACGCCGCGCCCGCCTCACTGACGGTGCGCACGAGCGACGGCCGCGAGTTCCTGGTTCGCATGACGCAGGAGCGGCCGGGGCAGCTTCCGCGGCGGGCGGCGCTGGCGGCCGATCAGCGGATCTTTGTCATGCGACAAGCGGACATCGACAAGCTGATGCGCGGGCTGGATGAATACGTGAAGACAGGCGAGACCGAGACTCCCGCCGCCGCTTCCGGCGCGTCGCCGGGCGTTCCGTCCGGGACGTCGCCGCCGCGCACACCGCCCCCCGGGGGCTGATCCCCCGCGGCGCGACTTCGGCTGCGCATGAAGACGCCCCGGACCGCTGGCCGGCGATCCGGGGCGTCGTGATTGACGCTGACCCTGAGGTCAGCCGCGGCGGAACTAGCGGCGGCGGACCAGCAGCGCGAGCAGGCCCAGCGCGAGCGTGGCCGGCTCGGGGATGATCGTGCCGTTCAGGATGAACGGCATATCCTGCGGCGGCACACCGGCCAACGTGCCGTTGCCGTCAATGACGGCCCAGGTGCCGCTGCTGCGCTGAATGGCGTTGTCGGTCGGCCGGGCCGGAACGACCGGGTTCGACCAGGGACCCGAGGTCAGCGAGCCGTTGAGGCCGACGGCGATCCAGTAGGTGCCGGGCCCGAGGTCCGGAACGAACGACAGGTCGATCAGGTTCTCCATGACCGGGCGGTTGGTGTCGAGCGGGTTGGTTGAGACGCGATAGACGCCGCTCCAGTACGTGGTGAGCAGCCGCTCGGTGGTCTCGTCGCCGGCGATCGGGGTGCCGCCCGACATCGGGTTACCGCTCCAGATCACGACCTTCGCGCTGGTGATCGTCGAGGTCGTGCTGCTCCCGGTCTGGTAGGCGTACCACTGCGCGAAACTCAGGTCCCAGACCTCGCCGGCCGGCACGGTGAAGTCGTCGGCGATCATGAACGCATTGGGCACGAGCGCGTGGTTGATGTTGAAACCGTAGCTCGTGTAGCCGGTCTCGATGGCGCTCGTGTCGGCCCCGCCGAAACCGTTGCCAATGCCCGTGATCCACGGCCCGTTGGTCAGTAGAACGTCCGCGCTAGCCGCCGCGGCCAGACTGGCAGCGAGCGCAACAACCAGAAGATTCCTCATTCTCACTCCTCCCAAGAGCAACAGACTCCGCGGCCCCGCGGGAGACGCCCCCAACGCGTCCGCGACGTTCAACGACCTGCACAGTGGGAGCACGCCCAGACGGTGACAATGAGCACGGGCGAAGGGCGAATGCTCCTCTCCTCCACCCGCATTTAATCAGAACCGCACCCGCGACGCAACGTCTTTTTACGCAAAAACCGGCTGCCTGCCCTCCGCGGCCCGGCCACGCCGCGTCCCTGGAGCCCGCTGGAAAGGGGGCTGGTTCGCGCCGACCCACCCTTACGGCAGCGCCAACAGCCACTCCCCCGGTGCCTTTCCCCTTTTTCAAGCGGCTGCTAGAACGAGGCCCCGAAGGCGAAATTGAAGATCTGTGTATCGTCGTCGTCGCTCTTGAGCAGCGGAAAACCGAAGTCGAACACGATGGGGACCGGGCCGAAAAAGTCGACCTGCACCCGCAGCCCCACGCCGGCCGCGACCCGCCAACTCGAGAGCTCGAAGCTCTCCTCGACCGTCCCCATGTCCACGAAGGTCACACCGCGGAAAGTCTTGCCGTACAAGGGGAAAGAGTATTCCCCGCCCGTCAGGAAGATGAAGTCTCCGCCCACCGCGTTGTCTTTGACGCCCGCTCGCGGTGAGACCCCCCGGTACGCAAAGCCCCGCAGCGACCCGAACCCGCCCGCATAAAACTTCTCGAACACCGGGGCGTCCCCCACGATGTACGCCATGTCGGCCCGCAACGCCAGGACGCTCTTGCGATCCAGAATGTCCGTCCGCAGCGTCTTGTACCAGGCCGCACTCAGGGCCGGCTTGCCGAAGGTATGGTCGCCCCCCACGGCTCCCACCTGCTCCCAACTGAAGCTGACTCGATAACCCTCGGTCGGGTTCAGCCGGCTGTCGGTCGTGTCGCGGACGATCGCCCCCTTCAGCGCCGTCAGGAAATGATCGCCCTTCGCCTCGCGGATCGCCCTCGCGGCCAGCGGATCCACTTCGTCGATGTCGACCAGCTCCAGCCGGAGCGAGCCTTCCAGCGCCCAGCCGTCCAGGATGCCGCCGATAAACCGGTGGCTCAGCCCCATCGTCCAGCCCAGCCGCCCCTCGTCGTATCCGTCGCGCCCACGCTGGAACAGATAGATGGCCGTGTCGAACCGCAGGTTGCGGTCGAACAAGTAGGGCTCGGTGAACGCGATCCGGAAGCGGCTGACCTCGGTTCCAGGCTCGGCCGTGAGGAGCAGCCGCTGACCGTCGCCCTTGAAGGCCCGACCGCGGAAGAGCTCACCCCAGGTGCGCGGCCAGTCGAACAGGTCGAAGTTGCGGTTGTCGACGCTGAGCGAACCGATGAGGCCGTTATCGGTGCTGATGCCGAAGCCGACCAGGAACTGCGTGGTCTCCGTTTCGTCGACCTTCACGAGGGCCTCGCGCATGCCCTCGACCTCCTCCAGGGGAACAATCTCGACGCCCTCTTGTCGAAACAGCCCGGTCTCGCGGAGACGCTGCTCCGCCTTGCGGGCCGCCACGGTGTCGAACACGTCGCCGGGGTAGAACCGCAGCTCGCGGCGGATGACCTCGTCCTTGGTCTGGCGATTGCCGCGGATGGTGATCCGGCCGACGCGGGACTGGGTGCCCTCGCGGATGACGTACCGGAGATTGACCACCGCCGGTTCCTCGAGGAAGTCCCACTGGGTGGTGACGTCGGCGGCGACGTAGCCGTTCTCGCCGTAGAGGTCGCGGACCCGCTTGATGTCCTCCTGGAGGACGTCCTCGCGGGCGAATTTGTCGGGCCCCAACTGCATGACGGAAAGCAAACGCTCAGCGGGGAAGATCTCGTTCCCCGCGGTGTGGATCTCGCGGATCTTGTACCGTGGGCCCTCCTCGATCACGAAGACCAGGTTCAGGTCGGCACGCCGGATCGGGTCGAAATCGAGGCGGTAGCCGACCCGTGCATCGAGGAACCCCTGCTCGCGGTAGTAGCCCTGCACCGCCAGCGCATCGCGGGCCGCCTGGTCCTCATCCAGCGCCCCGGCGCGGAAGATCCAGATGTACGTCTTCGACTCGACCCGTGTCTTCAGCCGCTGCGGACCGTATGAGCGATTGCCCTCGTACAGGATTTTGCGGATGCGGACGCGCGGCCCCTCCGTGATCCGATACACCACCCGGTATTCCCCGAGGGCCGCCTCGTCCACGTCGACCGTGACGTAGTAATAGCCCTTTTGCTTGTACTTCTGCAAAATATCGTCGCGGGCCCGGTTGACCTCGTAGCGATCGAGCACCGCCCCCGCCGCCGGCGTCAGCTCGAATAGCTCCGCGTCGGTGAAGGCTTTGTTGCCCTCGATCTCGACCGACAGGATGCTCGGCTTCTCCTGCACGTGAAACACCACCACCGCCCGGTTCTCCTCCACCGCGGTGGTCGCGAACACCGCCAGGAACTTCCGCGAACCCAGCAGCGCCCGCACATCCTCCTCGACCTGCGGCCGTGAGAACGGCTGGTCGGCGCGGGTCTTGATCGTCCGGCGGATGTACGCCTCGCTGATCGAGCGCAGTCCCTCGATGTCCACCCGCAGGATCACCATGCCTTCGGGCGGCTCCGGCTGGGCCGCGGCCGGAAGGGCCGCCAGCAGCGCCAGGACGAGCGCCGGAAGCGCCCCGCCCCACGGCTGCCGGCCGTTGCGCCAACGGGGCGTGTGCCGGTTGGAGAATCCGCTCCCAAGAAAGATCGAGTGCACCACAGCCGGGACCTGCCTTCTCCGACTCAATCGGTCGCGTGAGATGGCCAGCGCCCGCCGCCGAGGGCCGGGACCGCGCCTGCACGGACGGCTACTATAGCGGGCGCGCGCGGGGCCGCAACCATCCGCGCCAGATCGCAGCCCAGCCCGTCCACTACAACCGACTGCGCGCCGCGCTCGAACCTGAATCACGCCGACACGGACGGGGGAGCCCGAGCAGCCCCCGGCGCGGAGCACCCCCCGGCAACCTCTCCTCAGGTATACTCCGCCGCCATGAGCAACCCGATCCCTGTCGCCGTGATCGGCGCCGGCCACATGGGCCGCCACCACGTCCGCACGTATGCCCAACTGCCCGGAGTCCGGCTGGCCGCGGTGATCGACCAGGAGCTGGACCGTGCCCGAGCCCTGGCCGGGCCCCTGGGCGTAGCCGCGCTGCCGGCCTGGACGCCGGAGCTGGGCGTCGCGGCCGTGACGGTCGCCGTTCCGACCGTGCATCATCTGGCCGTCTGCCGGCCGCTGCTGGAGCGCGGCATTCACGTGCTGGTCGAGAAACCGCTCGCGCCGACGGCGACCGAGGCCGAGCAGATCGCGGAGCTCGCCCGGCGGCACGGCGCGCTCGTGCAGGTGGGGCACACCGAGCGGTTCAACCCCGCCGTGCGGGCGGTCGAGCGGTTGGGGCTGCGGCCGAAGTTTGTCGAGACGCACCGCATCAGCCCCTTCACGTTCCGGTCGGCCGACATCGGCGTGGTGTTCGACCTGATGATCCACGACATCGACATCCTGCTGCACCTGGTTCGAGACGAGGTCGTGCGATTGGACGCGGTGGGCGTGAACGTGCTCGGCCGGCACGAGGACATTGCCAACGCCCGGATCGTCTGCCGCAGCGGGGCGGTTGCGAACCTGACCGCCTCCCGGCTGGCGCTGAAGACCGAGCGGAAGCTGCGGCTGTTCGCCGAGCGGGCGTACGTCTCGCTCGACTACCAGAAGAAGGTCGGGATCGCGATCACGCTCGACCGCAATCTCGATGTGCTCAAGCTGGCCCGTGAGCGGAACCTGGAGGACCTCTCCCAGGTCGCCGGGCTCGACTTCGGGAAGATGGTGCACGTCGAGCCGCTTCAGATCGACGACCGCGACCCGCTGCGGACCGAGGTGGAGGCGTTCATCGAGTGCGTCCGCACCGGGCAGCGGCCGCCGGTCAGCGCTGAGGACGGCGTCGCGGCCGTACGACTGGCGGAGCGGATCGTCGCGGCCGTCGCGTCCCACCGCTGGGACGGCGAAGCCGGGGACCGCGTGGGGCTGGCGGCGGACATCGTGGGGCGAAGCCTGGCGAGCGAATAGCAGCCCGGCGACACATAGCGTGGCACAGCCGCTCTCGGCTGGGAGGTGGCAAACCACCGTCGTTGCTTCACCGCCGAAGCGGCGGTGCCACACACGCGGCAAGTCCCCGCCGAGAGCGGGGGTGCCAACGACCCTCCACGGCCCTGCACGGCTCCGCCGCTGCGGGCCGTGCCACCCCGCCCGGGCCGAGCTTTATCCCAACACGCCCGACCGCCGGGGTTCTCGGACCGGACGGCGGCGTGCGCCCGCCCGGGCGGCAAGCCCTGTTCCGCACTCACCGGCTGGTCAGGGCTGGACGATAGCACTCAAAGCAGAAACTGGCGGGTGCTCACCGTGAGACCTGCGGCCATCGTATCGGACCGGCCCAGTTGGCGTAGAGACCGTGCGCAGCATATCGGCCCGATTTCTGGTTCCCGCGGCGTTGGTCGCGCTTGCGATTGGCGGGCTGCTGCTGCATCTGACCTGGACGAACACCCGGGCCCGGCTGCACGAGATGGCGCACCAGCAGGCGGAACTCGCGCTCGAATTCAACCTGGCGATCCGTGACTACGTCGGCCACGAAGTGCGGCCGATCGTGGAGGAGCTGATCGGTCCCGACGACTATCTGCCCGAGGTGATGTCGACGTCATACGTTGGTCGGCGGATATTCGAGAAGGTGCGTGAGCGATTCCCCAACTACCGCCTCAAGTACGCGGCGCTGAATCCGCGCAACCCGATCAACAACGCCGGGGCCACCGAGCGTGCGATGATCGACTACTTCAACGCACACCCCGAGGTCGAGGACTGGTGCGGCCAGGTGATGCTCGACGGTCAGCCCTACCTGGCGCGCTTCCGGGCCCGCCGCTACGAAGCGAGCTGCCTGCACTGCCACGGCGATCCGGTCGACGCCCCGGCCGACTTGATCCGGCTCTATGGGTCGACGGCCGGGTTCTACCAGACGACGGGGCAGGTGGCCGCGTTGGATAGCGTTGCGGTGCCATTGCAGCCGATCGAGGCGCAGGTGACGGCCGAGGCCGTACGGAACTCGGTGGTGATGGGGGCGGCGATCCTCGCGGGCTTCGCGGTGATCGCATGGCTTTTCCGGCAGCTGGCGGGGCGGCGGCTGAGCGTGATCAGCCGGCACTTCGAGCAGATTGCCAGCGGCGAGCTGGGTCGGCACATGCGGCCCGTCGAGGTCGGCGGATCCGACGAGATCGGCCGCCTGGCGGCGAGCTTCAACGCGCTGGTGACACGCCTGCGCGATGCGTACGACTCGCTCGAGCAGCAGGTCGCGCATCGCACGCGGGCCCTCGCCGAGGCGAACCGCGAATTGCAGCACGCCACGCGCGCCGCCGAGGCCGCGACGTTGGCGAAGAACGCGTTCCTGGCGAACATGAGCCACGAGATCCGCACGCCGATGACCGCGATCCTCGGCTACACCGAGCTGCTGCTGTCCCCCGAGGTCTCAGACTCCGAGCGGCTGAACGGGTTGCAGACGATCCGGCGCAACGGCCGCCATCTGCTCCAGATCATCAACGACATCCTCGATCTCTCGAAGATCGAGGCGGGCAAGCTGGAGGTCGAACCCGTGCCGTGCCGGCCGGCGCAGCTCCTGGCGGAGGTGCAAGACCTGCTGAGAGGCAAGGCGGAAGAGAAAAACCTGTGGTTGGAGATCGAGGGCGCGGGTCCGCTCCCGGAGCTGATCCGCACCGACGCCACCCGCCTCAAGCAGGCGCTGATCAACCTGGTGAGCAACGCGATCAAGTTCACGGCGCACGGCGGTGTGCGGGTGGTCGCGTCGTGCGCGTACGAGGCCGAGCAGCTCACGTTGGCGGTCATCGACACGGGGCCGGGCCTGACCCCCGAACAGAAGGCGCGCTTGTTCCAGCCGTTCGTGCAGCTCGATTCCTCGGCCACGCGGCAATCCGGCGGCACCGGCCTGGGGCTGGTGATCACACGCCGCATCGCCGAGCTGCTGGGGGGCGGCGTCACGCTGGAAAGCGAGCCGGGCAAGGGCAGCACGTTCCGCCTGAGCGTGGCCACCGGTCCGCTCACAGGCGTGTCGCAGGTCAAGCTCGAGGACGCGCTGCGCAGCAACGCGGACCAGGCGCGGGCCCCCGCGCGGCTCCCGCGGCTCTCGGGGCGGATCCTGCTCGCGGAGGATGGCCCCGACAACCGGCGTCTGCTGACCACCTTCCTCGAGCGGGCCGGCGCGGAGGTCGAGGTGGCCGAGAACGGTCAGCAGGCCGCCGAGCGCGTGCTGGCCGCGGCCAAGGCGGGCACGCCGTTCGACCTCGTGCTCATGGATCTACAGATGCCGGTGATGGACGGGCTGACGGCCACGCGCTTCCTGCGAGTCCGCGGCTATCGCGGCCAGATCATCGCGCTGACGGCGTATGCGATGAAAGGCGAGATCGACAAGTGCCTGGCCGCGGGCTGCAACTACTACCTGTCGAAGCCGATCACGCGCGAGCACCTCGTGCGCGAGGTGGCCGCGCGGCTCCCGCAGTCGCTCGCCGATGCCGTGCGCTGAGCGGCGGGGCGGGCGACCCGCACCCGCCCCGCCGTCCGGCGCGCCGCTCTTCAACGCCCTCCGGTCAACAGCGTGACGAAGGGATTGATGTCGTCGAACCCGACGGTCCCGTTGCCGTTGACGTCGGCGGCGAGGATGGTGCAGCCGGGGTAGAGCTGCTCCCAGCCGCTCGGGTTCGTCAACGCCTGGATGAACGGGTTGATGTCGGCGAACCCGACCTGGCCGTCGCAGTTCAGGTCACCGACGATCACGGCGTCGCAGCCGTCGTTCACATGGGCGCGCGGCGTCGTGTACGCAAGCAGGAGCTGTGTCGGCTCCGGACCGGACAGGCTGTCGACGCCGCCGAAGAACCACTGCGCCGGGTTGAACGCCCCGCCGGTCCCGCGCGTCGACCACTCCTTGCGGTACGAATAACCACGGGTGAATTCCCACGGTCGGCCCGCCCCGTTCACGCCGAACTCGCCGTAGATATCCAGCAGGTGCGAACCGTCGGCGGTGTCCGTCAAGATCAGCCGCTCGGTACCGATGGCCAGGGGCACGTTCGTGTACAGGTCGGCGTGCTGGCCGTAGATGGCGTAGTAGGCGCCGGTGCAGGCCCCGTTGGAGTTCGACGCGATCACGAACGATTGGCCCGCCGCGAGCTGCACACCCGCGAGGCTTACGTCGACCTCCACGTCGGTGCTGCTGCCGGTCTGCACGATGAGCCCGCCGGCCAGGAACAGGAACGGCGCACTGCCGGTGTTCGTGATCTCGATCCAGCGCGGGCAGTCGCCGCTCTCGGCTCCCTGGACGACCTCGCTGATGATCAGGCAGTCCGTGTCCGGCACGACGCACGGGTCGGGGTCGCAGCCCGTGCCCGAGCCCAGGAACGTCCCGCCCGCGGCCGCACAATCCTCCTCGTACAGCGTGTAGCACACCTCCGAGATGCAGCACGCGCCCGGCGGCACGCACGCCTGGTACTGCGAGAGGTCGGTGGGCACGAAGTCGGGCGGCAGTCCCTGGCCCTCCGACAGCCCCACGATGCAGTCGGCGGCGTTGATCGTCAGCCACGTAATGCGGATGTCGCCCGCGGCGAACATCTCGATCTGGAACGTGTTCTGGTTGGTCGTTTCGTACTCGGGAACGTTGAGCCAGGTGACCGCGATGCGGTCCGGGAGCTGCTTCCAGCTCACCTGGCCGCCCGTCGCCGGATTGAGATCGTCGAACACCGCGGCGACCCGCGGCAAGGCGAAGTGCTGCGCGAGCGTCTCCTGCCACGTGCCGTCGTTCGCTTCGAAGGTGATGTTCCCGTTCGCGTTCACGCGGGCCGACGTGTACGGCACGCCGTAGAGCTTGACCGTGATGCCGAAGGAGATCGTCTGCGAACCGTCGTCGCTGAGTGTCAGCGCGGTGCCGCCGGCCGGATCGGTCGGCAGCGCCGCGGCCGGCTCGCCGCACAGGTGGTAGTAGTCGGCGGAGTTGTCGGGCACCAGCGTGAGCGTGGTGTTCTGGAGGTCGAACCCGCCTTCGAACTGCTGGGTGAAATAGTCGGCCTGGCCCGCGGTCGTGAAATCGAACACGGTCGACCACTCGCCCGGGCCGCAGCCGTTCACGCCCCGCACGTGCCAGTAATAAACGTGCGCGGTGTCGAGATTGACATCGACCGTGGTCGTGGTGTCGGTCACGTGCGCCACGTAGACGATGTTAGTGAACCCGACGTTGGCGGAGATCTCGACGTCGTAGCCGGCGGCCTGCGGCGCGGGCTGCCAGGTCAGCGTGGGCTTCCGCGCGACCTCCACCGCCCCGTCCGGCGGGCTGGTCAGCACGACCGCGCCGGGGTCGGCAGTGGCCAGGTGCAGCGTGGCCGTGCCAGTTTCCAACTTGGTGGCGCTGACACCGGTGATTGTGAGGGGGTACGCCCCCGGCGGACCGCTGAGGTTTCCGAGGGTGAGGGTCGCGATGAAGGGCGGAGAGAGGCCATTGTTGCTGAACGAGACGTTCGACCCGGGCGGGGCACCCTCGAGCGAGAGCGTGACGGTTTCCTCGAACGTACCGATTTGCTCGACCGTGACGGTGTACATCGCGGCGGTCTCCGGCGGCGAGCAGAGCTCCTGGCTGGCCGGCGTGACGTGGATCCGAAAGCCGTTCGGGCGCGGGATCTTCAGGGCCGGGTCGCCGAGGATCACGAACTCCTCGAAGAAGTTGCGGATCACGTCGTAGTTCTGGGTCGGGGGCCCGCCGGGGGTACCGGGCTGGCCGTATTCCTCGAGGAAGCGGTAGAGGGCCGCGTGCCACGCGGGGCCGGCGCGCCACAGGTCGTCCTCGAAGAGCGCGGTGAAGAAGGCGCGTTCGAGAATCCCGGAAGGTTCCCAGGCCTCGACGCTGCCCCAGTAGATGTAGTTCGAGGCCGAGATGTAGACGGCGGCGCCGCGGTTGGCCGTCCGCAGCCAGGTCTCGCCGAAGCACTCGGCGTAGTCGAAGTGCGCGGTGTTGCACGACCAGCCCAGCACGACCGGGTAGAGCCCGGTGTTGTTGAGCTGCGCGATGTTGCCCTGGTTGAACGCCGGGTCCCACCAGCCGCTCGAGCCGCTGTGGCCCATGTAGGTCGCGAAAACGCAGCCGTCGTTCAACGCGTTGAACACGTCCTGCGTGTCGCCGCCCTGGGCCGCGTAAATGCGGATCGGCACGTACCCGTTCGGCTCCAGGTAGTGCGAGATGATCCACTCGGCCGTGGGCTCCGCCGTGTTGTACGTGTCCGGGTTGGCCAGGAACGCGACCCGCTTGGGATAGTCCGGATCGGGATAGAGGCCGCCTTCGACGTACAGCGTCTTGTCGACCATCGCCTGGAGCTGGGTGGCACTGGCGGCCGGGAAGCGGCCGACGGGGATCTCGGGATACCAGTCGTCGCCGGGGTCCACGCAGCCGTAGGGCAGGTCGGTCGTCGCGGCCTTGCTGCCGAGTCCCACCCAGTGAGGAATCGTCGTCGTCGTCGAGTTCTCGCCCGCAGTGTCGCCGATGATGAGGATGTAATCGGGCTCGTCCTTCGTGCCGATGAGGCTGAGGATGTGGTCTCGGATGGCCGTGCGGTGGGTGCCGCTCGGCACGACGTAGCTGCTGACGTTGAAGCCCTGCGCGGCCTTGGCGTCGCTGAGCTGGATCACGGCCGCGCTGGTGGCGTAGCCGCTGGGAACGATGAGCAGGTAGTTGGGGGCGGGCGGCTCGGGCAGGCGCATGCTGGGATCACCCAGCAGCAGGAAGGACTCGGTGTGGTCGCGTGAGACCGGGTCGTCGGGTCCGTAGAATGCGACCAGGTCAAGCGCCGCCTCGCGACACGCGGGTCCGAGCTCGCGCAGGCCGTCGGTGTAAATCGCCTCGAAGACGAAGTTGTACAGGTTGCCCCACGTCGACCACGCGTACGGATTGAGATTGGTGGTCGTTCCGTACGTGGCCGCCGCGCCCTTGCCCGGCACGTGGAGCCAGTGCTCGAGGAGGCCGGGGGAGGTCGTCGGGCCGGTGAAATGGAACACCGAGCAACTGCAACTGAAGCTCATCACGAACGGATAGAGATTCAGGTTCGTGAGCTCGTCCACGTTCTGATTCGTGAAGTACGGCGTCCACCAGGCCTGATAGCCGTCGGCGTGTCCCAAATAGACCCCCACGAAGCAGCCCGCGTTGAACGCATCCAGCACGTCCTGCGTGTCGGCCCCCTGCGCGGCGTAAACCCGGTTGGCCTCGACGCCCGCCGGCGTCAGGTACGTGTCTGCGATGTAATTGTGCCGCGCCTCGGCATCCGCGGCGAGATCCGTCCCCGCGATCAGCGTGGCCCGGGCGGTATAGGAGGGATCGGCATACAACCCGCTTTCAACATACAGCACCTTGTCGACGACGCCCTGGAGTTCGGCCACCGTGCGAACGGGCATGCGCCCCACCGGCACATCGGGAATCCAGTCGTCACCGTCATCCATGCATGCGTACGGGATGTCTGTGCCCGCGTGCTTCGTGCCGCCGCCCACAAAGACCGGAATGCTGTACGCCCCCGAAGTCGACCAGGTGTTCAGCGCATCGGCGATGATCACCAGATAATCCGGCGCGGCCGGCGTCCCCCACAAGCCGCGAATCTGCGCCCGGATCGCGTCCCGCTCGGTCCCCGTGGGGATCGTCAGGATCGACACGTTGAACCCCTGCCCGGTCTTGAAGTTCGCGAATTGCGTCAACGGCGCGCTGCCCGCGAAATCCGGCGCCGTCACGATCAGCAGGTTCTCCGTCCGGCTCGTCCGCGGCAGCGGGTTCAGCACCGCCGCCCGCAGGCCCCGCCCCAGCCGCGTCCCGCCGCCATACGTCACGTGAATCTCCAGCAGCGGCCAGACCGCCACCCGCCCTTCGCGGGCGTTGTACGCCACCGGCCGGACCTCGAGCGCATACAGCTCCATCCCCGACGCGACGCCCAGCTTGCGCACCGCGACGCGCTCCTCCGGCACGAGGGCCGTGCCCGCGTAGGCCGCGGGTTCGAGCCGGAAGGGCCGGGGTTCGGCCGCCGCGTCCGCACCGGCGGGGGTGTCCGTCGCGCCCTCGAGGCTCAGCGGCCCCTGCACCGGCGCGACCCAGCCCGGCAGGCCGAGGTTTCGCAGATCGATCGAAGCCTCCGGCCCGTGTTCGACGGCGACATCGACCGTGGCCCCAGGTGGAACCTGGAACAGCTTGCGCACTACCGGCAGCCCCGGCCCGCCAACCGCTCCGTCCCAAGCGGCATCGGGGCAGGTCACCCGCAGAAACTCACCAGCGGGCGTCACGATCGGCGAAAGCTCGACCCCGCCCGTCAGCACGCTGACATCGAGCCAGCCGAGTCCGTGACCTCGCACGAGCACCCGCGGAGCCGGGACAGCCCCGCCGGGCTGGGTCATCCCGTCCGGTCCCACCGCGACCGCAAGCTGCGCCGCGGCCGGCGTGGCGACAAGACCCCCTGCGAAAACGAACAGGACGATCAGAACACGTGTGACAATCGCGCGCGCCGACATCACCAACCTCCATGCAAATACACAGCGGAGTACCAACCGGCTGGGCACGTGGTAGGCCTCCATCACCCGGGATTATTCACCATCCCGGTGCTGATAGCATAACGCGTTGCGGCGGGG
>CAZMCT010000074.1:0-20060 GCA_964564785.1 uncultured Planctomycetales bacterium
CTCATGGATCGTGAAATCTCCGCGACCGCGACGGCCGCGGATCCCTTTGGCCATGTTGATGGTAGCCGGGCGACGCCACGTCCGCCCTCGCGCCCCAATCCCCGATCCCTGTTTCCAGTTCCCCGTTCCCTGTTCCCCGTTCCCTGTTCCCTCTGCTTCCTCCGCGTCCCTATGCATCATTGCGGCTCTCGTCACGCGAACAGCCCATGCACGAACCACCGCCCATCGTCGCGGGCCCGGAACACCCAGAACTCCTCCCCCTCCGCCGTCATCACCCGGAAATAGTCACGCCGCACATCCCTCCCGCGCCACCACGCCGTCTCGATCCGCTCCGGCCCCCGGGCCCGCACCACCACGTGCTCCCGCCCGCCCCAGGCCACCCACGTCGGCGGCCCGTCCGGCACTAGCGCCAGCGCCCGGATCGGCAGCGGCCGCTCGAGCAGCCGCACCGGGCGGTTGTTCACCGGGCCCGCGGTGGACGGGGTGTCGTCCGACTCGCAGCCCGCCTCGGCCACGCTCAGATACCGGAAGGCCATCTCCGGCTGGTAGTCGTCCACGAGCCGCGGGCGAACGACCGCCTCGTAACCCAGCCGGCCGGCCAGCCGATCCACCAGCTCAGCCAGCCGCTCGTCGTCGCCGGGCCCCGACGGCTCGAACAATTCCCCCTGCCCGGCGCGATGCGGCGATGTCTCGCGCCCGATCAGCACGAGCCCCGCGACGCCCGGCGACACGTCCACGCCTTCCAGCCGGCCCGCCAGCAGCGGCCCGACGTGCTGCGCCGAGCACGAACCCCGCGCCAGACTCACCAGGACACGCTGCGGCGCAACCCGCTCGAACGTGAGCACAACCTCCAGCCGCCGCAGCGCCCGCCCGTGCTGCCGCACCTGATCCAACACGTCGCCCAGCAGCTCGCCCGCAACCGCCTGCACCGCAACTGGATCGGTCAGCGGCTCCTCGAACGCCCGCCGGGCCACCGGGCGATCGTCCGGCCGCTGGGGTGTGACCGGCTCGAAGACCTCACCCAGCGCTTGCTGAATGCGCAATACCAACCCCGGCCCGAACCGGGCCGGCAGTGTGCAGCGCGGCAGCAGCAGCAGGTCACCGATGGTCCGTACGCCCACGCGGTCAAGCTGCTCCGCCGCCGCGGGCTCGATCCGCAGCGCCACCGGTGGCAGCGGCGCGAGCCAGGCGCACGCCGCGCCCGGCGGAACGATGGTCACCGTTCCCCTCCGTGCCGGTTGAAAAAGGTGACAAGCACTGCGGGAGTGACTGTTGGCACTACCGTAGTGGTGGGTTGGCGTGGAATCAGCCTCCTTTCTCAACGGGCTGCCAAGATGAAGGGGTGTACTAGCCAGTGCCCATGCTGCACCGACGGTGTCCGCGACGGCCGCCCGGGCCCAGTGTCCCAGCCGGCTCAGCCCGGCTACCACCTGCCGCGCGATGTTCTCCTCTCCTCCGAAGAGCAACTGACAGCCGGTGATGTCGATCACCAGCATGTCCGGCTCGACCGCCTCGACCGTCGGGCTGAAGTGCTCCGCCCAACGCGCCAGCCGCCGCAGCAGCGCCCGGTCGCGCAGCGGGGCCTCCGGCCAAGCCACCAGTTCCGGCACCATCGCCTGCGCCTGGCCCAGCGACAGCCCCGGCCGCAATCCGCGCCTGTGCGCTTCCGGGCACACGGCCGCCACGACGAACGATGCCCCCACCGGCCGGGTCAGGACCAGTGGCACCGCGTGTGGCACCGCATGTGGCACCGCCGCCCTCGGCGGTGAATAATTCCCAGCCGAAGGCGGCTGGGCCACAACCCCAGCCGAGGGCGGCTGGGCCACAACCCCAGCCGAAGGCGGCTGGGTCGCTCGTTGTGGTACCGGCATCCTGCCGGTTTCACCCGCTCGCGCGCATTCGCGCCGGGCCCGCTCCGTCGCCAGGTACGGCAGGTGTACACACAGGATTCGACGCATCGGACCATTCCACAACCAGCGGCTCGCGCGGCCGCCCTTCCCGCAGCTTCAACACTGTCACCCGCAGCCGTCGCACACCCGCCGGCCCCGCCACCGGCTCGAGCCGCAGCCGGCTGGCCGCGAAGCTCGGCCCGCCCAGCTCCTCGCGTCGGATCAGCAGCCCCAGCCCGCCGCCCGCCTCGGCCGCAAGCTGCAACCGCCGCGACGCGTAGGCATCGAGATTCCGCAGCGGCAGGACCACCGCCCCGATCGCCCGGCAGCACAGGCTCTGCTCGCATACCCACAGCGCATCCGCCCGCCGCGGCGCCCGCACCACCAGCAGTCGCCCGAGCGCGACCCCCAGCTCCGCCAGCGCCGGCGGATACAGGTCCAGCGTTGTGTCGAGATACACCAGCCACTTGCCTGCGGCCGCCGCCCCGGCCACATGCAACGCCAGGCTGTGCGCGGCCGTGCCCTCTCGGGCCGCGATCAGCTCGTGAATCGCCCCCGCCTCGAAGCCCCCGCCCAGGGCCGCATCCAGCTCCGGCAGGCCGCTCGGCCATTTCGTCCCCGCCGGGCGCCAGCGCCGCTGCACGCGCTGCACTTCCTCGGCCAGGCGGCGCAGACGGGGGTCTTTCAGCGGTGCCGGAGCAGCCAGCGGTTGCTCCACGGTAAAAGCACTGCGCCATGGGCGGCCAGCGCGCACGCCGGGCGCGTCAACTTGAAGGGCTTGTAAGAGCGAGAGCATCTCCGTTCCTAACGGCCCGTTCCTCAAGAAAGGGGGCCGCCTCCGCACCACCCCACCCTCACGGTAGCGCCAACAGCCACGCCCGCGGTGCCTGTCCCCTTTTTCAACGGGCTGCTGAGAGGTGCGGGAATACCCGCCCCTCATGATACCTAATTTTAACCTAACTAGTCCCCGAAAGCAAGTCGAAAATTGGAACGGGGACCGAAGGAAAAAACGGATGTTGGCGGGCGGCGGTCGCGAGCTCATCCATCTGGGCGGGGTGCCGCCGTCCGCAGCGCCGCAACCGCGCACGGACATGACCACGGGTGGCCATGGTCCACGGCCCTCCGCGCTTGCGCTGCTTCGGACCGTGCCACCCTGCCACACCCCCCGTTACGGCTTCGGCCGCGCAACATCGCGCCGTGCGGCCGGTCTTATTGCTGCCCCGATCATACCGCTTGTGCGGACTCTGACCCGCTTCGACGCGATACATAGCGTAGTCCGCTCTCCCCCGGACGCGGCAGGAATGCTGCGGGACCTGTCCAGCTCGCACGCTTCGCGCCGCTCCAAACGGAAAAACGCCCGATGTGATGACGCTCGAGTCGAACTCAATAGCCCCTTGAAAAAGGGGACTGGCTCAGCGCCAACAAACCACCGTGCTAACGCCAATAGTCCTCCCGCGCTGCCCGTACCCTTTTTCAAAGGGAATCCCCTTTTTCAACGGGCTGTTACGCCCCCGCCGGCCGCATGCGCTCCGGCATCCGCACCGCCACGACTCGGCCCCGCGCGGTGAGCTCCTCGCGCGCGCGGACGTCGACTTCAACGATTACCTTCCGCGCTCCGACCTCGATGATCCGACCCAGCGCTTCCAGCGCCACCCCCAGCGGCGTCGGCAGCAGGTATTCCACCTTCAGCTCGGCCGTCACGAACCGCAACGCCGGCAGACTGCCCGGCTCACGACCGGCCGCACGGTACGCGGCCAGCGCCGCCGAGCCCGTCCCGTGACAATCCACCAGCGACGCGATCACTCCGCCGTACACGTAGCCCGGAATGGCCGTGTGATACGGCCGGGGCGTGAACACGGCGAGCGTGTCGTCGCCGTTCCACATACTGCGGATATGCAATCCGTGCTCGTTGAGCCGGCCGCAGCCGTAGCAGAGCGCAAGGTCGTCGGGGTAGAAGTCCTGAACGGCCGAGTTCAGCATGACACGTGTCTCGCTAGCCCCTGAATCGCGGCGCTGTGCGCCGGCATTATCACTCGGCGGCACGAATTCCGCCACGGGGCCGTTTGGAAAACGGGTTGCAGCATCCGGCGGCTGCGGCGACCATGGGGTGCGGAGCAGGACCCGTGGAACGTCGCCCCATTCCGCCTGAAGAATTGATGCTGCCGCCGTTCGCGGCCTGGGAACCCGGCTGGCTGCTTCTGACGGCCGGCGAGTACCGCGCCGGCGGGTTCAACGCCATGACCGTGTCATGGGGGGCGCTGGGCGTGATCTGGCACCGGCCGTTTGCGATGGTCGTCGTGCGCCCGCAGCGCTACACACGCGAGTTCATGGACCGCTGCGAGACGTTCAGTCTGTGCGCGTTCGGGCCGGAGCAGCGCGCGGCGCTCCAGATGCTCGGCACACTCTCGGGCCGCGACAGCGACAAGTTGGCGCGCAGCGGCCTGACGCCGGTCGCGCTGTCCACGATTGCCTGCCCGGGGTTCGCCGAGGCGCGGCTGATCCTCGAATGCCGGAAGATGTACTTCGACGACCTGGAGCCGGGTCATTTCCTCGCCGAGCACGTCGCGCCCCATTACCACGGCGACTACCACCGCATGTACTTCGGGGAAGTGTTGGCCGCCAGCGGCACCCGCGAGTTCCGGCGGCCCTGACAGCCCGTGGCACAAGGGGATCGGCCCCGCGGGAGTGGCTGTCCGCGCCACCGCGACGGTGGGGCGGCGCGGAGCCAGCTCCCGTGTTCAACGGGCGGCTACGCCGCGACGCGGGTCGCTTGCGAATCCGGCGTACTCGCGTAACATGCGTGCGCTCCCGGTCTCGGCGCGCACTTCAGCAAAAGGTTGAAGGAATGAGTTTCTCGACGACCCGGTTCGGACGGACTCCGCTCTGTGTGGGAGCGGTGCTGCCAATCACGTTGGTCAACCTGGCCTGCGGCCCAAGCTGCACCGAGACGCCCCCCGAGCTTGCGGACATCGATTTCGTCCGGCTGAAGTTGGCAACCGAGCTGGCCGACGACATCACGCTCTACAACGACGGCTACAAGACAGAAGCCGAGCTGCGCGCCCGCTGGGAGACGCCCGGCGTCACGCTCGAATTCGACCAGGTCGCCGAGTCACCCTACACGTACATGCTGTTCACCGACGACGCGCTCGCTTACCAGGCGGTGGTGCTGTCGGGCACGACCCGCGAGGAAGAGTGGATCATCGATTTCCAGACCGAGCTGGTGCAGGACGAGGACCTCGGCATCCGGCTGCACTCGGGCTGGCGCGACGCGGCGCGCGCGATCAGCCTTGACATCCTGCCGAAGCTGCGCGACGGCTACGAGCTGTACATCTTCGGCTACTCGCTCGGCGCCGGCACCGGCACCATCCTCGGACTCTACCTGGAGCAGCTGCTGGATGTGAATGTCGCCGGGGTCTTCGCCAGCGGCATGCCGCGGATCACCGACGCCGAGGGCGCCGCCGCGTTCGCCGACCTGCCGCTGATCCGCACGGTGGCCGGTAACGACAACATCCCCTTCCTGCCCGCCTCGCCGTACGTGTCGTTCGGCGACGTGATTGTCCTGCTCGACGGCCCGTTCGTGAGCCGCCAGCGGCCGGGCGACCCCGACTACGACAATCACCCGACCACGACCGAGGATGTGCTGAACCTCAATCCCGAGGACCACGTCACCTACGTGCAGCGGGTGCAGGACAAGGTCGACGGGCCGGTGTGCCTGGTGCCCTACGCGGACCGCCAGAATTACATCGACTGAGCCGCACCGAAGGTCGCCTCATGGACGTGAAGAAACTGATTCCCAAGGCCCGCGACTTTGCCAGGGCGTACCGCGTCGACTCCGGCCGCAAGTTCCGGTTGGCCAAGTTCGATCCGGGTGATACCGCCGAGTTCACGTCCGAGGACAAGCCCCGCGCGCGGGCCGTGCTCCAGACCGGCGTCGTGGCGCTGGCCGAGCTCCAGGACCGGCTCTACGCACAGGACCGCTGGGCCGTGCTGCTGATCTTCCAGGCCATGGACGCGGCCGGCAAGGACAGCGTCATCAAGCACGTCATGTCCGGGGTGAACCCGCAGGGCTGCGAGGTCCACTCGTTCAAGGCGCCCACCAGCAACGAGCTCGATCACGACTATTTGTGGCGGACGCATCTGCGGGTGCCGGAGCGCGGCCGGATCGGGATCTTCAACCGCTCGTACTACGAGGAAGTGCTGGTAGTCCGCGTGCATCGCGAGCTGCTCGCGGCCCAGAAGATCCCGCCGGCGCTGCTGACCGGGGACATTTGGGAGCAGCGCTACGAGGACATCCGCGCGTTCGAGCTGTACCTGGCCCGTAACGGCGTCGCCATCCGCAAGTTCTTCCTGAACGTCTCGCGCGAGGAGCAGCGCCGCCGGTTCCTCGAACGCATCGAGCGACCCGAGAAGAACTGGAAATTCTCCGCGTCCGACGTGCGCGAGCGGCAGCACTGGGACGCATACATGCGCGCTTACGAGGACATGATCCGCGCGACCGCTGCGCCGCACGCTCCCTGGTACGTGGTACCGGCCGACCACAAGTGGTATACGCGGCTTGTGGTCGCCGCCGCCGTGATCGAGACCCTCGCCGCGCTGGGCGTGTCGTACCCCAAGGTCAGCGCTGCCCAGCGCAAGGAGCTGGCTGCGGCCCGCCGCGCGCTGCTGGCCGAGGAGTAGCCGCGGCCCCCCGGACGGCCCCCGTTCCCGCCCGTGCGCGACACGTCAGACCGCCCCCCCGGACCGTGCGCGGCCCCGCGCGCCCTGACACCCCCCCCGGCCTTCGGCTATAGTGTCCCGTCCACCCGGCACGCAGCCGGGCTCGGAGACCCGCATGAGCATCCACAGGCTGATCTCGCCGCACGGCGGAAAACTCGTCAATCTCATCGCCCCGCCCGGCCGCGCCGCCGAATTGAAATCCGCCGCCGCCACGCTGCCGCAGATCGTCCTCGGCGAGCGCGAGCAGTGCGATCTGGAACTGCTGGCCGTCGGCGCTTTCAGCCCGCTGACCGGGTTCATGGGGGCGGCCGACTTCGATGCCGTCTGCGACCGCGTGACGCTCGCCGATGGCCTGCCGTGGTCGGTGCCCGTGACCTGTCCGGTCGACGCGGCCACCGCCGAGCGCATCGACCGCGGCCAGCCGGTCGCGCTGCTGGACGATCAGCGGCGGCTCCTGGCGGTGATGAACGTGACCGAGAAGTACCGCCACGAGAAGACGCGCGAGGCCGAGCGCGTCTACGGCACGACCGACGTGGCCCATCCCGGCGTGGCCGTCACGCTGGCGCAGGGCGACGTGTGCCTGGCCGGCCCGGTCGAGGTCGTCTGCCCCCGGCACGAGCCGCAGTTCCCGGACGACCGCCTGACGCCCGCCCAGACTCGGGCCGCGTTCGCCCAGCGCGGCTGGGAGACCGTGGTCGCGTTCCAGACCCGCAATCCGATCCACCGCGCCCACGAGTTCATCACCAAGTGCGCCCTGGAGATCTGCGACGGCCTGCTCGTGCACCCCCTGGTCGGCCAGACGCAGAAGGGCGACATCCCCGCGGACGTGCGGATGAAGTGCTACCGCGTGCTGCTGGAGAACTACTACAACCCCAAGCACACCATGCTCTCGGTCCTGCCGGCCGCGATGCGCTACGCCGGCCCGAAAGAGGCCATCCTGCACGCGATCATGCGCAAGAACTACGGCTGCACGCACTTCATCGTCGGCCGCGACCACGCCGGCGTCGGCAATTACTACGGCACCTACGACGCTCAGAAGATCTTCGACGACGTCGATCCGGTGAAGCTGGCGATTACGCCGCTGAAGTTCGAGAACGCGTTCTGGTGCAAGCGCTCGGGCGCGATGAGCACCAACAAGACCACCAACAGCGGACCCGAGGAGCGCGTCTCGCTCTCCGGCACGGCCGTCCGGGAGATGCTCAGCCAGGGCCGGCGCCCGCCGGTCGAGTTCACCCGCCCCGAGATCGCGGACATCCTGATCGAGTCGATGCGCAGCCAGCAATGACCGACAAGAGCGACCCCGCCGCCTGCGTGCCCCCCGACATCGTCGCCGCCATCCGCGGCGCGCGGCACGTCGCCATCGTCAGCCACATCACCCCCGACGCCGACGCGATCGCCTCGGCCGGCGCCCTCTGGCTGGCTTTGCCCCAGCTGGGACTCACGCCGCACCTGATCCTGCCCGCGGGCAGCGTCGGGCGGCAGCTCTCGTTCCTGGTCCGCTACGCCGGCCTGCGGGCCGCGACGCCCGCCGAGCTCGGCGAACTCGACCTGATCGTCGTGCTCGACACGGCCAAGGAAAAGCGCCTCAACGCGGCCGACCACCTGGCCACGCTGACCACGATCCCGATCATCAATATCGATCACCACGCGACCAACACGCAGTTCGGCCGCTGGAACTGGATCGTCGAGACCGCCAGCAGCACCTCCGAGCTGGTGTGGGGCATCCTTCAGGCCCTGGGCTGCACCATCACACCCAAGATCG
This sequence comes from uncultured Planctomycetales bacterium, assembly GCA_964564785.1. GTDB lineage: Bacteria > Planctomycetota > Phycisphaerae > UBA1845 > Fen-1342 > CAZMCT01. Next base: position 8,368 of record CAZMCT010000074.1, read on the forward strand.
CCACCCTGCTCTACGCCGGCATCCACAGCGACACGCAGGGCTTCTCGCTGTCCAACACCGACGCCTACTCGCTCGAGGTCGGCGGCCGGCTGGCCCGCGCCGGGGCCGAGATCGCCCGCATCTGCGAGCGCCTGCACCGCAGCCGCAGCTTCGGCGAGTTCGAGCTCCTGGCCACGGTCTACCGCAATACGCGGGTCAGCGAGGACGGCCGGCTGGCCTGGAGCACGATCAGCCACGCCGAGCTGGTCGCAACCGGCTGCCGCGCATCCGACATTGACGACCAGGTCGAGGTCCCGCGGCAGATCGAGGGTATCGCGGTCGCAATCCTCTTCAGCGAGGGCGAGCCGGGCGTCGTGCGGATGAACTTTCGCGGCGAGCGCGGCGTCTCGGTGCTCGAACTGGCCGTTCAGTTCGGCGGCGGGGGGCACCGCGCTTCGGCCGGAGCCCGTATCCGCGGCCCGCTGCCCGAGATCCTGGAGCGCGTCCTGCCGGCGGCCCGGCAATACGTCGCCGGTCTTATGCTCGAGCCGGGCCCGGGCGAGTAGCTGGCGTCGCCCGCCGGAATCGGGTCAAATCACCCCATGAGCCGGCCCGCCCAACGCACCGTCGCCGTCTACCAGGGCTCCTTCGACCCTGTCACTTTCGGCCACCTCGACGTCATCCGCCGCGCCGCCATGCTCTTCAACGAGCTGATCGTCGGCATCGGCCGCAACCCCGACAAAGAGCAGCTCTTCACGCCGGAAGAGCGGCTCGCGCTGCTCCGCCCCCACCTCGCCGACCTGCCCAACGTCCGCGCCGCCACCTACGCCGGCCTGACCATCGACTTCGTCCGCGAATGCCGCGCCCACGTCCTCGTCCGCGGCATCCGCGACATGGCCGACCTCAACCACGAGGTCCAGCTCGCCAACCTCAACCGCATGATCGGCGGTGTCGAGACCGTTTTCATGCTCACCAGCGACCAGCACGTGTTGACCAGCAGCACCTACATCAAGCAAATCTACGAGATGGGCGGCGGCGACATCAGCCGCATCAGCACGCTCGTTCCTCCAAACGTCGCCGCGCAACTGGCCGCGAAGCTCGGCCGGCCGCGCCGCCGCCGAAGCCGCGTGCGGAGCCGACAGTGAGCACCGCGCCCGACATCCCCACGCCCCCTCCGCCCCGCCCCCGGGCCCGACCCCGCACCGTCCTGTTGTGGGTGCTGGCCGCAATCGCGCTCGCGCTGGCCCTGTCCGCTGTCGCCCCCTGGATCCTCCCCCTGCGCATCTACGAAGGCCCGCTCGTCCAGGCCGCCGCCCCCGACGGCGCCACGCTCGTCTGGTACCTCACCCGCCCCGGCCGCTGTTCTCTCACCGTGGAGGTTGAGGGCGCGAAACGCGACGTCCCCGTGACCGCTGCCGGAGCCCGCTGCGAAGCACAAGTCGCAGGGCTGCATCGCGGCCGGACCTATGCCTACGAAATCCACGCCGGCCGGCGCTCCCTCACGCGCGGCCTCACATTGCAGACCAACCGCCCGGCCGGCGAACGCTTCAGCTTCCTGGTCTTCGGCGACAGCGGTAAGGGCTCGCGGGCGCAGTACCGGTTGGGCGAGGTCATGGCCGCAACACAGCCGCCGCCCGACTTCCTGCTGCACACCGGCGACGTCGTCTATCCCGACGGAGCCCGCCGCCGCTACGAGGAGCGCTTCTTCGCCCCGTATCGCCCCCTGCTGGCACGCGTGAGCTTCTGGCCGTGTCTTGGCAACCACGATGTCGACGACGACGGAGCGGCCGAGCCCTATTGCGAGGTCTTCACGCTGCCCCAGAACGGGCCTCCCGGACTGCCGCCCGAGCACCACTACTGGTTCGAGTACGGGGCCGCCCGCATCGCCGTGGTCGACACGAACGTTTCCGCGGCCACCCTCCGCGACCACGTCGCCCCCTGGTTGCGGGACCTGCTGTCCACCGAGCCGCCGCCGCGCTGGCGCTTCGTCTCACTGCACCACCCGCCTTACACGGGGGGCAAGTACCTGCCCAACGCGGCCGTCCAGGCGCACCTCGTCCCGATCTTCGAAGCCCACGGAGTCGACGTCGTATTCTGCGGCCACGATCACTCGTATCAGCGGATCGGGCCCCTGTCGGGCGGTGCCGCGGCCCCCGCGGGCGAAGGCGTGCTGTACATCATCACGGCCGCCGGCGGAGCATCGCTGTATCAGCCCCGCGGGCCGCTCCCCGGGTACGTCGCCGTTTTTGACAACACGCACTTCAGTTTCACGCAGGTAATCGTCGACGGTGACGAGTTGCGACTGCGTCAGATCGACGTCGACGGCCACACGCTCGACGAATTCACGCTCGTCAAGCCCGCGCCGACCTGAAGCCGCAGCGCGGCTCAGGACCCCTCCGTCCGGCTCAACTTCGCTTTGTCGGCCGCCGGCAGGCCCGCGTACAGCACCAGGTTGCGCATGATCCGCAGGGCCGTCTCCGGCTCGTACCCCTGCAAGTTGTAGACCTGCGTCCCAAGCAACCCGACGCTCAGATCCAGCGGGCTGTAAACGACCATCGCCCGGCGCCGGCCTTGGAAGCTCACCAACCGCGGATACTCCTGCCCGCGGCCGGCGCTGCGTACCGCGCGACGATAGGCCACGCCCCTGAGGCTCACGGCGCCGGGAATCCCCTCCCCGGTCAGGATGGGCGAATCCGGCGGCAACGCCCGGGGCTCCTCGCGCATAGCCTCACGCACGGCCGCCTCCAGCGACTGCGCAAACTCGCGCTCGCTTCCGACCGCGTCCGCCAGCAGCGTCCCGCCGCTGCTGAGGAACTGCCGCAGGCCGCGCAGCTCTTCCGGCCGCAGCGTGAACGCTCCACGCCCGGCCATGTGCGCCACGCTGAACGCTTTCAGGTCCTCCGAATCCAGCGCAACACCCGACGTGACCAGCACGCGCGTGGCCGCCTCGTTGTTCATGTAGTTCTCGAACCGCGTCCAGCCGTAGGGCTCCGGGTTCCACTCGCCGTCGTACCGGACGCGGGCCAGCTCGATGGTCCGCTCGATCGGCACGTCGCGCTTGACGATCGCGGCCGTCTGGAGCCGGCTGCGGATAGTCGTCTTGTCGGTCGCGTACAAGTACACGTTTGCGCCGAGCTGTAAATCCGCCTCGCGCCGGCCCTGCACCGCGTAGCGGTTCCACGCCGCTGCCAGGTCCCGCAGGCACAGCAGCAGCAGCGTCCGCACGCCGTTATGCACCTCAAGCAGCGGCGGCGGATCATCGATCGCAAACTGCACCTCGCCGCTGACGAGGGAGTGCCCGTCCCGGACGGGCCGCAGCGGATGCTCAGGAAATGCCCGCTGCACCAGCGACTCGATCGACGCCCGGAACCCGCTCCCATCGTCGTCACCCTTGTGTCCGCGACCCGTCCCGCCACGCCCGAAGACGACGAAGATCAGCCCGCCGCGCTCGGCGTACTCCCGCAGCACTTGCACGTCGAAGTCGCTGAACTCGCGCGGCCCCTCACCATAAATGTACAGGACCGGCGCCTCCATCAAATCTTGGACGCTGCCGTCCAGCCGCACGATCTGCCAGTTCAGGAGCCGTTCAAACGCGTGCCCGCAGTAGCGCGTCAGTCCCGCCAGGTCACGCAGCTTCCCGTCCCAGTCGGCTCCGTGCTCGAGCTTCGCCGCCAGCAGCGGCGCCCGCCCGTGACACAGAAACATCAACGCCCAGGCCGTGTTGCGCACGGATTCGCCACCCGGCCACGAGCCGTCCGGCCGCTGCGCCCGCAGCAGGTAGGCCGCTCCGTCCCGAAACCAGTCCTTGTTGCGGAAGTACTTGTAGCCGCTGGCCCGCCCCACGCGCTCCACGCCGTACAGATAGTAATAGTGCCAGTTGTTCGGCCCGTTCGGGTTTTCCGGCCCGTACTCCCGCCCCAGCCAGTCCAACCCCCGCCTGATCGCCGTCTGGATCGCTCCCGCCTCCCTCGGCCGGTCCGAGTAGCATTGATCCAGCACGACAAAGAGCGACCCCAGCCCCGCGGCGGTCATGCTGCCGGTGCTGATTTTGCTCTGCGGTTCGTAGTACCAGCCCCCGTCGGTGTTCTGGAAGCGCACAAAATGCTCGCCCACCGACTCCCAGTAGCTCTCGGGAACGCTTAATCCCGCGTCCGCCGCAGCCCACACGCCCAGCACGCCGTACTGCGTGACCGAATTGTCCCAACGCCGCATCTGGCCCGGCGGGTGCAGCACGTAGTCATAAGCCCCCACCGCGTCCGTCCCACGGCTGCCCACCGCGGACAGCAGCCACGCCAGGTCCTCTTTGAGGCGGGCGGTGAACTTCGAACCGGGGACCAGCGCCAACGCGTGGGCCCGCGTCCCATACGCATACGTGCCGTTCAGCGTCTGGCCCGCGAGCCAGGTCAATGCTCGATCCATGTCCTCGGACCGCGGGTCCTGGCCAGCGTACAGGAGCGACAGCACGGCCAGCGCACTGCTGCCGGCCCAATGCTTGTCCTGCTCGTTCTTGGTCCGCTCCCAGTGTCCTTCCGGCCCGCGTTGCGCCAGGATCCACGTCACCGCCTTGCGAATGGCCGCGTCAACCGCCTCGTCGGTCACGTCGGGGTCCTGCCCGCGCGCCGCCGGGCTACCCGCCAGCAGAGCCGCCAGCAGCAGCGGCGCGAGGCCGAGCGGAATGCAGACGGATGTCCGTCGCCGGCGCCGCCGAGGCCCGTATTCGGACGTTGTTTGCATCTCTTGACCTGCGGGCGTAAAATCAAATGTCTGGGCACCGGTTCACGTTCTTCGCCATTACCCGGAACCTCTCGGAGCACCGCGTTTGCCAGACGGCCTGGAAGATAGTCAGATTTGCCGCCTCGTGGTAGAGCGCCAGCTCGTCACGCCCGAGGAGGTCCGCGTCGCCGTCGACCAGCGCCGCCGTCTGGCCACCACCGGGCACGATCGGCCGATCTCCGAAATCCTCGTCGACCTAGGCTTTCTGACCCGCACCCAGCTCCAGCGCATACACGGCACCAACGAGGATTCCGGCGGCCGCCCGGCTCAGCAGCTCCCCGGCTACCAGATCCTCAACAAGTGCGGGGCGGGCGCCATGGCCGTGGTCTATCGGGCCAAGCAGCTCAGCCTCGACCGCACCGTGGCCATCAAGGTGCTCCCCAAGCGCCTCAGCCGCAACGCCGAGTTCGTCGAGCGCTTCTACCGCGAGGGCCGCGCCGCCGCTCAATTGAACCACCCGAACATCGTCCAGGCCATCGACGTGGGCGAGGCCAACGGCTTCCACTACTTCGTCATGGAGTTCGTCGAGGGCTGCACGGTCTACGACGAGCTGGCCGAGGGCAAGGTCTACAGCGAGCACGAGGCCATCGAGATCATCCGCCAGATGGCCGAGGCGCTGCTCCACGCGCATGAGCGCGGCTTCATCCACCGCGACGTGAAGCCCAAGAACATCATGCTCACCAAGGAGCGCATCGCCAAGCTCGCCGACATGGGCTTGGCGCGCGAGGCCACCGACCACCAGGCGGCCCTGGCCGAGGCCGGCCGCGCCTACGGCACGCCCTATTACATCGCCCCCGAGCAGATCCGCGGCGAGGTCGACATCGACCTCCGCGCCGACCTCTACTCCCTCGGCGCCACCTTCTACCACATGGTCACCGGCCGCGTGCCGTTCGAGGGCCCCACGCCCTCGGCCGTCATGCACAAGCACCTCAAGGAGCCACTCACCCCGCCGGATCACCTGAACACGAGCCTCTCGGCCGGCTGCGGGGCCATGATCGAGATGCTCATGGCCAAGGACCGCGAGGAGCGCTACCCCAGCGCCCGCGAGCTGCTGGTCGACCTCGACCTGCTCCGCCGCAACCAGCCGCCGCGCTACGCCCGCCACGCCGTCAGCGAGGACGTCTTCGAGACGCTTTCCACCGGCCGCACCATCGAGGAGCAGCCGAACGGGGCCGTGGCGGCCAAGGCCCGCCCGCAAGAGGTCACCACCCCCTCGCCCGTGACGATCGTCCTCGGCGTGGTCGTCTGCCTGAGTGTGCTCATCAACATCATTCTCCTCGCGACCAAGGGCTGATCCGCTTCGGCGTGCCACTGCCGTGTCGCCAGCGCAGGGCACGGGCGTGCCACTGCCGTGTCGGCAGTGTAGCGGCCGGGCTCCGCACCGGCCGTCGGTCCCGGTGTGCCACGGCCGTGTCGGCAGTGCGCGTCGCGCGGCGGAGGCACTCTGCATCCGGAGCCAGATTCTCGTCGGGCGCCGCGGCGACCTCCTCGGAATGACAGCAGGCTGCGCCGCTCCCCGCCTCAAAGCTCACGCCTCAAGGCTCACGGCTCACGGCTCAAGTCTTTCACCGCCCGCCCCCCGCCAGCACCGCCACGAACGGGTTGATGTCGTCGAAGCCGACGGTGCCGCCGCCGTCGAGGTCGCCGTTCAGCGGCGGGCAACCCGGGTACGCGGCCTCCCACGCGTCGCGATCGGAGAGCCGCAGGACGAAGGGGTTGACGTCGCGGCCGTCGATCAGGCCGTCGCAATTGAGGTCACCGGGCAGCCAGTTGGCGGCGCAGGCCCACTTGGTAATGCCGGTTGCTACCCGCCCTCCAACCTCCACGAAGGCGCCGCCAGCCCACAGTGCCGGCCCGCTGCCGTCGTCGAAGCTGAGCAGGTCGTACACACCCCATGGGCTTTGCTCGAGGGACATCCAGGCGGCGCCGTCCCAGCGCCAGATCGCATCGTACTCAGCGGCATACAGAGCCGGGCCGTTGCCATCGTCGTGGACGGCGAGACCGAGCATGTAGTCCGGATAAGGACTGGGCAGCTCGCCGACGGCCGACCACTGCTGACCGTCCCAGCGCGCGATACGGTTGATCGGCAGGCCGCCCGGAAATCCTGGGGGCGGCGGTTGACGGGGGTAGGCGCGGCCCCGGCGGTTGGGGACGATAACCGCAGCATCGGAGGCTCTTGCACAAAGGGGCGAGCGATGCGAAGCAACGGCAAGCTGAAGGTCGGGCTGGCCATCCTGGCCACGCTCACGGTGGTCGATTCCGCGCTGGCGTACTACAACCCGGCAACGGGGCGGTTCCTGAGCCGCGATCCGATTGGGGAACCGGGAGCGATGATGCTCCAAGCGGTCGCCGCGCGTGCCGGCACCGGGTTCATCCCGCGTGATCCGACGAGCGCAGGAAACGACCACGTATACGCATTCGTCCGGAATTCACCGCCTAATCTCGTCGATCCAGCTGGCCAACTGCCTATCGAGCTGATCAACGAAGGTCTTCGGTGGGCCACGGTCTTCCTCTGCCCGTTCCCGCCCGCTCCGACGAATCCACCCGTTACGGGTGATGGGTGGCAGCGGCCGCCGGACATCGACGTATGGAATCCGTGGCTGCGGTGGGTGATAGCCCGGAGGGGGGATGCTTACTATATCTCGCCGAATTCCGCATTCGGGAGGTACGTGCTTGGGCTCAAGGCAACGGCGAACCTAGAGAGCACTGCAAACGCCAACATAGGACGGGACCTTGTCTCTCACTGCGACTGCGGCAGCGGGAGTTGCGACGCAAAGGAGGTTTTCATCTCGGGCCACGATGCCTTGCACGCGAATGCCGGCTACGATGAGTGGCAGGGGGGAGATTGGGGCCCCGGGACGATCTGGGCATTCGGGATGATCAACGGCATCCACATGAACTACTCGGCGAAGTGCAACATCCGTAACTGCTGCACACACTGCAAGGCGACCTGCCTGATTGACTACGATGTGTTTGATTCGTTCCACTTTGACATCAACCCGTTCGCGCGCGGGCCGTTGCATGAGCGCGGGCTGACTGCATACTGGTGGCACGTCGTCTATCAGAAAGTGAAGCAGTTTGTGGTGCCATGCCCCAAGGGCTGACATGCGTAAGGCGGTATACTGGGCGGTGACGGTCGTAATTGCGCTTGTCCTAGTGGGTTTGAGTCGGTCCGACTACCACATTCCCACGGGCGGGCAGTTTGCTTTGTTCGGCAATAACGAAGGCGACGGCTCAGTATTCCTGGCGTACCGGGGGTCTCGGCTAGTTGACAAGGTCATTGCCTATCGCGCTCAAGACGGCTTTGTGGTCGGCGAGTCAGGGCAGGGGCTCTTCATCGCTCGTCCGGACGGCACCGTGCAGACCTTTACATCGCGAGATGAATGGACGCCCCGTGTTGCGAGCGAGATTCCCGGCTTCGACCAGCGTCTCAGCGCCCCGTCTAGGTTTGACGACCCGATCTGGCGCCTCCTGGCAGGCGGAACTGCGGTGGGGCTAGTCATCTGGCTCGTGATTGGGCTGTGGTTCAAGGGCAGGGCCTCAGCACGCCACACGCGGGCATCCTCGGGGGGCGAGCCCGCTGCCGTGGTCTAGGCTGGTTTGGACTCGTCGGTCAGGTGCTGCACCACATCTGGAACCTCGCCTTAACCGCAGGTGAACGGGTTGATGTGCATGGTCCGCGGGTTTCCGACGGCGCGGACTAAAACACCCGTCTCGCCCCCAGGCGACTGCCGACCCCCATGATTCTGATCACTTCACCGCCCGCACCCCGCCCCGCCCCCATGTGAACGGAATCGCCTTCTGACGGGTAAACCCGGCGTCGGCGGGGTCCCAGACCATCTCGAACTCGACCGAGCACTCGCGCAGCGTGGGCGCCGTCGCCCGCCAGCCGCTGTTCGCCCGCGTGGTCACGTCGGCTTCACCCGCTTCGAGGTTCAGCGTGACGTTGCGGACGTTGGTCATTTCCGTGTTGGCGGGGCCGCCGGCCGCGCCGTAGTACAGCTTGGCGTTCATCCCCAGAACGAAGTTCGGCATGTTTCAGTCCTCCATGACTGCTTGACGCGCTACGTCAGTCCGAGCTCGATCACCGTGCCGGCCGTGGCGCGCAGGTAGACCGTCTAGCCATATGACGGGCCGAGCATGACCATCGAGTCGGCCGGGATCGTCAGCTTGGCGGTCCCGCCGGTTACGTCGCGGACCTCCACGTTCGCCGCGAGCGGATGCACGACCAGCGTCGCGCCGCGCGGCACCTCGACGGCCTGGTCGGAGCCCGTCGCGGTCAGCGGTTCCAGTGCCTTGAAGTTCATGGGCCACTCCTTGGGTTGCAGGGGCACGACCGGCGGCGTGTGCAGCAGCACGTGCAGCCCGCCTGCGTGGCCCGCAGGCCCGAGCCGCTGTACACGACCGCGCCGACCAGCGCCGCATCGACCTCGGCCTTCGTCCAGGGTTTGCCGGTCGCTGGCGACGTGCGGCTGAACACGAACACCGTGTCGTAGGTCGGACCGGGTGTAAAGTTCGCGGTCGCGAGCTCCGCCGCCCCGACCCGCAACACGGCCCGGCCGCTGCCGCCGGAGTTGTTCCGCCAGCACAGTGCCCCGGCCGCTACATGAACGTGGGATCGCTGCGACGCTCCGTCGCCGCGGCGGTCTTGGCGGCTCGGCCCGCGGCGATGTTCGAGCTGTTCGGCGAGAACATGCGAATCCAACTTGCGACCGACGAGGCCTGCGACGATCCCTGCTGCGCCGAGGGCAAGCCGCACCTAGCCGATGGTGACGTGCAGGCGATCAATGTCTTCAATTGACTCGCTCGGGCGGTTGTGGTCCAATAGAGGTGTCTCGTCGCACGTCGACGCCTGTGGCCAGGGAAAGCAATGCGAGCTCACATCCCGGCGGTGTTGCCGGCGAATGTGCCCGTAGCAGGGTGGGGACAGATGAGGAGGTCGATCATGTCAACTCGACGTCTGGTACTCGCGGCGGCGGGCTTCGCGATCGGTGCTGCGCAGGGCGCGCCTGTGCAATGGCAGACCGGACTTGGCGGAAATGGACATTGGTACGAGTTCGTCGAATCATACTTCGGGACGTGGGACGCGGCGCGCGATGCGGCGGCGGCGTCCGTGCTCGAAGTGAGCCCCGGCGTCTTCAAGACGGGCGCGCTCGCGTCAATCACTTCGGACGCGGAGAATAACTGGTTGGTCGCGCACGTCTACCCGCCGGTGCCGGTCGGGTGGAACTACGCCAAGGTCTGGCTGGGTGGCTACCAGGATCCGAGCGATCCGGGTTACTCGGAGCCGGCCGGCGGCTGGAAATGGGTCGCGCCGGCGGGCGAGAGCCCCGAACCCTAGTCCTACGCGAACTGGTACTTCGGAGAACCGAACGGCCAGCCAGGTGAGGACTACCTCGAGGCGTTCCTGCACTTGGGCGGCGCATGGAACGATATCGACATCGCCGGGGGCGCGCCGAACTCCTGGACTATCGGCTGGATCACCGAGTGGGTTCCCGAACCCGGCGCCGTCGTGCTGTTGCTGGTCAGCGGCGCGCTCCTGCGCCCGCGTATTCGAGGGTGACGGGCGCGCCGTGCAACCCGCGGCCCGCGCCAACGGCCACCGCACCGACTTCTCGTACCAGCCGCGAAGCTTGTCGGCCGGGTACGTGGCGGCGTTCCGCTTGAGCTTGTCCGTCACCGCTTCGGAGAGGTCGACATCCAGCGCGTTCGATAGCGCAAGCAAGTAGCAGGCAATGTGAGCGACCTCGTCGCGAATCGCCGCTCGGCGCTGCTCATCGGTAAGTGGGGCGGGCAAGTCTTCGTTTCGCACCGACTGGAAGTGCTTCATCAGCGCGGCCGTTTCGATCGCCAGCGACATCGATAGGCTTCGCGTCGTGGAACTTGCGCCACTCGCGTGCATCGACGAATTGACGAATCACACAGCGCAGGGCGGCAACGGTCGAGGATGTGTTGGGTACAGCTTGCTCCCAGGCTACGCCAAGGTTCCAGACCGCCAGGATGGTAGCGGCAGCTCGGCGCGCGGCGCCGTGCCAGTCGCCCGGGGCTGCCATAGTCCGCCTTTTCGCGCGACCGGGTCGCATGCAGTCGGGTCCTCGCCCGCTGGGAAGGAGTCGAACCAGATATGTCTACACCCAGCAAACTGACCCTGATTCCTGACGACGGCGTCGGCGATCTCGTTGATCGTGCTCATGGCCCAGGCCTCCCTGCGCGCCCGTCCGGCGCGCCGTTGTAGCGGCCCTCCAAGTACGACACACGCCGCTCGATGGCCTGGTACTCGGTGCGCAGCGCCCGGGCCTCGACGATCAGTTCGTCCAGCCGTCTCTCGACGTGGTCGAGCTTGGCCGTGACAACGCCCCATTGGACGGTGAACGCCAGCACCGCGAGCAGCGCGGTCAGGGCGACGCCCGCCCAGCGCGACCAGCTCGTTCGTGTCGCCCGCCTCGAAACCCGCGAACCACTGGATCGGCATCGCTGCCGCCTCCAGAGCCCTGAGGCTTGAGACCTGAGGGCCGAGGCCTCAAGCCTCACGCCTCAAGCCTTCTTCTGGTGCTCCCACCGTTCGTTGTCGAAGGGGCACTCTTTCACCCGTGTCAGCACGACGCCTCGGATGGTGCCGTTGTCCTCGCAGTCCACCCACAGCCAGTCCGGCGCCAGCAGTTCCGCATCGACGAACGTCGCTCGCACGGCCGCAACATGTTGTGTGAGGCCGATTACACGCTTCCTTGACGCACCCGTCGCCGCTGCGACAATGCACACGAGGGAGGGACACCAATGGCTCAGAGCGTCAAATCACGAAAACGCCAGTCAGCAGCCGAGCAGCGACCAACTCAGCAGGATAGCGTCACACCGCACCGCGCCACTCCGGCCCGCTGGCTAGGCGTGGTGTTATTACCGGGAGCACTAAACATTGAACATGTCTACCCTGCCGCGTAGCGGAC
>CAZMCT010000075.1:0-20038 GCA_964564785.1 uncultured Planctomycetales bacterium
GGATGCCGCGGCGCCGCTCCCACCCGGCCGGCGGCCGCCACCGCTCGAGCCGCTGCTCCGCATGGTCGGGGAACGCCGCCCGGAGCTGGCGGAGCGCCTGCGCCGCCTCCAGCAGGAGAGTCCCGAGCGGTTGCGCGAGGTCCTGCTCAACGCCCTGTTCTTCCGCCTGGAGGAAGAGCTGGCGGCCGCTGAACGTTCCCCCCGGCCGCCGCGGGCAGAGCGGCCGCCGCACGAAGCTCCGCCTCCGGAAGCCGGCCCGGGTCCGGAACTCCGGCGTCTGCACGAACAGCACGAAGAGCTCGAGCGGCAGACTCGCGAGCTCAGCGCGCGCCTGCGGCCGGCCGAGGAATCTTCGGAGCGCGAGGCACAGGTCCGGGAGCTGCGTGAACTCGTCACGAAGCAGTTCGAGATCCGCACGGCGCTGCGGCAGGCCGAGCTCGAGCGCATTCAGCGCGAATTAGGCCACCTCCAGTCGATGGTCGAGAAGGTCCAGCGCGAGCTGGCCGAACGGACGCGCGAGCGCGAGGCGATCATCCAGAAGCGCACCGACCAGTTGCTGGGCGCCGACCCGAGCGCCTGGTGAGCGGCCCGCGCCGCGCGCCGCTCCCGCCGCACCTCGCGGCAACCGCGCCACCCTTTGCCGGGCACTCGGCCGCTCCGGCCACCATCTGACAACCCCGGAAAGCCGCGCCGACTTGCCCGCCTCGGAATGCGGCGGTAGAACCTGTCCCCGTTGCCGCAACCGGAGCACACGATGAAGCACGCCGACGCGTTACAACAGAAGATCAATGACCGCACCGTGGTTGTGGGTGTCATCGGGCTGGGCTACGTCGGCCTCCCGCTGATCCGCGAGTTCTGCAACTCGGGCATTCACGCCTGGGGCTTCGACATTGACGAGCGCAAGGTCCACATGCTGCGGGCCGGCCAGACGTACATCGAGCACCTGCCGGGCGCATTCTTCAAGGAGCTGATCGACAGCGGCCGGTTCACGCCGACCGCGAACATGGACGACCTGAGGCAGCCCGACGCGATCCTGATCGCGGTCCCGACTCCGCTCGACAAGATGCGCGAGCCGGACATGACCTACATCGAGAACACGACGGCGGAGATCGCCAAGCGGCTCCGCCCCGGCCAGCTCATCGTGCTCGAATCCACAACCTACCCGTTCACGACCCGCGAGATCTGCCAGCCGATGCTCGACGCCACCGGCCTGAAGCTCGACCAGGACTATTTCCTGGCGTTCTCGCCGGAGCGCGAGGACCCGGGCCGGACCGACATCACGACGAAGCAGATCCCCAAGGTCGTCGGCGGCGTCACGCCCACCAGCGGAAAGCTCGCGGCGGGCGTCTACGGCCTGGCGCTGGACCGCATCGTGCCCGTCTCGACGGCCGAGGTGGCCGAGGCCTGCAAGATCGTCGAGAATGTCTACCGGTGCGTGAACATCGCGCTCGTGAACGAGCTGAAGATGCTCTTCGACCGCATGGGCATCGACGTGTGGGAGGTCATCGAGGCCGCCAAGACCAAGCCGTTCGGCTATCAGCCGTTCTACCCCGGCCCGGGTCTGGGCGGGCACTGCATCCCGATCGACCCGTTCTACCTGTCGTGGAAGGCGCGGCAGTACAACATGACCACGCGGTTCATCGAGCTGGCCGGCGAGATCAACACCGCCATGCCCGAGTACGTGGTGACGCGGGTAATGGAGGCGCTCAACGAGCGGGGGCGGGCGCTGAAGGGTTCGCGGGTGCTCGTGCTGGGGCTGGCGTACAAGAAGGACGTCGACGATGTGCGCGAGAGCCCTTCGGTCACGCTGATCGAGCTGCTCCAGAAGCGCGGGGCGCAGGTCGACTACCACGACCCGCACATCCCGACCGCCAAGCCGATGCGCGAACACAACCTTACGCACATGCAGAGCGTGCCGCTGACGCCGGCCAGTTTGGCGCAGTACGACTGCGTGCTGATCGCCACCGATCACAGCCGCGTCGATTACGACCTCGTGTGCGAACACGCGCGGCTGGTGGTGGACACGCGCAACGCGACCGGGCGCAAACCGCGCGCCGCCGGCAAAGTGGTCAAAGCCTGACGGCGGCCGCACCGGATGCGCGATCTCCCGTTCGCCCGGGCGTCGTGGCCCCGCGTTCCGTGAGCAACGTTATCTCACCGCAGCGGTTGACCGCGGCGTCGGTCTGCAAGTGTCGCCGAACGGCAGGTCCTGTGCGCAAACTCGTGCCCGCCGGGTGGCATAGTGGTGTTCGTGCACCGGCACGGGCGCTCCATCACCCGCACTTCCACCGACCCGCGCGCCGCCCGGCGACGCGCCGGAGACGAGAGGCAGTCCGCGACGGGAGCCATTGTCCATCGTGCACACTCACTCCTCAGCGGAAACGCATCACGACTGCCGAGACAGTTTGCGCGCCTCTTTCCCCGCGCGGGTCAGTCAACTTCAAAGCGGTGAGGGCCACGGGGCCCACCGCGGCGATGTGGGGCAAAACGTGAGCGCCCGCGGCGCGGGCTCGGCCGAAGTGCCCACGAGCGATCCGGACGGGCCGTGGGCACCAAAAAAGCGGCTGGCGGAGTGGGCCCCGAAACAGAGACGCACTTCAGACGCCCCCGCCCATTCCGCCGAGCCGCAACCGGCGCTCGCTTCCTTCCCGTCCGCGCGCCGGATCGGCCCGGACCCACCGCGGATCCGAACCGCCCTTTTTTCCCCGCGGGCAGCTTCATCCCGCCACGAGGCGTCGCTTTGGTCCGTTGGCCGCGGACCGATCCGGCTCCAGAATGCGCGACTCCCGTCGCGCAGTATCCCCTTCCCCCTCGCTTCGCCACTGACGCACACGTTCTACACTTGCCTACTGGCCGTGACGGCCGTAGATTCCGCCGCCTTGATTTGCGACCGGCGGCGCTCCGTCCACGTTCTATTATCCATCGCAAATCAGCATAAGTCAAATGTTTCCGGCTTTGTCGCCTTCCGTGATGCCGCCCCGCGACCTCCGATCAGCGGCCGGCGTCGCCCGCGCACGCCCCAACGCCTCGCGGAGTTGCGCTTCCAGCTCGCTCCGCGCCTGTTGCATCAGTGGAACCATCACCGCCCGCTCCCGCTGCCGATTGAACATGAGCTGCGCCACCAGCCACGTCGTCTCCATCCGTACGAGCGGATCTGATTCCCCCTCGTTCGCGGCCGGTTGAACACGGGGCCAGGCACCGCGGGAGGAGCTCTCGGCAACACTGTGGTGGTGGGTTGGCGCGGCGCCAGCCCCCTCTTCCAACGCGCTGCGAGCGGTCCTCTCGCCCACCACCCACGCCGCCGCCTCTGCCGCGAACCGCCGCTCCGCAACGATCGGCCCTTCCGACAGTACTCCCGAACGCAGCGTGAACACCTTCCACGCACGCCGACGCGTCACCGGCAACGCAATCACCCGGTTCAATTCCTCGACCGGCCCGACGTCGCACCCCCAGCGCCGTGCCCAGCTCTCCGCAAACCCGATCTGCTGCTTGATCTGACCCGCCAGCTCGTACGCCCGACTCGCCGCCGCCGCGCGCATCCGCCCGCTCGCCGCCGCGAGCCACGTGGCCGGTCCGTCCCGCGCGAATGCCCACGCCGCCCGGCAACGGTCAACGTATGCCGACAGCGGCACCGAACCGTCACACGGCGCGTCGCACCGCCGCATTTCCGCGTACACGCACCGCTTGCCCTGTGGCGCCTTGCGTACCTGCTCCGGATAACGGCAGAGATCGAACAGGTCCCGAAGCCCCTCCAGCGCTTCCTGGGCCTCCTTCAGAACGCGCCACGGCCCCACATACTCGCCCGGCGCTCTCCAGACGCTCTCCGTCACGCGCAGCTCGGGAACGCCTTGCGCCCAGTCCACATGCAGAAACCACGCCGGCCCGAAGGAGATCCGCTGGCGATAATCGCGCGGGTGCAGAACCCGCGCCACGCGCCAGTACCACCAGCGCCCCTCGAACGCGCACGACAGATTGCGCCAGCGTACACCGCGCGTCACCGCCGCGAGATCGGCACGCGCCGGGCCCGCTTCATCAACCGTCAGCCGCGCCACCAGCGCCCGCCGCAGGCTCTGGGTGGTCGCAAGCTGCACCGGCGTCCCTTGTTCATCGATCAGCAGGTACAGCGCCGGCCCGCCGGGCAACGACGTCAGATCGACCCGCAGCGGACGCCCCGTCCACGTGTGCTTTTGCGGCATCGCCGCCGCAAGAGAATCGTTGGCGTCGGCGGACGGCGGCATCGTTCTCCGGCCGGCGTTCACACCGGCATGCCGGTCACCTGGCCCTCGTACACCATCCTCGCCCCCACGAAGCCCTGCATCTGGCAGATTACCCGCCGCGGCTTGAGTTGCACCATACGCCCCAGGATCACGAACCGCGCCGGCGGCTCAACCAGCCCTCGAAACCTCACGTCGTCCACGCTCACGAACCCGAGAAACCCCTGTCCCTCGAACGTGCGGTGGTAAACGTAGCTCGCAAGCTGCGCGCTCGACTCGATCATCAGCACGCCGGGAAACAGCGGCCGCCCGGGAATGTGCCCCCGCACCCAGAACGCATCCGCGCGCACGTCGTGATAACCGGCGAACACGCCGCGTTCCTGGTCCATCAGGATCACCCCGTCAAGAAGCCCGAACTCGTGGCGGTGGGGGATTACACGCTCAATCGCCGCGCGATCCGCGATCACGCGGCTGAAGTCCAGCCCCTCGGGCTCAATGATCGGCGGCGGAGGCATCGGCGAGTGCGGGCAGAACCAGCGTGGGACGCGTTACGGCGGCGGCGGATTCGGGGTCTGCGGCTGGTCTTCTTCGACCCGCAACTCCAGGATCTTCTTACGCACTTCCTGGGCCGTATTCTTGATGTCCTGCATGACCTTACGGACACGCGTGCCCGCGGCCTTGTTGCCGCCGACGGCCTTGTAAACGTCGTCCGCGACTTCGTCCACCAGCTGTTTGAGCTTCTGGTACTCGTCCATGATGCGTTGCTCTCCGTTCGCCGAGCGCCGCAGCCCGCGCCGGACCCGCGCTGCCGGTAAATTATCGGATGCCCAACCCTGGGCTCTGAAGCGCGAATCAGCACGGAACCGGGGTTCTAACACCCTTGAACCATGTTTGCAAGCGAGGGCCTCCCCGCGACGCTCGCCCAGTCATTTCCTCGCGGATTGACCCAAGGGCCCAGCGCGTGCATGCCGCGCCGCCGTCCGGGTCAACCGCATGAAACCAATCGCCCGCAGACACCACAACTCTCGGGAACGATTTCGGGCTCCCGGCAGCCGGCCGTGGGTCGCTATAATCGCCGTGCCATGCCGACCCCGGACGAGGCGCGCATCCTCCGCTTGCGCGACAAGATAGGGCGATTCCCCAAGAGCCCGGGCGTGTACCTGATGAAGGACCGCGCCGGGACGGTGCTTTACATCGGCAAGGCCCGCGATCTTCGGGCCCGCGTCGCCAGCTACTTCCAGAACTCGGCCGACCTGCTCGCGTCCCGCGGCCCGCTCATCGTCAAAATGGCTTCGATGGTCGAAGACATCGACTTCCTTGAGTGCGAGACCGAGGTCGATGCGCTGCTCAAGGAAAGCCGACTCATCAAGGACATCCAGCCTCCCTGCAACGAACGCCTCAAGGACGACAAGACCTTCCCCTACCTCGAAATCACCACCCGCGACGACTTCCCCGGCGTCTATGTCACGCGCCAGCCGCGGCCGCGCGGCTCCAAGCTTTACGGCCCGTTCGCCAGCGCCGCCGGCATCCGCGACGCCGTCAACGCCCTACAGAGAATCTTCAAGTTCCGTACCTGCGAGCTCGACATCCGCGCCGACGACCCGAAACGCCGGTTCTTCCGCCCCTGCCTCCTCCACGCCATCGGCCAGTGCAGCGCCCCGTGCGCCGCTCTGGTCAGCCGCGAAGCCTACGCGGCCGACATCCGCCGGCTGCGCAAGCTGCTCGGCACACGCCGCAGCGTCCTCCTGCGGCAGCTCCGCGCGGAGATGACGCAGGCCGCGACCGAGAAGCGCTACGAGGACGCCGCCCTGCTGCGCGACCGGATCAAGGCGATCGAGTCGCTCGCGCTCTCGGGCCATGTCGAGGAGGATGTGCAGCCCGAAGTGTTCTTCATCGATCCCACCGAGGGGCTTGCGCGGCTGGGAGAGCTGCTCGAGCTGCCCGAGACGCCGCGGATCATCGAGGGCATCGACATCGCCACGCTGCACGGCGAGGCCTCGGTCGGCTCGCTGGTGTGCTTCATCGACGGCCGGCCGTTCAAGAACGGGTATCGCCGCTATCGCATCAAGACCGTCGGCGGCGTCGACGATTACGCCATGATCCGCGAAGTCATCGCCCGGCGCTACAAGTACGCCGCCGTCGCCGAGGAGCTGTTCCCGGATGTGATCCTGATCGACGGGGGGTTGGGGCAGCTCCACGCCGCGCTCGAGGCGTTCGAGCACATGCGGCGTGCCGTCGAGGCCGACGGTACGCGGGCCGTGAAGCCGGCCATGGTCGTGTCACTGGCGAAGCGGGAGGAGCTGGTCTACGTCCAGGCCCGCAGTCAGCCGCTGCGGCTCGCACGCAACCACCCCGCCCTCCGAATCCTCCAGCACATCCGCGACGAGGCCCACCGCTTCGGCCAGCACTATCACCACATCATCCGCCGCAAACAGCAGTTCGACGAGGATGTGGCCGCCGGCCGCCGACCGCCCCCACGCCGCCGCAAACCACGCCGGCGCGAGATCACGCTCGATACGGACGAAACGCAGCTCCCCCCGCCGGAACCGTAGCGGCCCCGGGCCGCGCGCGGCCGCCCGACGGCCGCGACGATCCGCGCGGCTCCTACCCGCGCCGCCGCAGCTTGACCATCCCCGCGGCCGTCAGCGCCAGCGTCACGCCGCCGAACAGTCCGCACATGGGTCGCGGCGGGGTCGGGTCCGCCTCCGTCCCGTCGTTCGGGTCGACCAGCCCGTCCGGCGGCAGGGCGTCGTTCGCGTCGTCGAGGTCGCCCGTGTCGCTGTCCGGGGTGTCGTCATCCGCATCGTCGGCCTCGTCCGTCAACTGACCGTCGCCCGTCTGATCTGCGTCATCATCGAGAACCTCGTCGGTCGCGCCCGCCACCACCTCGCCCGGCTCGATCACGTACTGCGGCTCCTGTTCGATCGGGTCCGGGTTGCCCGACTCGTCCACGTTGCCCAACGCGACCTCCCGCGTGTCGGCCCGCGTCTTTGCGAACACCTCGGCCCACGTTAGGTCCGCCTCGCTCTCCCCCAGCGTCACGACCGCGTTCATGAACATGTTCACGAACAGCCCGCCCACGCCCTCCGCCCCCAGGCTGTACTGCCCGGGCGAGCTTCCCGACGCGATCACCACGCCCGCAAACTCCACGAACAGCTCGCGGAAATTGTGCTCCAGCGCCGCGCTCGGTCGCGGCTCCCACCGCGGCCACTGCCGCGCCGCCGGCTCCGGATAGTTGTTGCAGCAGTCCGCCAGCACCACCAGCAGCCGCGGGCTCTTCGGCTCCAGCGTCTCCACGACTTCGTCCAGCGACACGTCATCTCCGGTGACTGTGCCGGTGAACGCCAGCACCGGCCACTTCCGGTCGCCCGGGTTGTAGCCGTGCCCGGAATAGAAGAAATACACCACGTCGTCACTGGTCACCTGAAGCCCCTGGAGCAAATCGCGGGTGTTCCCCACCGTCAGCTCGTCGCCGGACAGGGTCTCCAGCCGAAGTGTCAGCCCCGTGTATGACGCAATCGTCCCGGCCCAGTCCACGGCGTTGGCCAAGTCCTCCACCGTGCCGATCGTCGGGTCGTTCGTGTCGGCCAGCGCTACGAAATGCAGATCCGCGCCCAAGCTCCCGGCAGCGCCAACCATCATGACCAGGAGCATCGTGACGGTCCTGTAAAAACTCGCGACGCGCATGTGCGGCTCCTCGGGACGCAAGTGCCTTGTTGCGCTATCGTCGCGGCGCAACAGAAACGTGAGTGACCCACGCGACCCCCTGCGCCCACAACGCGGCCGGCGCGCCTCCCGCCCGCGCCCGATTTGCGGCCGGCGACCGGGCGGAGCACTTCATGTGCGCATGCGGGCAGCCGCGGTCAGTGCGCCGGGCTCAGGCACGCGCTCGTCGAGCCCGCGGCGCATAATCCGCCGTTCCCGTTGCTTGCAATCCGGCCTCGGATGGGACCGGGCGGCCGCGCGGAGCACGGGCCGCTACGGTACCTTCAGCGCCCGCTTGAGGATCTTCCCCGTCGGGCCGCGGGGCAGCTCGGTCGTGATGATGAACTGCCGCGGCACCTTGTACGCCGCCAGCCGCTTGCGGCACAGCTCGCGTAGCTCGGCCTCTCCGGGCGGGGCATCGGCGCTCGTCGGACAGATGAAGGCCACCGGAATCTCGCCGCGCACTTCGTCCCGCTGCCCGATCACGGCCGCTTCGGCCACGCCCGGATGGTCCAGCAATACCTGTTCGATCTCGCTCGGAAAGACGTTCTCGCCCCCAACGATGAGCATGTCCTTGGCCCGCCCCGTGATATAGACGAAACCGTCGGCATCGACGTGCCCGATGTCGCCCGTGTACAGCGCCCCGTCGCGGATGACCCGGGCCGTCTCGGCCGGCTTGTTCAGGTACCCCTGCATCACGCAATGCCCACGCACAACCAGCTCCCCATCGACCCCCCGCGGCAGCTCCCGACCGGCCGTGTCCACCGCCGTCACCGTGATCCCGGGCAGCGGCCGGCCGACCGAGCCCGGGCGGTTCGCCCGCGGCGTATTCCACGACACGACGGGTGACGCCTCGGTCATGCCGAAGCCTTCGTAAATCCGCCGGCCATATCGCTGCTCGAACGCCCGCGCGACCTTCTGCGACAGCGGCTCGCCCCCGCTCACCGGGTGCGTCAGCGACGCGAACTGCTCGGCCCGCGCGTCCTTCATCGCCGCCAGCGGCCCGAACATGCTCGCGATCGTGATGAACACCGACACCCGCTCGCGCTCGATCAGCTCCGCGACCGTCACCGGGCTGAACCGCGGCAGGTAGTGCACCGTCGCCCCCAGCAACAGCGGCAGCACCGTCGTCGTCGTCAGCCCGAACGCGTGGAACTGCGGCAGCAGGCCGAGAAAGACCTGCTCCGAGCTGAGCTCGGCAGCCGCGATGCAGGCCCGCGCGTTCCGCACCAGATTGTCGAACGTGAGGCATACGCCCTTCGGGTCGCCCGCGGTCCCCGAGGTGTAGATCACCGTGGCGATGTCCCCCGGCGCGGCCGCGGGCGTCGTCCCGGCGGCAGGAGCGAGCGTCGTCGCGTCCAGGTTGATTGTTCGCAGGCCGGCCGCCTGCGCCGCCGGCGCGAAGCGCTCGATCGCCACGACCAGGTCGAGCTCGGCGTCGTGAATGATCTTCCGCAGCTCGGCCGGCGCGAGCATGAAGTTCAGCGGCACGGGCGTCCGGCCGGCGTACCAGCACGCAAAGATAGCCGCAGCACACGCGCTCGACGTCGGCGCGAGGATGCCCACCCGCGGACACTCCGTCGCCGCGGCGATCCGCGCCCCAAGCCCGGCCGCGACCGCCCGGAAGGCACGGTAATCGAGCTTCAGCGACTGGTCGGCGACCGCGAGCTGCTCACCGCGATCACCCGCATTCCGGTCCAAATCATCGAGCACGGGATGCATGTTGGTCTCCGGCGACGAGTTAGTGGATGTTATCCGCGGCCGTGCCGCTCGCATGCTCCGCCCGTGGCGGCCTCCCGCGGGCACCTTGACCCCCCGGTCCCTCGATCCCTCGATCCCTTTCCATCATCGCCCGCAGTTGCCGGCCAACCTCCTCGATCGGGTGCTGCGCATCCTCCGCCGTCCGCGCCCGAATCGTCGGCAGACCGGCCGCGTGCTCGGCCGCCCATTCCCGCGCGAATTCGCCCGACTGCACCTCGCGCAGCACCTCGGCCATTGCCGCTCGCACGGCCGGCCCGACCACCCGCCGGCCGCGCGTCACATCCCCGAACTTGGCCGTGTTGCTGATCTGGGCGCGCATGCCGGCGATGCCCCGCGCGTGGAGCAGGTCCGCGATCAGTTTCACCTCGTGCAGGCATTCGAAGTACGCTACCTCCGGTGCGTAGCCGGCCGCGACCAGCGTCTCGAACCCCGCCCGGATCAGCTCCGTCAGCCCGCCGCACAGCACCGCCTGCTCGCCGAACAAATCGGTCTCGGTCTCCTCGCGGAAAGTGGTTTCGAGCACGCCGACGCGCCCGCAGCCGATGGCCGCCGCGTACGCCCGCGCCACCGTGCGCGTATCGCCGGCCGGGTCCTGGTGCACCGCCACCAGCGCCGGCACGCCGCGGCCGCGTTCATACTCCGCCCGCACCATCGGACCGATGCCCTTCGGCGCGACAAGGAACACGTTCGTGCTCGCGTCCGGCACGATCCACCGGTAGTGAACGGCAAAGCCGTGGGCAAAGCCGAGATATGCGCCGGGTCGCAGGTTCCGCCGCACGTCGCCGTCGAACGCGCTCGGCTGCTCCTCGTCCGGGATCAGGAGCAGGAGCACGTCGGCCGCCCGCACGGCGTCCGCGGGCGCAGCGACGTGGAGGCCGCAGCGCTCGGCCTCCGCCCACCGCGGGCTCCCCGGCCGCAGTGCCACCCTCACGTCGAAGCGGCCGTCGCGGAGGTTGAGGGCCTGTGCGCGGCCCTGCGAGCCGAAGCCGAAGATCACGATCCGCCGGCCGCGGAGCGGCTCGGTCGGCAGATCCGGTTCATGGAGGGCCTGCATCGCACACCTCTGACCGCGATATCGCGTGGGCCGCGGTCCGCAGCATCCGCATCCCGCACGCCGCGCGACCAGTATACGGATTCTTGCGGCGTCCGTGATCCGCCCCGCGACCGTCCGTAAGCGGAGCCCCCCGAGTGGCATGATCGAGGCGGCGCCGTCGCGGGCACCCCCCACGGCCCTTGATCGCTTCGCGACCGGCGGACCGTGCCACGCGGCCGCGTCGCGCCGCTCTACAATGCGCACCATGCCGTCCTCCCCGCAGCGCACTTTCGACCTCTGGGCGCAGGCGCTGGCCGCGCCCTGGCTCGCCGTCCTACGGCCGCAACCGGCCGGCCGCTGGATGCTGGCTGCGCCGCGGTTGGCGTGGGCGGTCACGACGCTCACCCACCTGCTGCTCTACGCGGCGCTCGTGGTCGCGATCGTGCTATGGGAGGACACAAGCAGCGGGCGCTCGCTCCGAACAACGTGGCAGCAGCGGACCGCGCGGCAGGCCCCGTGGTGGTGCTCGGATGTGGACCTCATCGTCCTCGCGGTCCTCGGCGGCGGCGCGGCGCTGCTCGTCGTGCTGGCGTGGCTGAACCTGCCGCTCGTGCACCGTACCGGGCCGGTTCGCCGCTCGCTGAGCCAGACGGCGCGCGCGTCGGCCGCGCTGCTCGGTCCCGTGTTCCTGGCGACGCTGGGGTGCTTTGGCATCTTCGCAACCAGGTATTACACCTTCTCGTCGCCGGTGGTGCCGCCGGAAATGGTCCTGTTCACCGCCATCGCGGTCGCGGCCGCGTGGTTCGCGTACCTGTCCGGCCGCGTCGTGGAGAGTGTGCCGTCGTCGGCCGCAACCGATTTGCCGCCGCGCTGCGAGGGCTGCGGCTATGACCTGACGCACGTGTCGGCGGAGGGCCGCTGCACCGAATGCGGCCGGCCGGTGTGTGATTCGTTGGTGCCCGGCCGGACGCGGTGGGGCAGCGACTGGGCTGCCCGCCGCACAGCGGTCGCGTGGGTCAGCACCGCGTGCGAGGTTCTCTTCCGGCCGACGGCGTTCTATGGGAGCCTTCAGGTGCGCCGGCCGCTGGTGGACGACCGCGGGTTCGCGCGGGTGAACTACGCGCTCTTGGCCGTGCTGGCCGGCGCGTGGGTGGGTTGCATGTTCGCCGGCGTTCGGCTGATGGATTGGCTTCAGGGTCGGGGTTGGTTTTTTCCGCCGCTGCTCGAAATCCTGCTGGTGCTCGGGGGCGCGGTCCTGTTCGGGACGATCGGCTGCTGGCTTGGGCAGCGCATCATCGCGGCGATCGTCTTTTCCGTGTGGCTGGCGTTCCGCAGCCTCGCGGACTACGGGTGGGCCGCGAAGGTCGTCGTGTACGAATCCGCGTTCGTATGGGCGTTCGCCACGTTCTGGGGCCTGCTGATCACGAGCATCATCTTCCTGGACTCGTGGATCTCGCGGCTCTTCGGCGGGCCGCGCTTCACGGACGATTACGAAGCGCTGGCCGTCGTCGGGGGCAGCATCGTGCTCGGCGGCCTCTGGCTCATCCGCTACGCCAAGGCCCTGTGGGCGATCCGCTGGGCGAACTACTGAAGGGCCGTGAGCCCGAGCGTTCCGTCCGCGCGGGTTATTGTGGCTGCGCATCGGGCCCATTGTGCACGGCGCTCGGCCTGCGGGCGGGTTGCGTACGGCCGGCCAAAATACTAACATAAAGCGAACTCCGGAGTCCATCCGTGCCGGCCCGGATGCGTATCCTGCACACCGCCGACCCGCACATCGGGGCCGACCTGCCGCTGCGCGCGGGCGGCCTGCCACGCCGCGGCGCCGATTTCGTCGACAGCTTCCGACGGGTCCTCGCGGCGGCCCGCAGCGGGGTCGAACTGGTCATCATCGCCGGCGACCTGTTCGATGTGCCGCAGCCGGGCGACGGGGCGATCGCGGCCGCAACGCAGCCGATCTGGGAGCTGGCCGCGGCCGGCGTCCGGGTGATCATCGTGCCGGGCAATCACGAGCGGTCGGTGCTGCCGCACGCGCTGCTGCTGTCCCATCCGAACATCGACGTATTTCGCGAGCCGCAGACGGTGGTGATCGAGCGGAGCGGGCTGCGGGTCGCGGTCTCGGGTTTTCCGTGCCTGCGGCGCAGCGCGGCCGCCACGTTCGCCGCCCGCGTCGCCGCCACCGGCTGGGAGAGCGTTGCGGCCGACGTTCGCATTCTCGCCGTGCACGAGACCTTTGCGGGGGCCCGCTGCGGCCCGGCCAACTTCCAGTTCCGCACCGGCGACGACGTCGTGCCGCGCGCGCTGGTACCGCCGGGGTTCCACTATGTCGCCGCCGGGCACATCCACCGCCATCAAGCGCTCGAAACGACGCCGGGCGGCCCGCCCATCGTGTACTGCGGCTCCCCCGACCGCATCGCCTTCGCCGAGCTGGACGAGCCGAAGGGCTACGTGCTCGTCGACGCCGAGCCCGGCCGCGTGCAGTGGCGGCACGTCACGCTCGCCGTGCGGCCAATGGCGATCGTGCCGCTCGATCTGACCGGGCTGACGGCCGACGAAGCACTCGGCCGGGCCGCGGCCGCGCTCGACGAGGCGGCAAGCGGCGCGGTCGTGCAGGTCCGACTTTCCGGACGGGTGCCGCGCAACGCGCTGGCCGGCCTGCGACTCACACCGGCCTTGCGGGCCCGCCGACCGGATGTGCTGCTCAGCGTTTCGTCGCAGGCGGTGGAGTGGGTACCGCAGCGGGAGGTGTTTCGCAGCGCGGGCCGGGCGGACCGCTCGGCCTTCGACCTGCTCGATGCGCCCCCCACGCCACGGATGTCGGCCGCACGCGAGCACATCGCGCAGTTTCCCCTCGTCTGCGGCACCTACGCCCTCTACGACGCGGACGGTCGGCTGCTCTACGTCGGCAAGACGCTCAGGGCCCGCAGCCGTGTTCGGACGCATCTGCGCGGCGCGGGCAGCGGGACCTTTCCCGGCTGGTCGCGGCAGGTCGCGCGGGCCGAGGTCCGCCCGGCCGCGTCGGAACTCGAGGCACTGCTGGTCGAGGCGGAGCTGATCCGTCGGCTCGCACCCCCTTTCAACCGGCAGATGCGGCTGTGGAAGCGGTACTGCTATCTCACGCCGCAGGGACTGTACGGGCAACTGGCGGTGACGCCCGAGCCGGGGCGCGGCTCGTTCGGCCCGCTCCGCAGCCGCTCGCGGGCGGACGCGGCCCGGCGGGCGCTCGCAGAGCACTTCCGCGTGGCGTGCTGCCCGGAAACGGATGCGGCGCCCGAGAATCGCGCCCGCGCCCGCGCAGCTCCGCCCCAAGCGTCGCTCCTCTGCCAGGCGTACTTCGCGGGAGTCTGCGGCGGCCCGTGCGCGCAACGAGACGATCCTGAACAGTACGCGGCCCGATTGCAGGCCCGCGATACCCTGCTGGCCGGGCTGGAGACGCCCGAGCTCGCGGCGTTGCGGTCCGACCTGGAGCAGATCGAGACCGCGGCGGCTTCGGGCGGCACGGTGGACGCCGCGCGCGAGCTGCGGCTGCGCGCCGTCCTCGAGCTGTCGCGCCGCGCGGCCGCGCTCCGGCGCGCCCGAGACCTGTTCAACGCCCTGCTCCTGATGCCCGGCAACCAGGCCGACACGCAGGCCGCGGCCGTCGTGACCCGGACGGGCCTGCACCTGGCCGAGTTCCCGCGCGCCGCGCACCTCACGCCGCCGCTCGTGGCCTGGTATCGCACGCACGTGCCCGCCGGCGCCACCACGCCGACCGGCCGGGCGCTGCCGAAGCCGATCGCCGACATGTTGTGCACGGCCGCGGGCGTACTGGCACGCGGCGCCATCGAGTACCGCTTGCTTTCGCCGGGCCAGGTGCAGATCTCGACGGGGACGGGCGAAGCGCAGGAACGCCGGGGCACGGCCCGCCGGCGGTGACCCGCCCGGGCGCGGCACATACGCGGGGCCGGTGGCCCAGAACCACCGGCCCCGCTCCGGCCTCCCGCTCTCGACAGTCCCCGCGTAACCCGACCGTTAGGGGCACGGGATCGGCAGCGGGTTGTTGCTCAACAGCGCGACGAACGGGTTGATGTCGTCGAATCCGACCGCACCGTTGCCATTGATGTCGCCGTTGGCATCCGGGCAGTACGGGTACGTGGCGAAGTACGCCTGCGGGTTCGACAGCCGCAGGACGAACGGGTTGATGTCGTCGAACCCGACCGACCCGTTGCAGTTGAGGTCGCCGACGCAGATCAAGCACGGCTCCGGGGTGGTCAGGACGAACGCCATGTCCCAGCGACCCTCGCTGTCCACGATCGGCAGGCCGCCCTCGTACCACTGACCGACGCGCGGCGGGATCGGCGCCCCGACGCGGACGGCGGCGTCATTCCAGTTCGGCCGCCGGGTCTTCCAGCCCCACGGATGCTCCGGAGGCAGCGGGCTGAACGGGCAGCACGCGGGATCCGGCCAGCCGGCCTGGCGCTGGCACTCCATGATGCCCAGGTCGTTGAAGTCCGCGCTGCCGTCGCCGTTCAGATCGGCCCGCCAGCAATCCGGCCCCCCCGGCGGCAGCATCACGCATTGTATGAAGAAGTCGACGTCGAGCTGGTCGACGTCGCCGTCGCCGTCGAAGTCGCCGTTGCAGGCTGTGCCATACACCGCCGCGATGCTCAGCCAGTAGATCTCCTGCTCGCCGGACTGCCAGAACCAGTCTTCGAAGGGCAGGAAGAAGTCGTACTGGAAGCAGCCCTCGACGCCGTACTGCGGGTGAAAATCGAATCCGACTAGCCGCTCGTTCAGCTCCGTTCGCAGCACGAACCACTCGCGCAGCAGCAGGCCGGGGTGGCTGAACGGATTGCCCGAACTCTGGGGTACGTCGCTCCACAGGCCCAGGTGGAAGGCGAGCGGCGCATCCGGCGGCGGCGCGGGGATGTCGCCCCAGTTCAGGTACGAGCCCCACCAATGCACATCCGAGACCGGCCGGTCGTCCCAGCAGCGCCAGTCGTCGCCCACGTACTCGGGTCCCCAGTAGAGCGACAACTGATTCCACCCATAGAAGAACTCCGGGTAGCGCGGGTCGATCGTCGGCGGCTGCGCCCACTTGGCGAACTGCGGCGGCGCCAGCGGCACGTGCACGCGGTAGCCGAAGCCGTCCGGCTCGCTGCTGTGGTTGGCGGCCTGGTCGATCATCTGGTTGTACGGGTCGTTGGTGCCCGAGGTCGTGGTCGTCCAGATGCCCCACGTGCTCGGACCGGCGTGATCGAACTGGAACCGGAACGTGTTGAAGATCGCGTTCGGGCAGTCCGGATCGTCCCACCACGAGGCCCACCACGACCCGTCCGGCGTCGGGTGCACCGCGAAGGTCCAGGTCGGCGCCGGCAGCGATACGTTCGTGTAGTTGGCCGGGTTCGGGTCGAAGACCTGCACGTGGAAGTCGCACCGGCCGAACGTGTCCGGCGTCACGTCATACCAGTAGGTCGGCGGGTGGAAGGGATTGCCGATCGAGCCCTGCGGCTCGCACACCACGCTGTCGCGGATCGGCCGCGGGACGTGCACCCGGTAGCCGAAGCCGTCGGGCTCGGACGAGTGGTTGCCCGACAAGTCGACGATCTGGTTGTACGGATCGTCGGTGCCCGAGATGGTCGTGGTCCAGTCGCCCCAGGTGCTCGGGTTGCGGTGGTCGAACTGGAAGCGGAACGTCTGACCCGGCCAGATTGGGTTGTCACAATCCGGGTCCCACCACGAAGCCCACCACTCGCCGTTCGGCAGTTGATGGACCGCGAACAGCCAGGTCGGCGGTGCCACCACGTTGGTGTAAAGCGTCGTGTCAGTGTCATACACACGCACGTGGAAATCGCAGCGGCCGAAATTGCCGCCCACGGTCACGTCGTACCAGTAGGTGGGCGGGTGGAACGGGTTGTTGACCACCCCCTGCGGCTCGCACACGACCGTGTCGCGCGGCGGCTGCGGGATGGTCGTCAGTTCAAAGCACAGGTCCCACGACTCCGCCGGTGTCGGATAGAACAGCGGCTCCCCGCTCCCGTAGGCGTCGCCAAGGACCGGCGCGGCCGGCTCGAAAACTGCAACCGCGTCGTCGGGTGCGGCCGAATCCGACCGCGGGCGGGTCTTGACGCCGAACGGGTACCACGGCTCGTAGTTCGGGCAGCACTGCTCGGGCGGCGCGCCGCCCAGCAGGCATTGCAGGATGGCCAGGTCGCCCGGCCCGATCATGCGGTCGCAGTCGAGGTCGGCCCGCGCACACGGCCCGGTCGCCGGCAGGCCCAAGCAGGCCGACAGCACGGCGAGGTCACCCGCGTTGATTTGTCCGTCGCCGTTCAGGTCGCCGTCGCAGTTGCACGGCAGCGCGGCGATGCTCAGCCAGTAGATGTGCTCGCCCGGCTCCTGCCAGAACCACTCGGCCTCACCGAGATTCTGCGTGAAATAGAACGTCGCCTCCGGCGGCTGCGGCCCCGGGTCGATGCTCCGCGGGTCAAAGTCCCAGCCCACGAAATCGAGCGTGTAATCGTCGCAGTAATTCTCCCACAGCAGCACGCCGGGGTGGCTGAAGCTGCCCGGCTGCGTCGGGTCTGCGGGCACGTCCGTCCAGATGCCGACGTGGAATACGCGCGGCAGGTTCGGCGGCGGGTACGGGTGCCTCCAGCCGATGAACGAGCCCCACCAGTGGATGTCGGTGACGGGATCGGCCGCGGTGCAGACCCAATCATCGGCCGCCAGAGCGTAGCCGTAGTTCGAGAACTGATCCCACCCGTTGTACGCGTTCGGCGGGTAGTACGGCATGGGCGGCTGCGACCACTTCACGCCGGCGGCGCCTTCGCCGAGAATCTCGAACGCAAGATCGATCGACTGCCCGTACCACGGGTGGCCGGGGGGATATCGCAGCTCGTTCCATGGGCCGAAATACGGCTCTAGTCCGATGCCCCACACCGCGTCGTCGTTCCAGTGCAAGCTCGACGTCTTCCAGCCGAACTTCACGTCGGGCGGCACGTCGTCCACCCGCGCCTGCACGTCGAGCCAGTACACGACCGGCTCCTCCGGCGTCCCTTGCTGAAAGAACTCGCCCGGCATGAGCGGGAACACATATCGCCAACAAATGGTGTCGGCGAACGGGTCATACATGTCCGGCGGAGTCATCCACCCCTCGTGCAGCTCTTGCATGAACGGCTCGACCTGGTACTCAGGGTAGCGGAACTCACGCAGCCAGATCGGGTCGCCCGGCATGCTGTAGCCGGTCGGACTCTGCCACGCCGGAATGTCCGTGTGGATGCTCAACGTGAAGACCGTCTGCGGCGGCGGCGGAAACATATCGTGGTACCACGAACCGTACACGATGATCTGCGTCACCGGCCCCGTCTGCGTGCAGAGAAAATCGTCCGCCAGGATGAACGGCGGCGCGCCCTGCGGGTTGAACGTGGCCGCCACGTCGAGCCCGGTCGGCTCCAGGTCGGGGAACTGCTGCCACTTGAGCTGCTCGCCCGAGGTGGTCAGCTCGAACGCCATGTCCCAGGAGTTCTCGGGATCGGGCCAGAAGAGGGGCTGGCCGACGACGTACACGCTGCCGAGCACCGGCGCAATCGGGTCGAAGATCACCACCGCGTCATCGGTCGGAGTGGGACTCATGATCTGCGGCCGCGTCTTCCACCCGAACGGGTTCGGCGGCGGCGGCTGGCAGTCGTAGCAGGCGGCAATGCTCACCCAGTAACGGTTGGCCCCAACATTCTGATAGAAGTACTCCTGCGGCTGGAGCACCTGATCGAAGCGGAAGCAGGCCTCGTACTCGCCGGTCCGCGGGTCGAAATCCCACCCGGCGAATTGGCAGGTGTAGTTGTAGCAGTAGACCTCGTGGATGACCTGGCCCGGGTGGCCGAAGTCACCGGGGAACTGCGGCGGCACGTGCGTCCAGAACTGGATGTGAAAGTGAGTGGGCAGTTGCGGCGGGTAGCTCTCGTCCCAGTCCAGGAACGAGCCCCACCAGTGGATGTCGGTCACCGGCGAATCGGCGGTGCACATCCAGTCGTCCGCCACGATCGGCCCGTGGCACCACTCCGAAAACTGGTTCCAGCCGTAGAAGACGTTTTCTGGCGTTACCGGTTCCGGCGGCTGCGACCACTTCAGCTCCGGCTCCGGAGACTGGAGCACGGCGGCCCCGAACGCGTGCACGTCCGTTCCGCCCTGGCCCCAGCCCATGTCGTGAATCTCGATCTGGTGCGGCCCGACCGGCAAGTCCTCCACCAGGATGAACGCTCGGTCGAAGAAACCGCTCAGCATATCAAGCTGCGCAACCAACGCCCCGTCCACGTACACGTCCGCCAGACCGTCGTTGAAATCCCCCGGCATGTGAATCGACACCTTGTCGCTGGGCGTGGCGGTGCTTGTCCAGATCACATGACCCGCGGCCCGCATCCAGATTTCGCTCGCATTGCCGTCGATCGCGTCGGGGTGCGAGACCGTCCAGTCGTCGTACCAGGGCGGCGGTCCCGCCGCGTAGTCGGCGTCACGCCATTCGACGATCTTGTACCCCTGGACCGTCTCCGTGCCGGTCAGCGGATTCTCGAACTCCATCTCGCCGATCGGCATGTTCAGCGTGATCTTCGTATTCGCGGAGTGCCACAGCACCGTGATACCGGCCGCTGGCGCACACCAATAGGCCAGCACGGCCGCCAGGGTGCAGACCCGCAGCAACGCATGGCCCGCTCGGATGGATGGATTTGAGTGGCGATGTGACATGGCGTCCTCCTTCCAGCAAAAGACGTGCAGTCGGTGGCCGCTCCTGTCGGCGGCACCGCTGGTTTCTGGAGTGCGTCGATCGCGTTCGTTGAATCGCCGGCCGGCATCAGGTGGGGCGTGCGCGGCGGGTGTTCCGGTCTTCGGGCGCGGGCTTGGTAGGCACTCCCTCAAGTGGCCCGTCCGGCGCACCCAAACACACCCCACCTCCCGAACCCGGGGGCAGGGCGCAAC
The DNA here is from genome assembly GCA_964564785.1 of uncultured Planctomycetales bacterium. Taxonomy (GTDB): domain Bacteria; phylum Planctomycetota; class Phycisphaerae; order UBA1845; family Fen-1342; genus CAZMCT01. The sequence continues at coordinate 19,663 of CAZMCT010000075.1, forward strand.
GACGCCTCCGGTCAATGCCACGACCTTGCCGATCGCTGGAGAAACTGATTTCAAGCTCCTCCAGCATTAAGAATACCTCAATTTTTACGAAGTGGAGGGAAAAACTCACACTCCGTCGTGGGTCGGGGGCAGAACGACCCGCAAGCCGTTTCCGATAATGGACTTACATCCGTCTCGTATTTTTCCCGTATCTGCTCGTTGAGAGAGCGGGCCGGCTCCGACCCAAGCCACCACCGCGACATTGCCGACAGCCACTCCTGCGGCGCCTACCCCCCTGTTTCAATAGTACCGAGTATCAGCGGCCTGCTATCGCCGCCGCCCAACCCCGCTCCACCGCCCGCCTCCCCTCACGCCCCCGTCTTCGAGTTCTTCGCCC
>CAZMCT010000076.1:0-19950 GCA_964564785.1 uncultured Planctomycetales bacterium
CGACTTAGAACAGCGATCACAACCCTTCATGACAGGCCTGCGGCCCGTTACCGCTGGGGGGCGGGCCTCCGGCCTGTCAACTGACCGACCGGAGGTCGGTCCCCCAGCTCGTTTTGTCAGGCGCGCTGAGCAGCCGGTTGAAAAGGGAACCGGCACCGCCGGCGTCGGTGTCGCCGCTGCCGTGATCGCAGATCAGCGCGGAGCCAGCTCCCGTTTTCCTTGCGCTGCTTGCCGCGGCGGCGGCGCGCGCCCACTCAGCACGGGCGGCTTCGGGCGGTGGCACGGCGAAGGGCGCCTCTTTTTTTGCGCCTTGGGGAAAAATATGTTGCATACTATTACATAATATGTACGATACCGGGCGGGTATGCGCGACGTGCGGCAGGCGGCGATCCGCGAAATCGTGGCGGCCGGCGGGGTGGCGACCCAGGCCGCGCTGCGGGCCGCCCTGCGGCGCCGCGGGCTGCGGGTCGACCAGTCGACGCTCAGCCGCGACCTGGCCGAGCTGAACGTCCGCAAGCGCGGCGGCGTATACGTGCTGCCGCCCGCGGAAACCCCGCGGCCGGCCGAGCCCGACCTGCGCGGAGCGGTGCGAGCGCTGCACGTGTGCGGGCCGCACCTGATCGTGGTGCACACCACCATCGGGCAAGCCCAGCCGGTTGCGGTGGCGATCGACGCCCGGCAGGACCCGGCGATCCTGGCGACCCTCGCCGGCGACGACACGATTTTCGTGGCGACCAGGAACCGCCGCTCGCAGGCCCTGGCGCTGCGGCGGCTGGAAACCTGGTTTGGAGGCAAGCGTGAAGAAAAATGAGCTGTGCGTCCTGGCGTACTCCGGCGGGCTGGACACGTCCGCGATGGTGCCGTGGCTGATCGACCGCGGCTACGAGGTGCACGCGGTGCTGATCGACGTCGGCCAGGAAGAGGACCTGGTCGGTCTGTGCGAGAAGGCCCTGCGCTACGGGGCCGCGACGGCCGTCATCCGCGACGCCCGCCCGGCCATGTTCCGCCGGGTCCTGCCGCTGGCGATCGGGCTGGCCGCGACGTACGAGGGCGTCTACCGGCTGGGGACGGCGCTGGCCCGGCCGTTCATCGCCGCCGAGCAGGTGCGCGTGGCGAAACAGCTCGGCGGGGCGACGCTGGTGCACGGGGCGACCGGCAAGGGCAACGACCAGGTGCGGTTCGAGTTCGCCTACCGCTCGCTGGCGCCGCAGTGCCCGGTACTGGCGCCGTGGAAGTCGTGGGAGTTCGGCGGCCGGGCGGACCTGGTGCGCTACCTGGCGCAGCAGGGCTTCACGGACAACTACGCCGTCCAGAAGGACTACAGTCTGGACGAGAACCTGTGGCACATCAGCATCGAGGGCGGGCCGCTGGAGGACCCGGCGACGGCCTTCGCGGTCGAAGACGTGCTGGCGTGCATGGACGGCCGTTTCGCCTGGAAGAATCCGTACGGTCCGGGGCCGAGCGCGGTCGAGCTCGAGTTCCGGGCGGGCGTGCCGGTCGCGGTGGGCGGCGTGAACAAGCCGCTGGCCGAGATCGTCTCGCAGCTCAACCACCAGTACCGTCGGGCGCCGTGGGCTTGGGACCTGCTGATCGAGAACCGCTTCACGGGCGTGAAGTCGCGCGGGCTGTACATCAACCCGGCCGCGAAGCTGCTGCACCTGGCGGTCGACAACCTGGCCCGGACGGCGCTCAACAAGCCGACGTACGACGAGTATGTGCGGCTCGGACAACAGTTCGGCACGCTGATCTACCGCGGCGAGTGGTTCAGCGACCAGCGGCAGGTGCTCGAGGCGGCCGCGGCCAGCATCCTCGCCCGGCTCAGCGGCAGCGTGACGGTGCAGCTCGAGCCGGTGCCGTACGTGACGCGGATCGACAGCCCCGCGTCGATGTTCACGCGGCAGATGGCGACGTTCGAGGCCAGCGATTACAACCACGGCGATGCGGCCGGGTTCATCCGCCTGAGCTGGCTGGGGAACATCGGCAAACCCTACGTCGAGGACGGACATGCCGCCGCTCTGGAAGCAGGATGCGCCGCTGCACCCGGCGTTCTCAGTGCTGAACCGCTGCCTGGAGCAGGACTGGTTCCTGCTGCCGTTTGAGCTGCGGCTCCAGCGGGCCCACGCCCGCGCCCTGGCGGCGGCGAAGATCCTCAGCCCGGCCGAGCTCCTGGCGCTCGAGCGGGCCACCGAGACGCTCGACCGTGAATGGCGCGGCCGGCCGTGCCCCGCGGCCGAGGCGGAAGACCTGCACACGTGGATCGAGGAACGGCTGACGGAACTGGCGGGCGAGGCGGGTCGAAAGATCCACACCGCCCGCTCGCGCAACGACCAGGTGGCGACGCTGTTGCGGCTGTACGTGATCGACGCGGGCGAGCGCTGGCGAAGCGGCCTGACGAAGTTCGTCCGGACGGCGTGCGAGCGGGCGGCGTCCTGGGCCGACGCTCTGATGCCGCTGCTGACGCACACGCAGCACGCGGCGCCGGGCAGCGCGGGCTTCTGGGTCCTCCGTTACGCCGTGGCGCTGGACCGCGGCCGGCGGCAGCTCGCGGCCGCGATCGAGGAATGGCAACGATACTGCCCGCTCGGGTCGGGTGCGGTGGCGGGCTCTTCGATCCCGATCGATCGGCGAATCCAGGCGGTGGAGCTCGGCTTCGCGGGGCCGAGCCGCAACGCGCTCGAGTCGACTTCGACACGCGATGAAGTGGTCGAGCTGCTGGCAATCGGGGCGCGGATTGCGCTACACCTGCAAGCCCTGGCAACGGACGTGATTCTGTTTGCCCAGACGCCGCTGGCGTGGGTGCGCTACCCGCCCGCGTTCGCCACCGGCTCGTCGATGATGCCGAACAAGGTGAACCCGGACGCCATGGAGCTGCTGCGGGGCGAGGCGTGCGCGGTCGCGGCCGCTCACGGCGAAGTGCTGGCGATCCTGAAGGGCCTGCCGAGCGGGTACAATCGGGACCTCCAGTGCGTGAAGCCCGTCTTGCACCGTGCGGCCGAAACGCTCGTCCGGCTGGTGGACCTTGCGGCCGCGTTTCTTGCGGAACTCGAATTCGACCCGCGGGCCCTCGCGGCGGCGGCGCGGCTGGGGCACATCGGTGCGACACTACGGATGGAGGAGCGGGTCGCGGCCGGCACGCCGCTGCGGGCGGCGCACCACGCGGTCGCGGCGGTGTTGGCGGCGGCCGGCGACGGCGCGGCGCCGGATGGTGCAGCGCAGGGCGGTGCGGCACAGGGTGGTGCGGCGCCCTGGAGCGAGAATGCGCTCGCGCGCTACCGCACGCTGGGCAGCGCGAATCCGGACGAGGTGCGGCGCGTGGCCGCGGAGCTGCTGGCGGGGCTGTGAGGCGCGGTATCGCGGCCACGTGGCCGTCGTCCGTGCGGCGCGCCCCGAGGCTGTCATTCTGAGGAGCGCAGCGACGAAGAATCTGGCCTAGGATGAGACCCCGCTCGACCGTCGAGAGCAAACCTCAGCCGCAGTCAGATTCCTCGTCGGTCGCCTGCGGCGACCGCGCTCGGAATCACAGGGATTGAGCTAGTCTGACAAATGCCGAAAGACCCCTCGATCCAGCGGGTGCTGATCATCGGCTCCGGGCCGATCGTGATCGGTCAGGCGTGCGAGTTCGACTACTCCGGCACGCAGGCCTGCCGCACGCTGCGGGCTGAGGGCGTGGGCGTCGTGCTGCTCAACAGCAACCCGGCCACCATCATGACCGACCCGGAGCTGGCCGAACGGACGTACATCGAGCCGATCACGCCCGAGGTGCTCGAGCAGGTGCTGCGGCGCGAGCGGGCCCGCGGCACGCCGGTCGATTCGGTGCTGCCCACGCTCGGGGGCCAGACGGGGCTGAACTGCGCGGTGGCCGCAGCCGAAACCGGCATCCTCGAGCGTTGCGGGGCCCGGCTGATCGGGGCGGATTGCGAGACGATCCGCCGGGCCGAGGATCGCGAGGCGTTCAAGGCCACGGTGGCCCGCGTGGGCGTCGACCTGCCACGTTCCGGCACGGCCACGTCGCCGGCCGAGGCGCGGGCCGTGCTCGCGGAGGTGCGGCTGCCGGCCTGCATCCGGCCGGCGTACACCCTGGGCGGCTCGGGCGGCGGCATGGCCCGAACGCCGGACGAGTTCGAGCTGCTGGTCCGCGACGGGCTGCACGCTTCGCCCATCGGGCAGGTGCTGATCGAGGAGGACCTGACCGGCTGGAAGGAGTACGAGCTGGAGATGATGCGCGACCGCCGCGACAACGTGGTGGTCGTGTGCAGCATCGAGAATCTCGACCCGATGGGCGTGCACACCGGCGACTCGATCACCGTCGCCCCGGCCCTGACGCTGACGGACAAGGAATACCAGCGGATGCGCGACGCCGCGATCGCCATCATGCGGGCCGTCGGCGTCGAGACCGGCGGGTCGAACATCCAGTTCGCCGTGCACCCCGGCACCGGCCGCATGGTCGCGATCGAGATGAACCCGCGCGTCTCGCGCTCCAGCGCCTTGGCCTCGAAGGCCACCGGCTTCCCGATCGCCAAGATCGCCACGCGGCTGGCGCTGGGCTACACGCTGGACGAGATCCGCAACGACATCACGCGCAAGACGCCGGCCTGCTTCGAGCCGGTGATCGACTACTGCGTCGTGAAGATGCCGCGCTTCGCGTTCGAGAAGTTCCCCGACGCGGACGAGACGCTCAACACCTCGATGAAGTCGGTCGGCGAGGCGATGGCCATCGGCCGCACGTTCAAGGAAGCCCTCCAGAAGTGCATCCGCTCGATGGAAATCAAGCGGCCGGGCTACGGCCTGCACCCCAACGACAAGTGGCTCGAGCACTGGCACGGCGACGGGGACGAAGACGACGCGGCCGTGTGGATGGACGCGTTCGGGCACGCCGCCCCCCTGCCCGGCCCGGCCGCCCGCAGCACCACGCTGGCCGAGCCGCCGCCCGACTGGCAGGAGCAGACCGCCCGCGAGTGGCCCATCCCGGACGAGGTGCTCACCGAGAAGATCGCGACGCCCTGCCAGGGCCGGCTGTACTACATCCGCTATGCGCTGAAGCAGGGCTGGTCGGTCGAGCGCGTCCACGCCCTGGCGCGCATCGACCCATGGTTCCTCGACCAGCTCCGCGAGCTGGTGGAATTCGAGAATCGCCTCGCGGCCGTGGCCGTCGCGGGCGGAGCCGGCCTGCGAATCACGCCCGAGCTGATCGACGTCTTCCAGCAGGCCCGCGAGTACGGCTACAGCGACGTGCAGCTCCGCAGCCTGTGGCGGATCGACGCGAACACACTCGAGCGGATCAAGCAGGCCCTCGACCGGCCGAAGTACCGCCAGGTGGACACGTGCGCAGCCGAGTTCGAGGCGTTTACGCCCTACTACTACTCGACGCACGAGCGGCCGCTGGCGCGCGTCCTGTGCAGCCCGGCCGCGGTGGCCGAGGTGCGGGCGCACCACGAGTCGCGCGGGCGGGTCGGGCTGGGTCCGGCGGTGGCCGAGCTGGGGGTGGAGGCCCCCTACCGCTACCGCGTGCTGGACCCGGAGCACCTGCTGGTCGAGAGCCACGAGGACGAACTGCGGGTCAGCGACAAGCCCAAGGTGGTGATCCTGGGTGGCGGGCCGAACCGCATCGGTCAGGGGATCGAGTTCGACTATTGTTGCGTGCATGCGGCCCTGGCCGTGCGCGACCTCGGCTACGAAGCGGTGATGATCAACTCCAACCCGGAGACGGTCAGCACCGACTATGACATCAGCGACCTGCTCTTCTTCGAGCCGCTGACGCACGAGGATGTGCTGAACGTCTGCCAGCGGCTGAATGGCAAGCCGTTCGAGCGGCGGAGCGAGGGAGCGAGGGATCAAGGGATCAAGGACGCGGCCGCCACGTCTCCCCTTCCCACCTTCCCACCTTCCCACCTTCCCGCCGCCACCGGCCATGTGCTCGGCGCGATCGTGCAGTTCGGCGGGCAGACGCCGCTGAACCTGGCGCAGGGGCTGATGGAGGCGGGTGTGCCGATCCTGGGGACCAGCCCGCAGAGCATCCACCTGGCGGAGGACCGCGAGCGCTTCTCGAAGATCATCGCCGAGCTGGGGCTGCGGCAGCCGCCGAGCGGGATCGCGTACTCGCGGCGCGCGGCCGCCCACATCGCGGCCGAGCTGGGCTACCCGGTGCTGGTGCGCCCCTCGTATGTGCTGGGCGGGCGCGGCATGCAGGTGTGCAACAACGAAGCCGATCTGGTGCGCTACATGGACGCGGCCCTCGCGGCGACCGACCGCGACGAGGACATCGGGCACCGCAACCCGATCCTGGTGGACAAGTTCCTGCTGGACGCGATCGAGGTGGACGTGGACGCGATCACGGACGGCGGCCGCTGCGACATCTGCGGGATCATGGAGCACATCGAGGAGGCGGGGATTCACAGCGGCGACAGTTGCTGCGTGCTGCCGCCGTACTCGCTGTCGCCGTGGCTGGTGGACGAGCTGAAGCATCAGGTGAAGCAGCTCGCGCGGCGGCTGGGCGTGTGCGGGCTGATGAACGTGCAGTTTGCGATCCAGGGGCACGCGGTCTACGTGCTGGAGGTGAACCCGCGGGCGTCGCGGACGGTTCCGTTCGTGAGCAAGGCGACGGGCGTGCCGTGGGCGCGGGTGGCGACGCGGGTGATGCTGGGCCAGTCGCTGGACGAGGCCCTGCGCGACCAGGCGGTGCACGGGGTGCGCGGGCCGCGGCACGTGGCGGTGAAGGCCCCGGTGTTCCCGTTCCGGCGGTTCCGCGGGGTAGACTGCGTGCTGGGGCCGGAGATGCGCAGCACGGGCGAGGTGATGGGCATCGACGCGTCGTACCCGCTCGCCTTCGCCAAGGCCCTGCTGGGAGCGGGCGTGCGGCTGCCGGCGGGCGGGCGCGTGCTGGTCAGCGTGTGCGACGCGGACAAGCCGCGGGTGGCGCCCGTGGCCCGCGAGCTGCACGAGCTGGGGTTCGAGATCTACTCGACCATCAAGACGCACGAGACGCTGGCCGCCGCCGGGATTCCCTCGCGCGTCGTCTCGAAGCACGCAGGGGCCGAGCACCCCTTCCTGCTGGAGCTGATCGAGCGGCGCGAGCTCGATCTGCTGATCAACACGCCGATCCACACCGGGCCCGCCTCGGAAGAGGGCCGCTGGCGGGCGGCGAGCATCCAGCTCGGGATTCCGCTGATCACGACGCTGGCCGGCGCTCGGGCCGCGGTGGGTGCGATCCGGGCGCAGCGCAGCGGCGCGCTGGAGGTCCGCGCCCTGCAGGACTACCTGGCACCTGATTGACCACGGAGACACAGAGGAAGTGACAAGGGGACAAGGTAACAAGGTGACAACGGGTGGCCGGAGCGAGCAGCGAGGTTACAAGGAAGTAAAGTGCCCATGTATCGCGGCTTGCTGCGGTTCTCTTGGTCTTCCCTCTGTGGCCCTCTGTGTTCTCTGTGTCTCTGTGGTTGATGTCTGCTCTGCGGTTTCCGTAGACGGAGTGACGCGATGAGCGTCTGCAAGCTGGCCCTCGAGGACGGGTGCGTGTTCGCCGGCCACGCGATCGGCGCGGCCGGCACCGCGGACGGCGAGGTGGTCTTCAACACCGCCCTGACCGGTTATCAGGAGATCTTCTCCGACCCCTCGTACTGCGGCCAGATCGTCACGCTCACGTTCCCGCTCATCGGCAACTATGGCGTCAACGAGGAGGACTTCGAGGCGGCCCGCCCGCAGCTCGCGGGCCTGGTCGTCAAGGAGTGCGCGCCGCGACCAAGCAACTACCGGGCGGCCGGCAGCCTGCCTGAATTGCTGAAGCGGCACGGAATTGTCGGTTTGGCCGGCATCGATACCCGCGCGTTGACCCGTCGCATCCGCATGCACGGGGCGCTTCGTGGCGTCATCTCGACCGAAATCCTCGACGAACTCGAGCTCGTCCGTCATGCGGCGGCCGTCCCCAGCATGGCCGGCGCGAACCTCGTCGAGCGCGTCGCGCCCGAGCGGCCGGCCACCTGGTCAGAGCCGCTGTGGCAGCCCGACGGCTCGTGGCCGCCGAACAACCGGGCCGCCGCAGCGGCCGCACCCGCACCGTCACCTTCCGGCCACGGCCCGCGCGTGGTCGTCCTCGACTGCGGCATCAAGCACAACATCCTCCGCCATCTGGCCTCGGCCGGCTGTGACATCACCCTGCTCCCCGGCCACGCACCCGCCGCGGCCGTTCGCGAGCGCCGGCCGGACGCGCTCGTCGTCAGCAACGGCCCGGGCGACCCGGCCGCGGTACACGATACGATCGCGACGCTGCGGGAACTGCTGGGCACCTGCCCAATGCTGGGGATCTGCCTGGGGCACCAGATGCTCGCCCTGGCCCTCGGTGCAACGACCTATAAGCTCGCGTTCGGCCACCACGGGGCGAATGTGCCGGTCCGCGACGAGGACACCGGCCGCGTGCTGATCACGAGCCAGAACCACGGCTGCGCCGTCGACGCGGCCGCCCTGGCGCGCGTCGGCGGCCGGCCGACGCACGTCAATCTCAACGACGGCAGCCTGGAGGGCTTCACGCACGCGGGCCACGCCATCACGGCCGTGCAGTTTCACCCGGAGGCGAGCCCGGGCCCGCACGACGCGGCGGGGCTGTTTCGGGCGTTCGTGGAGGGGGTTCGCGGGGGACCGGGTGCAGACGTTATCGCGGCCCGGAGCGCAGCCGTCGAGACCATTCCCCCCCTGAGCAGTGCCCGCACGGAGGTCGCAGCGATCCCGAGGCCCTCGCCGTCTGCGTAGTTTTGTATACAACCGCGTTCACGTGCCGACGTATTTCGCGAGCAGGCCGCGCGCGACGGCCGGGTCGCTCGTGCCCTGGACGATCGCGCGGCCGTCGGAAAAGAGCGTGACGTGGTAGCAACTGGCGGGCTGGGACGCGCTTGCGCGGGCTTCCTCGATCGTGAAGCGCAGCAAGTACTCGTTCCACTTCACGCCCGCGCGAGCCGACAAACGCTCGGCCAGCGCCCGGAAATTCGGCGGCGGACGCTCGGGATCGTCCGGCGGCGTGATCTGCACCGCGTCGCGGCCGCAGAGCACGGTCGCGGCATCGTAACGCCGGCCTTCGAGAAACTCGAACTCGTGCCGGGTACAGCACGCGCAATCCCCCGCCTCGAACGCCGGCTGCACGTTCAGCGGGCGGATACGGGCCGCCCAGGCATCGACCGCCAGCAGCCGGCCCACCAGTTGATCCTCGCGGCCGAGCAGCAGCTTGAGGGCCTCGGTGGCCTGGAGCGCGGCCACGAGCTGCACCGCGGTGGCCAGCACGCCGGCGGTGTCGCAGGTCGGCAGCGTGCCCGGTGCGGGCGGCTCCGGCCAGACACAGCGCAAGCAGGCGGTTTTCCCGGGGCGGATCGTGAGGACGAGCCCCTCGGCCGCGACGACCGCCCCGAAAACCCACGGGATCTGCTCGCGGACGGCGTAGTCGTTCAAGAGGTAACGCGTCAGCAGGTTGTCCGTGCCATCGAGCAACACGTCGGGCTCGCCGGCCAGGCTGCGGATGCTCGTGGGCGTGACGTCAGCGACAAGCGACTCGACCTCGACGGCCGAGTTGATGCGTCGCAGCTTGCGGCCGGCGGCCTCGGCCTTCGGCAGATTCTGCGACACGTCGTGTTCGTCAAACAGCGCCTGCCGCTGAAGGTTGCCGGTCTCGAGGAAGTCGCGGTCGACGATCCGCAGCCGGCCGACGCCGGCGCGGACGAGCGTGCCGGCCAGGGCGCTGCCGAGAGCGCCGCAGCCGATCAGCGTGACAACGGAATGGCGGAGGCGGCGTTGACCGTCTGCGCCGAAGTGCGGCAGGAGAATCTGGCGGCCGTAGCGGGCCAGGTCCGGCGGAATGTCATCGGCCGGCATGGGGACCTCATTCGTCCGCGCGGGGCGACCACCGACGCGTCGTGCACCAGCGTTGCCAGGCGCTGCGGGCGGCGCTGCCGTTGAGCAGGCCGAAAAGTAGCACCAGCAGCCCGTCGGTGCCGCCAAAGCCCAGCCAGATCGCCCCGATCACCAGACAGCCCGCGGCCGCGAGGAGCGAAAGCACGAGGTCGAGCAGCGCGCCACCTGGAAGTCGGAAGTATTCGAGCGCCGTCGTCACCAGCAGGCCGATGCCGACCATGCGGCTGCCCCAGGTGAACGCAGTGACGGAGCCGTCGTAGAGCCAGTTGCCCGACGCGCCGGACAGGCCGAGCGCAAAGCCGACGTAGAGAAACAGCCCGGCCGAGACGAGGCCCATGAGCATGTCGCCCGGTGCGGGACTTCCGGCGAGGGGCGCGGCGTCGTGCGCCGGCCCGGGTCTGCTCGGCATGGTGCGGCTCCTCGGGCGCGATCATACCGCGCCGGCGCGGGTCGCGCCCCGCATCGCGCGCGAACAGGCGGGCTCGCCGTCGAGCCGGAGGCTGGAAGGTGAGCGCGGAGCGACGCGCGGGACAGGTCCGCTCAGACCTGCATGACCTCCTTCGACTTGTCCTCGACCAGCTTGTCGATCTTCTTGCAGCAATCGTCGGTCATCTTCTGAATCTGCTCCTGCCCGCTCTTGACCTCGTCCTCGGGGAGCGTGCCGGCCTTCTTCTCGGTTTCGAGCGCCTTGTTCGCGTCGCGCCGGGCGTTGCGGATCGAGACTTTCTGCAATTCGGCCAGCTCGCGAATACGCGCGACCAGTTTTTGCCGGCGCTCGGTCGAAAGCGGTGGGACCGGCAGGCGGATCATCTTGCCGTCATTCTGTGGATTGATACCCAGTTCGCTTTTCTCAATGGCGCGCTGGATGTCCTTCAGCGTTCCGGGGTCGAACGGCTTGATGACGATCACGTTGCCCTCGGCTACCGCGATGTTGCCCAACTCTTTAAGCGTCATCGTGGTCCCATAAGATTCGACGTCGACCTTGAGCGTGTCGACCAGACCGGGCGAAGCGCGACCCGTCCGCAGCCCCCGCAACTCCTGCTTCAGGAACTCGACCGCCTTCTCCATCTGCTCTTCTGCGGCTAACAGCACGTCATCGAGGGGCATCGGACGTTCTCCGCGACCAGGGATTGTCGGGGGCCAGAATAGCCCGCGGGACCGTCGCTCTCAAGCGCGTCTCTTCGGCCGGAGCCCTGTCGGCGGCGCGTCGGGGCGCCAGGCCCGCGCGATTCCGCCGAGGGCGCCTGCGAATCGCAAAACCGGGTTAAGCGAATCACCGATAGGACTTGCGGATCGAACTGGCGCTCGGTTTACCCGATTTGCAAACAGCATTTGCTACGCGTGAGTGTCCTGGAGGCAGGCTGCGATGAAGACCGTTTTGATCACAGGAGCGGAAGGGTTTACGGGTGCACGCCTGGTGAGGCGCTTGCGCGCGGACGGGTACGAGCTGGTCGCGGCAGTCCGTAATCGCGCACGAAAACTGGCTTACGAGCGCCAGGGAGTGCGGTCGCTGGTCTGTGACGTCGCCGATGCGATCAACGTCGCGCGCGTCGTCGCCATCGCCCGACCGGATGCCGTCGCTCACCTCGCGGGGCCGGCCGTCCCGGCTGATGCCGCCACGGAGCCGCTGCTTGCCTACCAGTCGACCGTGTCAGCTTGGGCAAACGTGCTCGACGCCGTGCGGCGGACGGTTCCACGTGCCCGGGTTCTGCTGGTCAGCTCAGCCGCGGTTTACGGCCAGGCCGCCCCCGGCTCCAGATTGACGGAAGCTTCTCTGGCGCAACCAGTTGTGACGTTTGGGGACCTCAAGCGGGCAGCCGAGGAGATTGCGGCGACTTTCTATCGCCATTACCACCTGAACATTGCGATCGCGCGTCCGTTCTTGTACACAGGGCCGGGTGAGCCCGGGCGTTTCCGCATGGGCGCCCTCGCTCGGACGCTCGCGGCTTGGGACCCCGCTGTCAAAGGCCGTGAGTTCGCCATCGGTGACCTCTCAGAGCCGGGGGATTGGCTGCACGTGGACGATGTCGTCGAGGCCTATGTGCGGATTCTGACAGGCGGCCCCCCGAACAGCGTCTATAACGTCTGCTCGGGAAAAGCGATTATGTTCGGAGAGCTTGTAGGGGCGCTCGTCGCGGAGCTCGGTTTGGATCTTCAATTGGTCGAGGGCCCGGGAGCGCGGCTCAAGCCGGACTCCCTCCGGATTGGCGACCCGGCCCGGCTTACCGCCGAGCTGGAGTGGGTGCCGACGCGCACGGTTGAATCGGCAGTCCGCGAACTCGCACGATCCCTTCGCGCCACGCCGGAAGTGGCAACGTCTTAGTGGGTCCGGCGCGGGGGGCGACGTTGGCGGCGCGTCAATGGGGGGCCGGAGGGTACCGAGCCCGCGGCGTTTTTCCGGGACGGTCCGACCGGCGGGGATGCCGCTCGGCGCAGCCAGCCAGCAACTTGCTTTCCACGGGGCTTGGCAGCGCTTGACAAACCCTTTATACTCAGGGGCTCCGTGACGCAAGGCGCGACGCGGACCCCGCTGCCGCCGGGCGCAAGCCCCGCGGGCACGGAGCGTTACAGCGGAGATCCCGAATGGCAGTCAGGTTGCGGCTGAAGCGGCTGGGCCGGCGGAATCGGTCCTTTTATCGCCTGAGCGCGATGGATTCCCGCCGCCCGCGTGACGGGCGCGTGCTCGAAGAGCTCGGTGTCTACGACCCGATGAACAAGGATGCGGCCGCCCAGCTCAAGCTGAACGCCGAGCGGGTGCGGTACTGGCTCAGCGTCGGCGCGGTGCCGACTGAGACCGTCGCGACCCTGTTGCGCAAGCAAGGAATCACTGTCCGGTGAGCGGCCGCTTTCGGCTCATGCGTGGAACGCACGATGCGGATCGATGTCCTGTCCCTGTTTCCGGAGGTGATGCAGCCGTACTTTTCGGCCAGCATCATCGGCCGGGCGCAGAGTAGCGGCCTCGTCAGCATCCACACCCACCAGCTTCGCGAATATTCCCAGGATCCGCATCACAAAGTAGACGACCGGCCGTTCGGCGGCGGCCCCGGAATGGTGCTGATGTGTCAGCCGGTGCTTGACGCCGTTGCGGCGATCGAAGCGCTGGACGCCCGACCGGCCCTGCGGCTGCTCCTGAGCCCGCAGGGCCGGCCGTTTGATCAGAGCGCCGCCGAGCGGCTCGCGGGGGAGCCGCGGCTGCTGCTGATCTGCGGACACTACGAGGGGTTCGACGAGCGGATCGTAGAATTGCTGCGACCGGAAGAAATCAGTTTGGGCGATTTCGTGCTCAGCGGGGGCGAGCCGGCGGCGCTGGCGGTGATCGACGCGGTGGTGCGGCTGCTGCCGGGCGCGTTGGGCAACGAGGCCGGCGCCGCGGACGAATCGTTCACCGGGGGGCGGCTGGAATACCCGCAGTACACAAGGCCGCGGGAGTATCGCGGCCTCGCGGTGCCCGAGGTGCTGCTGTCCGGCAATCACGCCCAGATCGCGGCGTGGCGCCAGGCGCAGGCCGAGGAGCGCACCCGCCGGCGGCGGCCCGATCTTCTGAAGGATCGCGCCGCCGCGAGTGTTTATGCAACCGGATCAGGTTCTCCCGGCGGCTCGTGGGCGGGTTCCGTCTCGAGCGCTTCGGCGCTGGGCTGTTTGACGAGAAAGTGAGGCGCTCCCATGCAGAATCCGCTCCTGGACGTGGTGAATCGCAAGTTCCACCGTACCAACCAGCTCGAGTTCGAGATCGGCGACACCGTCGTCGTCACGCTCCGCATCGTCGAGGGCAACAAGGAGCGGTTGCAGGATTTTGAAGGCACGGTGATCGCTCGCCGCGGCCGCGGCCTGGACGAGATGTTCACCGTGCGGCGGATCGTGGCGAACGAGGGCGTGGAGCGTACGTTCCCGCTGCACTCGCCGCGCATCTCGAGCATCCGCGTCGCCCGCAGCGGCAAGGTGCGGCGCTGCAAGCTCTACTTCCTGCGCGATCGCGTCGGCAAGGCCCGCCGGCTGCGCGAGCGGCGTATCTCGGCCGCGGCCCGCGCCGCCGCCGCCCAAGCTCGGGCGGAGAAGGCCCGCGCGTTGGAAGAGGCCCAGGAGGCCGTGGACGCCGCGAAAGCCACGCGCCACTCGGGCGAAATGGCCGGCACACCAGGGTAAGAAGTCGCGAAACCCACCCGCGCCGGCGGACGCACTTCCCCTACATTATGGTGAGAACCAGACAGTGGGGCGGCCGTGAGGGGAGCCGCTGCGCGGAATCCCCGCCGATTTCCGGCCGGCAACTGACGGCTGAGGTCTGAACGCATCGGCGGTATCCTGCCCGCATGGCTGACCCGCGGCGGGCGATGGGTGCGACGGGCGAGCAGCTCGCAGAAGACTTTCTGCGGGCGCGTGGCTTGCGACCAGTGGCACGGCAGTTCGCCACGCCGGTCGGCGAGCTCGACCTGGTGATGTGCGACGGGCCGACGGTCGTGTTCGTCGAGGTGAAGACCCGCCGCGATCGGCGGCTGGCGGACCCGCAGGACGCAATCAACACCGGCAAGCGGCAGCGGATGCTGCGGGCGGCCCGCTGGTTCCTGCACGCCCGCGGCTGGGAGCACCGGCCGTGCCGCTGCGACGTGGTCGCGGTGATTCTGCCGCCCGACGGCCCGCCGCAAATCGAGCATTTTCCCGACGCATTCGCGCCGAGCGACGACTAGCGCCAGCGGTGCGCCGACGCAGCGGCGGCCGTCCGAGTCCGGCGGTGTGGTCCCCGCTACGGCCGCAGCAAGTCGAGGTCGTCGGCCGGGTAGTCCGGCAAGCGCGCCTCGACGACCACGACCGCCCGCGCACTGCGGCCCGGCGTCGTCGCGTATTCGCACTGCGGGATGAACACGTAGCCGAGCACGCGGTCGGCCGGCGGTCCGTCGCCGGTCAGCAGCAGCAGAAAGTCCTCGACGTACTCCGGTCGCACGAGCAGCAGGTCGCGTGGCTGGCCGTCTTTCACGTAGCGCAGCGCCGCGGCCGCCTCGCGATCCCAATTCAGGTGGTTGTTCAGCTCCACGTCCGCGGCGAGCGCATCCTTGCTCGCGTCGGGCGGCAGGATGCGCGAACCTGCAACGGCCGGCGAGCCGCCGGCCGCTACGTTCGCGGCGGGCGCAGCGGTCTGGAGCCAGAACCGGTGCTCGGCGAGCGTCAGCCCCGGCAGGCCGGTGATCTGTGCGAGCTCGGCCGACCCGAGCCGCGGCAGGCGCTCGAGCCAGTCCTCGCGCACGTCAGCCCAGCGATAGTATTTCCCGGCTGCGGGTGGCACGTACCGGTTCGGCGTCTCGCCCGTCATCAGCTCCGGCTTGACGCGCAGCCCTTCCACCGGCCGGTTCTCGAAATCGGTCAGGTGCACGGCGAAGCCCCAATCGCCGCCGCCGCGCTCGAGTTTCACCGCCAGGCAGTTCCAGCCCGGCAGGAGCGTGCCGCTTTGAGCCAGCATGCCCGGGCGGTTCTGGTCCTCCCACTTCGCGCAGGCGTAGTACTCGCCGGAGTGAATCGGGCGGCCGTTGAGCCACACGGCGGCACAGTCGTTGTATCCGATCCACAGCCGCACCTCGCGCAGCGCGTCGGCGTGGATGTAGGTCCGGAAATACGCGACGCACTTGTCCGCCGACTGCGGGTGGACGGTGCGGGCGTCGACAAAGTCGGGCGGCACGTCGATCGTTCGCAGCGGCGCGAAGGTCTGGAGATGCTCACCGCCGATCACCTGGGCCTCGTTCGGCACGCGCAGCTCGCTCAGCAGCTTTACGCGGTTCCACTGGGCCCGCAGGAACTCGGGCCAGTCGGGCACCGGCCGCGGGGGCGGCTGCGACGCAACCACCGGCGGTTTGGCGGCCCGCTGCTGCTCGTCCTTGCGGGCCTGCTCCCACTCTTTGCGGAGTGCTTCGATCCGCTGTGTGGTAAAGCGGCCGGCGTCGACCAGCCATTTCGCCAGGCCCTCGGGCGAGGCGTCGTCGGGCCGCGGGGCCTCGACGATCGGGCCGACCTGCCACTGCCCGACAAACGCGGGGCTCGGGACGGGCGTCGACGCTTCGTGCCGGCGGTACTGCGCCGGGTTGATGTAGTAGCGCATCGACGAGCGGTGGCCGCAGCCCATGCTCACAATCGGCTGCTTGCCGCAACCGTCGCTGTCGTGCGTGGGCGGGTAGCCGGGCACCTGCTCGCCGAAGACGCAGACCCAGTCGAACTCGTGGTTCCACTCGTGCAGGAGCACTTCCCAGCCGCGGGTGGGGCCGATCTGGGCCCCGCCGGAGCCGGAAACGCCGCAGTCAACGCCGCCGGCGTGGCTCGAGCCGTACTCGGCCGTGCCGATCGAGTAGTCATAAGTGCCGACGACCGGGACGGATTCGTCCGGCGGGAGGAAGATCCAGCCGGCCTGCATGACCCAGGGCGGGTCGCCGGGTCCGTGGACACGCAGGTGCGTGCGGAGCTTCCAGGCGCCGCGGGAGGCGCCGTACACCTGTTGCTCGACGTAGCGCCAGTCGCGCTGGAGCGCGTTGAGGCTGGCCTGTGAGAACTGGCCGCAGAGGTCCGTTACGGCGCCGGGGTGGACCGCGATCAGGATGTCCTCGACGCGGGTGACCGGCGGCGGGAGGCCGTCGCGGGCGGCCGCTCGCATGCGGTCCGATTCGCCGAGCATTCCCGCGCGTTCGAAGAGCGGGGCCCACTGCTCGACCGGCAGCCGGCAGTACTCCATCGCCTCGGCCAGGCGGTAGGTCGCGTCGGCGTGCGTGGGGTCGGCCAGCAGGGCCAGCTCGGCCTCGGCCCGCGCATCCTCCCAGCAGCCCCAGGCGCCGGCGAGTGCGGCCAGGCGATAGTGAGCGACGAAGTCGGGCCGGGCCCGGTCGCCGGTGGGGTCGCGCTTCAACGCGTCGGCTCGGGCCAGGCGGAGCTGCATGCGCCGCGCGGCCACGCGCGCCAGGCGCTCCAGCTCGGGGTTTCCCTCGTACTTCACGCGATACAGCCCGAGAGCGCCGGACCAGTCGTGGTCGGCCTCCTTGAGCAGCCCGTTCAGGTACGTGCTGAAGGGCGTGTTCTTCGCGGCCGCGACCTGCACGTCGCCCGCCAGTTCCTCGCCGAGCACGTCCCAGTCGCGCGTCGCGTAGAAGCGGTAGCCCAGCGACAGCGCCGGCTCGTCGGCGGCCGGGCGCAGCGTGACCGGGACATCCGCCGGCGCCACGTCTTTCTGCACGAACGCCGATTTGGGGATCACGAACAGCGCGTCGGTGAGGCGCCGGTCGCCCGGCGGCGGCTTGAACTCCCAGCGGCCGAGCTCCTTGTCGCCGAGGAGGACCGTGACCGGCGGAGGCGGCGCGGCCGTGTCGAATCGCCGCACAATGACGAGGTGCGTCGGAGCCGGCCCGCCGCGGTACGAGGCCGGGTGGATCACGAAGCGCTCGGGGCCGGTGACCTTGCGGCCGATGATTTCCTGCGGCTTCGCGTCGCGGTAAGCGAGCGTCCGCTTGACCACCTCACCGTCGGCCTCGTAGTTCGACGCGGCTTCGCTGGCGCGGTCGCCGACGGCGATTCCGCCGCTGGGGATCCAGTTGAATTCGGGCGGCGCGGCCGAGGCGAAGGTCGAAGTCAGCAGAAGGATAATGGGCGATAGGGCAAGCCGGATCATGGTCGATTCTCCGCGACTGAACCGGTTCACAGAATAACCGAAAACGGAGTACTTGGGAGTGCAGCCGCGGCTGTCATTCCGAGGAGCGCAGCGAGGAGGGACCTGCCCACGTACGCAAACGGCCCGCATCGGGAGCTCCGAACCCAGTGCACGTATCCGCCAACCGAGGCCAGATTCCGCACGGCCGCGGCCCGGTGTGCGGAACGGCAGGACAGCGGGCTGCGCGCCGCCCCGCAGCGCGTCGTCAGGGTTCGGCACGTCGCCGCAGCGCCCCCGTCGGGCACGCTCCGGCACAGCGGCGGGCAGAGGTGGTCAGTGCGTCTGATAACTCGCCACCCAGCGGCACGTCCACCCGCGTCTCGAACCCGCGGCCGGTGAGCGCCAGGCCCAGCGGCTCGCCCGCATCACGCGCGAGCTGCACGCACAGCCCGCAGAGGATGCACCTGCCCGGATCGAATGAAATCTCCGGATGCGAGCCGACGCGGCGCAGGTGGTCGGGATCCGCGTGGCGGCGAGCGCCGGCGAAACGGCGTGGATCCGCGCCGTAAGCGAGGGCGTATTTCCGCAAACGACAGACGGCCGCAGAGTCGCAGTGGGTGGTCCGGGTGTCCAGCGCGTTCATTGGGGGGTCGTTCGCACACCGCACAGCCGGGGGCGGCTGTGGCACACCGTTGTCCAGCGCGTTCATTGGGGGGTCGTTCGCACACCGCACAGCCGGGGGCGGCTGTGGCACACCGTTGTCCAGCGCGTTCATTGGGGGGTCGTTCGCAACTTCCGGCGCGGGCGCTGCGGGTCCGGCTGCCTCGGACTCAGATGCTTCGGGCGCGGATTCCGCGAGCGGATGATCGCTGAGCATGAGTTCGAGCGCCACCCGCCGCAGCCCGCGAATCTCGTCCGTCTCGCTCTCGACCGCGAGCCCCTCTTCGGCCGGTGTCGCGCAGGACGGCACGATCCGCCCATCATCGCGCCGCCGCATGACGCACGCCATGCAGGCGGTGTTCGGCTTGCAGCCGGGGAGGTAGCACAGCGCGGGCACGTCGATCCCGAGTTTGCGGGCCGCGGCCAGCAGGGTGCTGCCCGCCACGACCTCCACCGTCCGGCCGTCGATCATCAGGTGAATCATGGAGACGGCACTCATGGCGACTCCACCACGATCGCGGACTCGGGGCAGCGGGTGCGGCAGCCGTCGCAGCGCGTGCAGCGGGTCGCGTCGATCTCGTGCCGCTCGTACGGCCGCAGCGGGATTGCTCCGGCCGGGCAGTGCTGGGCGCACAGCGTGCAGCCGGTGCATCTGTCGGTCACGCGGTATCGGATCAGCGCCCGACACCTTCCGGCCGGGCAGCGACCGGCCAGGTGGGCCTCGTATTCGGCGCGGAAGTAGCGGAGCGTCGTGAGCACCGGGTTGGGCGCGGTCTTGCCCAGGCCGCACAAACTCGTGGCCGCGACTGCCGCGGAGAGCGACTCGAGCGTCGCGAGATCGTCCGCGCGGCCGTGCCCGGCACACAGGCGATCGAGAATCTCGAGCATGCGGCGCGTCCCGACGCGGCAGGGCACGCACTTGCCGCAGGACTGGTCCTGGGTGAACGCGAGGAAGTAGCGAGCGAGGTCGACCATGCAGTCGTGCTCGTCGAGCACGACCAGGCCGCCCGAGCCCATGATCGCGCCGAGCTCGGCCAGCCGCTCGAAATCGACGGGCGTGTCGGCCAGGGCGGCGGGGATGCAGCCGCCCGAGGGCCCGCCCATCTGCACCGCCTTGAAGTGCGGCGTGCCGCCGATCTGCTCGACGATCTCGCGGATCGTGATGCCCATCGGTACCTCGATCAGGCCGCCGCGGGCGACCTTGCCCGCCAGCGCGAAGACCTTCGTACCGGGGCTGGCGGGCGTGCCCAGCGCGGCGAAACGCTCGGGACCGTTGCGGATGATCCACGGCACGGCCGCGAGCGTCTCGACGTTGTTCACCAGCGTCGGCCGGCCGTGCAGCCCGCGCTCGGCCGGGTACGGCGGGCGGAGCGTGGGCAGGCCGCGGCGGCCTTCGAGCGAGGCGATCAGGGCCGTCTCCTCGCCGCAGACGAACGCTCCCGCTCCGCGGACCACACGCAGGTGCAGCGGCGGCCCGCTGCCCAACAGGCGGTCGCCCACGAGGCCGCGTTGCTCGCAAGACCGGATGGCGGCGCTGATCCGCGCAACCGCCAACGGATACTCGGCCCGGATGTAGAAGATTCCTTCGGTCGCCCCGACGGCCCAGGCCGCGATCGCCAGCCCCTCGATCACGCGGTAGGGGTACGACTCCATCAGCATGCGATCCATGAACGCGCCGGGGTCGCCTTCGTCGCCGTTGCAGATCACGTATTTGATGTCTGCCACCGCCGCATGTGGCACCGCCGCCCCCGGCGGTGAGCCCTGTGGCACCGCCGCCCCCGGCGGTG
>CAZMCT010000077.1:0-8134 GCA_964564785.1 uncultured Planctomycetales bacterium
CAGTTCGGCCATCAGGCGGCGACCGAGCCCGTGACGGCGGGCTTCCGGGACCAGTACTACGGGTTGCGGGGCGCGGGTGTGGGCGTGCATGGGGGGGCGGCCGCGGTGGGCGCGGCGGGGCACGCGGAGACCCTGCCGGCAGCGGAGCCGTCCGCGCCTTCGGCGAGCGGGGTGGCGGCCGGGCCGGAGCGGCGCGGGGTGTCCGCGCCGGGGCTGGAGACCGTGCTCGCGGTGCTGCGGCAAGCGGTGCTCGACGAGTATGTGCCGTTCATGGTGCTGCTGTTCAGTCTGTATGTGATCTCGGGCGGGATTCTGCTGCAAGGCGATATCCGCGCGACGCCGGGGGTGAACACACTGATCCTGGCGATCGGGGGGCTGCTGGCGAGCCTGATCGGGACGACGGGGGCGGCCATGGTGCTGATCCGCCTGCTGCTGCGGACGAACTCGGAACGGACGCGGAAAGTACACACGGTGGTGTTCTTCATCTTCGTGGTGGCGAACATCGGGGGCTGTCTGCTGCCGGTCGGCGACCCGCCGCTGTTCCTGGGGTATCTGCGGGGTGTGGACTTCTTCTGGACGCTGCGGCTGTGGAAGCCGTGGGCCGGGCTGCTGGCGACACTGCTGGCGATCTACTACTTATGGGACCGGTGGGCGTATAAACGTGAGCCGGCGGAGGCGATCCGCCGGGATGCCACCGAGCGGGTGCCGATCCAGGTGGGAGGTCTGATCAACTTGTTGTGGCTGCTGGGCGTCGTCGCGGCCGTGGCGCTGCTCGATCCGAGCAAGCCGGTGCCGGGGACGGCCTGGCGGGCGGGGCCGTATACGCGCGAGCTGGTGCAGCTCGCGGTGGTGGGGCTTTCGCTGCTCACTACGCCGCGGGGCGTGCGGCGGGAGAACCAGTTCACGTACGCGGCCATCGCGGAGGTGGCGGCGCTGTTCATCGGGATCTTCATCACGATGCAGGTGCCGATCGAAATTCTGAAAGTCCGGGGTCCGGAACTGGGGCTGGTGCGGCCGTGGCAGTTCTTCTGGGCGACGGGAGTGCTGAGCAGCTTTCTCGACAACGCGCCGACCTACGCGGTGTACTTCGAGACGGCGGGGACGCTCCCGGGGCCGGCGCCGCTGATGCACGGCGTGGCGACGGCGACGGGGTCGATCTCGGAGGGGTTGCTGGCGGCGGTGAGCTGCGGGTCGGTGTTCATGGGGGCCAACACGTACATCGGGAACGGTCCGAACTTCATGGTGAAGGCGATTGCGGAGCGATCGGGCGTGAAGATGCCGTCGTTCTTCGGGTACATGGCGTACTCGGGCGGAGTGCTCCTGCCGCTGTTCGTCGCGCTGACGCTGTTGTTTTTCGCGTAGCGGGCGGGCAGCCCGCGGCCGCCCCGGACCTCCGGACGCGGGATCGACGCAGGTCGCGCCCCACGCCCGCCGTCTTGGCGCGGCGCGGCGAACCGCGATACAATAGCTGGCGCATGTCGATCGCCGGGCTTCAGCCGGCTGGCGGCACCGGCGGTGGAAGGAGTGATCAACATGGCCGGTGAGCCGGAGCAACTGCTGACCTGCGCCGCGTGCGGGGCGACGATCTACCCGGAGCATCTGCAAAGGCGAGTGGCGGAACGCTGGGAAGGCCAGCTGCTGTGCCCGTTCTGCCTGCGCGACAAGAAAAGCGCGTCGGCCCTGGGTGCCGCGGTGAGCGAAGACATGCCGGTCGTGGACTTGCCGCGGACGCCCGCGGCCGACGAGCCGATTGCCTATGAGAAGAAGCCGACGGTGATCCGTAGCGGGGGCGGCGGGCTGATGGTGGGGGAGGTGGCCGCGGGTACGTATCGCCGCGCGCTGCTGGCGGGCTCGCCGAACGCGACGCGTTGCAAAACGTTTCACTGCAAGCTCGCGGACGGGCCGATCGCGTACATGTGCGAGCAGATCAACGAGTGGGCCGATGCGGACGATTCGATCGAGATCAAGTTCGCCACGAGCACGATCGGCGTGGTCGAGGGCAAGCACGTCGATCCGCACCTGATCGTGACGGTCTTCTACTAGCCGCGAGCTGTGAGCCTTGAGCTTTGGGCCGGAGGAGTTCGAGGCAGGGGGCGAAGACGCCGTCGAAAGGTGTGCGGAGGCTGGGGTGGCAATCTCGGATCGCGGGCATGCGCATCGCACGTTTCCTCAGTGAAGACGGCCGGATGCTGACCGGCCGGATGGTGGGTGAAGCCCGGGCCCTGCCGCTCGTGGGCGAGCTGCTCGGGCAATTCACGTTCGGGCCGCAGCCGGTGGCGGTGCGGGAACTGCTACCGCCGGTGGAGCCGCCGAACATTTTCGGGATCGGACGCAACTACAAGGCGCATGCGGCCGAGACGGGCAGCGCGCTGCCCGAACAGCCGATGATCTTCATGAAACCCACCACGGCACTGCTGGCCCCCGGGGGGGTGATCCGGCTGCCGGCCTCGGCTCCGGCCGAAGTGGATTTCGAGGCCGAGCTGGCGGTGGTGATCGGGCGGACGGCCCGCCGCGTGAGCGAGTCTGCGGCGGCCGAGTACGTGCTCGGGTTTACGTGCGCGAACGACGTCTCGGCCCGTGACTGCCAGCGTCTGGATAAACAGTGGGCGCGGGCCAAGGGCTTCGACACGTTTTGTCCGCTGGGGCCGTGGCTGGTGACGCCGGATGAGCTGGACGCGGGCGACTGCCGGATCCAAAGCCGGCTGAACGGCCGGCCGATGCAGGACGCCCGGACCCGCGCGATGATCTTCTCGTGGCGCTACCTGGTGAGCTACCTCTCGCACCAGTTCACGCTGCGGCCGGGGACGGTGATCCTGACGGGGACGCCCGAGGGGGTGGGCATGGCTCGCCAGCCGCCCGTGTTCCTCGAGACGGGAGACCGGGTGGAAGTGGAGATCGAGGGCATCGGGACGCTGGCGAACACCGTCGCGGCCGAAGAAGAGGCCCGGTGATGACAAGACGAGGTGACAACGAACGCCGAAGCGGTCGCGGCGTTCTTTCGGTGGGCCGTCGCGCCCCGCTCGGGCTCGACGGTCATGTTCGGCGGCCAAGCGCCCCGAGCATTCGTCCCGCGCCGCTGTGGAATCCTGCCGGGGCTGAGGTTTGGCCGTGCTCGCAGGGGATATCGAGGGCGCGGGAACTGACGCGGGCGGTGTGCTGCGTGTCGGAGACGGCCCTTTGCCACGCGGTCACCTTGCTGCGCTCCGGCGCCCCGGCGACGGGCGGCATGGCAGAAGCGTTCGAGTGCGCTAGACTTGCAACCCTGGGCGGGCTATAGTAGCGGGTCGAGCAAACCGTTATCGAATGGCGCGGTCAGCTCGAACGGGGTGTGGGTGTTTCAGGCAGAGTGGGGTTCGACCCCAGTAGGGGCGCGGCCGTGCGATGCGCGGCGCGCGGGGCGGGGAAGCAGGGACGTAGATGTCCGCTGAGAAACGCGACGTGAGCCGGCCGGTGCCGGCAGGCAAGCCCGAAGGGCACGTCCAAGGGAACGGCCTGAGCGAGGGGGTTCTGGAGCTGGATCCGCAGGGCGCGGGTTTCCTGCGCTCGCTGAAGCGGCACCTGCTGGTGCACGTGGACGATCCGTATGTATCGGCCGACGCGGTGAAGAAGTTCGGGCTGCGGGGCGGCGAGTTGCTGGCGGGTCCGGTGGCGCGGGTGGACAACAAAGGCAACCGGCGGTTCAAGCTGGCGCGCATCGACCGGGTGGAGGGAATCGAGGCGACGGCCTGGCAAACGCCGCCACCGCTGGCAGAGACGACCGCGATCGACCCGTGCGAGCGGCTGCGGTTCGACACGCCGGGCGGGCCGCTGACGATGCGGGTGGTCGACCTGTTCACGCCGATCGGGAAGGGGCAGCGCGGGCTGATCGTGGCGCCGCCGCGAACCGGCAAGACCATCCTGCTACAGCAGATGGCGCACGGGATCGCGGTGAACCACCCGGACGTCTACATGATCGTGCTGCTGGTGGACGAGCGGCCGGAGGAAGTGACGGAGATGCGCCGCAACGTGCGGGGCGAGGTGATCGCGTCGAGCAACGACCAGGACGTGAACTCGCACATCCGTGTGGCGCGGCTGGTGATCGAGCGGGCGCGGCGGCTGGTCGAGATCGGGCGGAACATCGTCATCCTGCTCGACTCGATCACGCGGCTGGCGCGAGCCTTCAACGCGTTTGTGGGTACCAGCGGGCGGACGATGACGGGGGGGTTGGACATCCGGGCACTACAGGAGCCCAAGCAGATTTTCGGGTCGGCGCGCGCGGTCGAGGGGGGCGGGACGCTGACCATCATCGCGTCGGCGCTGGTCGAGACGGGCAGCCGGGCGGACGAGTTCATCTTCCAGGAGTTCAAGGGCACGGGCAACATGGAGCTCAAGCTCGACCGCGAGCTGGCGAATCTGCGGATCTGGCCGGCGATGGACCTGAAGCAGTCGGGAACGCGGAAGGAGGAGAAGCTGCTGCCACCGGACGTATTGCAGAAGGTGTACATGCTGCGGCGACAGCTCAACGAGCTGCCGCCCGCCAAACAGATGCTGACGCTGCTGGAGCGCATGCGCAAGTCGCCGACCATGGAGCATTTCCTCGACGGGCTGCGGGCGATGTAGACGCGGCCGCGAGGCAAACAAGGCACAAGGGGTGCGGGCGAAGTGATCCTCGGCATTCTCTCCGACTCGCATGGCCGCCGCGAACGGACCGCGGCCGCGGTGGCGCTGCTGCGGCGGCTGGGGGCGCAGGGGCTGGTGCATTGCGGGGACGTGGGGGGGCCGGGCGTGCTGGAGGCGCTGGCCGGGCTGCCGGGCTGGGTGGTGTGGGGCAACACCGACGAGCCGGGCGCGCGGACCGAGGAATCCGCGGCGCGCCTGGGGCTGACGCTGGGGCCGGGTCCGCTGCGGATCGAGCGCAGTGGCCGGACGGTGCTGGTCTTTCACGGGCACGAGGCGGCGTTCGAGTCGCTGTTGGGTGCGCTCGAAGCGGGTGATCCGCCGCCGCCGGGGTTGTGTGCGTGCGACTTCGTGCTGCACGGCCACACCCACGTGGCGGCCGACGTGCTGCTCGGGCCGGTCCGGGTGATCAACCCCGGGGCGCTGCATCGGGCGGCGGCGCACACGGTCGCGACGCTCGATCTGCTGACCAGCGACGTGCGGTTCTGGCAAGTGCTGGATGATCCGGGCGCGGGCGAGCCGACCGAGTATCGGCCGCGGCGCGTCTAGCGGACCGGTCGGCGTGGAGCACGGTGTGCGGCCGATTCGCATCGGGACTTCGGGCTGGTCGTATGACGACTGGGTCGGCCCGTTCTACCCGGCCGGAACCGGCAAGGGCGACTACCTGGCGTGGTACGCGCGGCAGTTCGAAGTGGTGGAGGTTGACAGCACGTTCTACCGACCGCCGAGCCCGCGGATGGTGCAGGGCTGGGCGGAACGGACGCCGGCCGGTTTCGGTTTCGCGCTGAAGGTTCCACAGGCGATCACGCACGAGAAAGTGCTGCGGGAGTGTGACGGCGAGATGGAGTCGCTGCTGGAGTCGCTCGCGCCGCTGGGGCCGAAGCTGCGCTGCCTGCTGTTGCAGTTCGGGTATTTCAACCGGGCGGCGTTCAGCGGGGCGGGGGCGTTTTTCGATCGACTGGGCGGCTTCCTGACGAAGTACGCCGGCCGCGTGCCCCTGGCGTGCGAGATCCGCAACAAGAACTGGCTGAGCGACGCGTACTTCGACCTGCTGCGCGCGCACCGGGTGGCGGCGGCGCTGGTCGAGCAGGCGTGGCTGCCGCCGATCGATGCGCTGGTGCACGAGTTCGACGTGCACACGGGGCCGTTCTCGTACGTGCGGCTGATCGGCGACCGGGCGGCGATCGAAAAGCTGACCCACAGGTGGGATGCGCTGGTGGTCGACCGGACGGCCGACCTGGCGCGGGTGGCGGGGGCGCTGCGGCAGATCGCGGGTCGGGCGGAGGTGCTGGTGTTCGTCAACAACCACTACGCGGGCCACGGACCGGCGAGCGGTCGGATGCTGCGGGACACGCTGGCGGGCTGACGCGCCGGGCGCGGCCACGGCGGGGTGCCCCGGCCGCGGAATCGGCGGGTGTGTGCCCGGGACGACGACGGGGCGCGAGCGCGTATCGCGCTCGATCGACACAGCCGGCCGCAAAGCAGCGCCCGCGTCGGCCGCAGGGCGCGGGATCAGCGCTTGGCCGCCGCCGCCTTGGCGCGGGCGATGACCTCCTCCTGAACGTCGCGCGGGGCCGCCTTGTAATAGCCGAAGTGCATGGTGAAGGTGCCGCGGCCCTGCGTGAGCGACCGCACATCGGTCGCGTAGCCGAACATCGTCGCCAGCGGGACGTCGGCGCTGATCACCGTCACGTCGCCGCGGGACTCGGTGTTGTGGATCAGGCCGCGGCGGGACGTCAGGTCGCCGACGACCGGGCCCTGCTGTTCGACCGGGACCTCGACCTCGACCTTCATGATCGGCTCGAGGATCGCCGGTCGCGTGCGCAAATATGCGTCCTTGAACGCGTCGCGGGCCGCGATCTGGAACGCCAGGTCGGACGAGTCGACCGAGTGCGACGTGCCGTCCTCGAGCACAACGCGGACCCGGACCACCTCGTAGCCCGCCAACGGGCCGTTCATCCGCGCCGCTTGGAAGCCCTTGTCGCAGGAAGGGATGTATTCGGTCGGAATGCGACCCCCGTGGACCTGATTGACGAACTCGTAGTCCTGGCCCGCATCGTCGGGCAACGGCTCGATCCGTCCGATCACGTGGCCGTATTGGCCCGACCCGCCGGTCTGTTTCTTGTGCTTGTAGTTGAACGTCGCGGGCACGGTGGGCGCTTCGCGATAGTTGACGCGCGGCGCACCGGTGGTGACCTGCACGCCATACTCACGGCGGATGCGCTCCACATAGACTTCGAGCTGAAGCTCGCCGATACCGGCGATGATGGTCTCCCCGGTTTCCGCGTCCGTGCGAACGTGGAACGTCGGGTCTTCGCGGACAAAACGCTGCAAGGCTTTGGCCAGCCGATCGCGGTCCGCGGACTTCCCGGCCGTGACGGCGAGAGAGATCACGGGCTCGGGTGTGTGGATGTTCTCGAGCGCGTAGTTGATCCGGTCGTCGCAGAAGGTGTCGCCCGACGCGCACTCGACGCCGATCAGGGCCACGATGTCGCCGGCCGCGGCCTCCTCCACGTCCTCGCGATCGTTCGCGTGCATGCGGACCATGCGGCCGACGCGGGTGTTCTTGCGCGAACGCGTGTTGCGCAGAGCCTGGCCCTTGCGGATGCGGCCCTGGTAGATGCGCGAATACGTCAACTGGCCGAAAGACTCCTCGACCAGTTTGAACGCCATGAGTACCGGCGGGGCGTCGGGGTCGGCGGTGATCGCGACCTCGGCCCCGTCGTTGTCGTTGTCCCGGGCGTAGTAGACCATATCGAGCGGCGACGGCAGGTAGCGCACGATCGCGTCGAGCAGCGGCTGCACGCCCTTGTTCTTGAACGCGGCACCCATCAGCACCGGCACGATGTCACGGGCGATCGTGAGCCGGCGAATGATGGCGTGGAGCTGCTCGGGCGTGGGCGGGCGGTCCTCGAGCAGTTGCTCCATCAACTCGTCGTCGTACAGCGAGAGCGTATCCAGCAGGGCCTGCCGGCCGCGCGCGGCGGCTTCGGCGAGGTCGGCCGGGATTTCGGTCGCGCGCACCTCTTCGCCCGACGGGCCCTCAAAATACAGCGCCTGCATCGTGAGCAGGTCGATCACGCCGCGATGGTCCTGCTCGAGACCGATCGGAAGCTGAAGCGGAACGGCCTCCAAGCCGAGCTTCGACTCGATTTCACTGATCACACGCGTCGGGTCGGCGCCCACGCGGTCGAGCTTGTTGATGAACGCGAGCCGCGGAACGCCATATCGCTTCATCTGCCGGTCCACCGTCAGCGATTGCGACTGCACACCCCCCACCGCGCACAAGACGAGAATTGCACCATCGAGCACCCGCAGCGACCGCTCGACCTCGACCGTGAAGTCCACGTGCCCCGGCGTGTCGATCAGATTCACCTGATGGTCCAGCCAGTTCACCGTTGTCGCTGCCGAAGTGATCGTGATCCCCCGCTCGCGTTCCAGCTCCATGAAATCCATGACGGCCCCCCGGCCGTGGCGG
>CAZMCT010000077.1:8144-19731 GCA_964564785.1 uncultured Planctomycetales bacterium
CCCCCCCCCCCCCCCCCCCCCCCCCCGCGGCCGTGAACTTCGCCCATGCGGTGAATCCGGCCGCTGTAGAAGAGAATGCGCTCGGAGAGGGTGGTCTTGCCCGAGTCGATATGGGCTGAAATCCCGATGTTGCGGATTCGTTGGATCGCGTTCATGGCGTTGGCTTCGTGCTGCAAATCTAATCTAGCAAGAGACTTAGAAACACTTCCTCCGTCCAGGCCATCCGCCCGGTTCCCTGCCGTTGCGCTACACGCGCCGCCGTGGCGCGCCCTGGAATCCCCCGGAACTGCGTCCTGGGACGAGGGTCGTTCGCCACTCCGCCGGCTCAGTGCCTGAGCAGAGCGGGCACGGCCCCCGGCCGGCCCGAGTGAAAGATTAGCCGCGCGCGGTGCGAGAATCAAGAGCCGCACACGGTTGCGCGCCAAAGTCGCGTAGTTCTAACCGGTTGTAAACACTGGAGCAGCGCGAAGTCGCGGTCGTGGCGGTTCGGGGGTCTTCGTCTCCCGCTGCTCTTGCGGTGTGGTGCAGCCGCCCTCGGCGCGTGGCCGCGGCTCGCGGGTCTTGGCCTCCCCCTGCGGTTTTCCCGAGCGGACCCTGTGCTCGCGTCCCTGCCGGAATGGCCGTGAAAAATGGGGTCCCGGCGACCCGAGCCGGGTCAGGTTGGCGGCAGGCGCACCTTGCACGTGGACTGCGCGGAGACAACGCGCTTGGTCAGATAATCGACGAAAACGGCGCGGACGGTGACCTCGGGGTGTTCGGGTGGGCTGGCCGGCCAGGGGCATTTCACGGTGTAGTGGCCGGTGAGCAGCTTGCCGTGCCAGAGCTTGGCGAGCTGGTCGACAGGGACCTGGTACTCGCCGATGAGGTTGCGGCCGGCGGGAGCGGCGAGGTCATAGAGCTGGATGCTGAGATCGCCGGCCACCTTGACCACGTCGCCCTCGCGATCGAGAGGCTTGAGGTGGACGGTGACGCCGTCGTCGCCGGGCTGGCCGTCATAATCGGCGCCGCCGGTGAGTCGGTCGATGACGAGTTGCTCGGGGTAAAAGATCCGCTTGAGATCGTCCTCGGAGATGCTGCGGGCGACGCGCAGCTGGGTGTGGAGCTCGTCGATGGTGGCGCGCTGCGCGACGAGCTGGTTGTCCTTCTGGCGGGTGGTCTCGCGCAGGGCGGAGATCTCGCGGCGGAGATCGGCGACCGTGGTGCTCTCCTGACAGCCGGCCGCAAGGAGGAGCGGAACCAGGAGCGCGGGCAGAGCCGCGGTGTTCAGACGGCGGGGCGCTCGGCGTTGCGCGGCGGTGGCGGCATACCCGGTCGCTGGCCGCGCCCGGGTGCCCCTGGCGGTCCGGGCGGGACGGGCCGGGTGGCGCGAGTTGCTGTCGGATCGCGGGCGCATCGGCTACTCCGGCTGTTCTTCGGTCTGCCGCGGACGGAGGGCCGGCGGCAGCTCGGGCATGGCCTCGAGGACGCGGTCGGCCAGGCCATAGGCGATGGATTGCTCGGCATCCATCCAGTTGTTGCGATCGCAGTCGGCGGTGATCTGCTCGACGGTTTTACCCGTGTGGCGGGCGAGGATCTGATAGAGCTGCTTCTGGGTACGGAGCATCTCGTCGAGTTCGATCTTGATGTCAGTGGCGGGTCCGCGGGCGCCGCCGAGGGGCTGGTGGATCATGATGCGTGAATGGGGGAGGACGAAGCGTTTGCCGTTAGCGCCGGCGGCGGCGAGCACGGCCGCCATGCTCGCGGCGGCGCCGAGGACGTAGGTCGCGACCGGGCAGGGGATGAACTGCATGGTGTCGTAAATGCCCAGGCCGGCGTAGACCGAGCCGCCGGGGGAGTTGATGTAGAGGTGGATGTCGGCCTTGCGGTCTTCGTTGGCCAGGAAAAGCATCTGGGCGATGACGACATTGGATAGGTCCGAATCGACCTCGTCGCCCAGGAAGATGATGCGGTCGCGCAGCAGGCGCGAGTAGATGTCGTACGCCCGCTCGGCGCGACCTTCGCGTTCGACCACGATGGGGACCAGCGTCTGGCTTCGCATGGGGCGGGACCTCACTTCTTTTTCTTTTCCGCGCGGGGCTCGTCGAGGATCTCGTCGATCAGGCCGTAGTCCTTGGCTTCCTGGGCGCTCATGTAGCGGTCGCGCTCGATGTCCTGGGCGATCTGCTCGGCCGATTTGCCGGTGTGCTTGGAGAGGATCTCGGTGATGGTCTTCTTGATCCGCAGGATCTCGTCGGCCTGGATGCGCATGTCGGCGGCCTGGCCGGCGACGTAGCCCCAGGGCTGGTGGATCATGATCTTCGCGTGCGGCAGGGCATACCGCTTGCCCTTGGTGCCGGCGGCCAGGATCAGCGCGGCGCCACTACTGGCCGCGCCCACGCAGTAGGTCGCGATCTCCGCGTTGAGAAACTGCATCGTGTCGTAGATGGCGAGCGTGTCGTCCACATCCCCGCCGGGGCAGTTGATGTACAGGTGGATGTCCTGGTCGCGCTTGATCGACTGCAAGTACAGCATGCTCTTGATCATGTGCGACGCGACGGTCGAGCTGTTGATGGTGATCCGCGGGTCGATCGGCAGATCGAGGAAGATGATGCGGTTCTCCAGCAGCAGCTCATTGAGCCCCATCTGCCGCCAGGCCTGCATGTTGCCGGCCTGGAGCCGGGCGGGACCGGGTTCGGGCCAGAACGCCATACGCTCTCCTTCCGTGACCGCGGGCGGTTTACCGCGATACTGGTCGATACTACGGCGCGACTCCGCCGTGCCGGTGCACTTGTTCTCGGACCCGGCCGGCGCCACGTCTCAGGCCGGGGCCTCCGGGGCCGGCGGCGGCGCCGGCGGCGTTTCCTGGATTGTCGCCGACGCGAGCAACTGCTCGATACACTTGTCCTGGCGAATCCGGCTCACGAGCTGCTCGAGCAGGCCGCGCGCCTGGAGATCGTCACGCACGCGGTCGAAGCGGCGGTTGTAGAGCTGGGCCAGGCGGGCGATCTCGGTGTTGACCTCCTCATCGGTGACGTGCACGTCCAGGGTCTCGGCCACGCGGTCGAGGATGAACTCGAGCTTGAGCTCGCGGGCGACCTGCTCGCGGGCGCTGGTGCGGAGCTCGTCGACCCGGGCCTCGATGTCGGGCCAGGGGAGGCCGCGCTGCTGGAGCTCGATCATGTGCCTCAGGACGGCTCGCTCGGTCTGACGGTTCGAGAAGGCCTGCGGCAGGTCGAGCACGGTGTTCTTGAGCAGGTATTCCTCGACTTGGGCCCGCTTTGCCTTCTCGAGCAGTTGGTCGCGCTCAGCTTCAAGCTCGCCGCGGAAGTAGTCCCGAGCCTCCTGCTCGTCGGCAAAGCTCAGGGCGGCGAGGAACTCGGGCAGCGGCTCCGGAATCAATCGCTTGACCTCGTGGACCTCGAACGTGACCTGCCCGGGTTGGCCGCGGAGATCGGCCCGCTCGTAATCGTCGGGAATGGTGCAGTCGACGCTGCGGACGTCGCCCGGCCGGACGCCGAGCAAGGCCTCGTCGAGCGTGGGGAGCGGGATGCCGTCGATGGACGTGCCGCGGACGGCGAGGTTGACGTTCTCCTCGCGCCGGATTTCCTGACCGGCGGCGGAGATGGCCACGTCGGCCACGAGATGATCGCCGCGCTCGGCGGCGCCGGCGGTGACCGGCTCGAGGCGGCCGCGGCGGCGGCGGTGCCGGAGGAGCTCCTCGTCGACCATGGCCGGTGTGACCTCGACCTGGGGTTGGACGATCGGGATGCCCTTCAGTTCGGGCAACTCGAACTTGGGCTTGAGCTCGATCTCACAGACGTAGCCGAAGTCACCGTCGGCGGGCAGCTTGAGGTGCTGGAGCGCTTCGCCGATGTCCATGAGCTTCGTGCCGCCATCGACCTCGATGCGAAAGAGCGGGTCGCCGAGCACGTCGAGCTTCTCGTTCTCGGTAGCGGCGAAGAAAGCCTGACCGACCAGCGAACTCGTCAGCGACTCGCGGACCTCCGCCCCGAAACGTTTTTCGATCAGGCGGCGGGGGGCGCGGCCCTTGCGAAACCCCGGCACAACGGCGTCGTGCATGAGCTCGTGGAAGTTGTGCTCCATGTGTTCGGCGATGATCTGTGCCGGAACGGTGATGCGCAGCTCCTTGCGCAGCACGCCGATGTCCTTGAGCTCCGCCTTGACCGCCTTCTTCAGCGCCTCGAGCAGCCGCTGCGACTCGGCCTCGGCCTTCTCCCACAGCTCGGGATCGACCGCGTCGCTCACGCCCGGAATATTCATCATCTTCTCCCTTGTCGGCGCCCGTGGGCCGCCGGATCGTCGGTCCTCGTGGCCTTACAGGGCGCCGAGCAGATCGGCCGGATCGCCGCCCAGCAGGACGGTGACGATGATGGCCAGCCAGGTCGACAGGAACGTCGTGATCAGTCCGCCCCAACTGATCAAACCGAAGCCCTGGAGAATGCCGGGGGTGTACCCCCCGACCGCCAGCAGCACGCATCGCCGCTTCAGATTCGTTCTCATCGCTGCGCTCCGTGTCCTCAACGGTGGATCAGCTCCACGTTCGCCCGCGGCAGCACAACCCGCTGCCCATCCTCGAATTCCACTTCCAGCACGCGGGCCTCGCTCTCGGTCGGCAAGCGCACCAGCCCGACCGGCAGCGCCGTACAGCGTCCGATCCGCCCGAAATACGGGTCGCGGATCGCCCGCAGCGGCGTGCCTACCTCGAGCACCGCGCTCCGTTCCGCCGCCGCCCCCACCTCGTCCGGAGCCCCGGGCCGGCCGCCCGATTCGGCGTCCGGGATCAGCACCTCGGGACGGATGACGCCGGCCCGGATCTGTGTGGCCCCGTTCATGCTGGCGAGTTGTCCGGAACGCCTGCGAAGCAGCTCAAAGGTGCGCGCGGCCATGCCGATCGGGCCGAAGCCCTCGGTAATGACGAGCGTCAGTCCCAGCGTCTCCTCCCCCGTAATCGCAACACCCAGCTCGTAGCCCAGAAACGCGCGCAGATCGGCGTCGTCGAGCCCGCCGCAGACGATACCCCGCACCCCATGCTGTCGCGCGGCGCGCACGGCGGCGGCCGTCACGAGTCCGCCGCCGACAATGATCCGGCCGGCGTGCGCGGCGCCGATGCGGGGCGCGTCGAGCACCTCGTCCGGGTTGGACGCGAGTACCTCCAAGACACCGGTCGTTTCGCCCCCGACGCCGAAAATCCCCTGCACGAATGTGCCGACGACCTCGACCGTGGCCGACTCGCCGGCCTGGACCGCGACGACCCGCCCGCGGGCGTAGGCACGTTTCTGGAGAGGAACGGGCACGCCGCGCAGGATGACCTGGCCGGTGATCTTTGACACCGATTCGATCGTCCCATCCAGCGGGCAGGTGACTTCGCTCTTGAACAGCCCGAACAGCCCCCGCGTGCGCGCCAGCACCTCGCCTTTCGTGACGCCGTCGCCCTCACGCTTGAGCATCGCGGAAGGCAGATCCTCGGGCGGGATGCCGAGCCGGTCGGCCGCCTTGAGGGCCACCGCTTCGCCGGGGAGGCTGGTCTCGGCCACAACGTCATCGGCCTCGACCGTCTGACCGACCTGAACCAGGACGCGACCAGCGATGGGGAGGCGGCGGACCTTGCGGACCACCGTTCGCTCGGCAACGGTCAGACCCGGGGTGTAGGCGTAGCCCATGCGCGGTTCCGTGCGCCCGGCCCGGACCCGGCGAAAGCTGGCCCCGGCGGCGGCTCTGGTACGTTACGCCTTGGACGGCGCGTGTCAAGCAAGCGGTTCGCTCAGGGGCGTGAGCAGCGGGCGAGAAGCACGGTACGGCGACGGCCAGGACTGCCCTGGCTCAAGGCGCTGCGCCGCAGCCGCCTCGGCCGGCGGGCGCGGGACGGAGCGGACACGTGCGGGCGCAGCTTCTGCGGCAGGCGAGGAAGAGCACGGGCCGCTGGGTCCCGAGAACCTGTGGCAATCGGCGGGACGGGGCGACGCGTTTTGGGACGCGCACGCAGGGCGGGCGCACCGCCATTTTTACCGCCGCGAGGTCAAGAGCCGGTGGACCACTCCCCGATACGACTGGGCGAGCGTGGGGCGGCCGGCCGTATCGGCCGGCCGAACACCCGAACCTACCGCGAGCACGGATGCTGCGGCTGTCGAGCATGGCCTGTGGCGCTTCATGGGACTCGGTCGTGAAGCGCCGGGCGCAGTCGGAGCGATCCATGCCGGAACCCTTCCTGATTCGCTACCTGCAACCGCTGCTGGCTGGGCGGCGGGCAGAGTGCTTCGACCTGATCACTTCGGCGCTGCGGAGCGGCAGTTCGGCTGAGCAGTTGATCTGCGACGTGGTCTGGCCGGCGATGGCGCAGGTGGAGCGGCTGTTTCGCGACGACCGGATCAACACCGCAACCGAGCACTTGGCAAGTCGGATAAACCGGACCGTCGCGGACCAGCTTCAGGCGCACCTGCCGCGGGCGAACTCGAACGGGCGGCGGGTGGTGATTACCTGCGCGGACGGTCCGCACGAGGAACTGGGAGCGCAAATGGTGGCGGACCTGTTCCAGGCCGATGGCTGGGAGGTCTATTTCGTGGGGGGCGGTGTCCCAGACGACGAGATTCTCGCGATGGTGGGGCAGTTGCGGCCGCACGTGCTGCTGATCTTCGGTGCGCACCCGGAGGCGGTGCCGAACACGCGGGCGCTGGTGGAGCGGATTCGGGAAGTGGGGACCTGCCCGACGATGAACATCGTGGTGATCGGGGGCATCTTCAACCGTGCGGAGGGCCTGTGGCGCGAGGTGGGCGCAGATGCGTTCTCCGATTCGCTGCGGGGCGTGCTGACGACGGCCAACACGCTGGGGCCGCGGGTGCCGAACACGCCGCGGGTCGGGGTGGTGAAGAAGCGGCGGCGACGGCGGAAGTCGGCCGTCGCGACGCCGATGGCGGTGCCGGTGTAGACGGGTGTGAAGAACGGGAACGGGCGGCCCGGCAAGCCGGACCGCCCGTGTGAGAGCGTCATCACGTCAGATTACGAACCGCGGCTCAGCGGCGCCGCAGCAACGCCACCAGCCCGAGCAGGATCAGAGAAGCCGGCTCGGGGATGATGTTCGTGTTGAAATTCAGGTGATACTCGCCGGTGTTGGTCGACGTCGACGTGACGCTGAAGTTCGTCGCGTTGAACGTCGAGTTGTAGCCCGCGACCGCCAGATAGTAGACGCCCGCGAAGAGCTGTCCGTCGCGGCCGTTGTAGATCTGGCCGTTGCCGACCGCCGGGCGCGGGAACGTGGTGTCGCCGTAGGTGAGCTGGCTCAGCAGGCCCGAGCCGTCGTCATCGTCGGTCGTCACCAGGTTGCCGTACGCGTCGTACAGGCCGATCTCGGTGTCGTTGTTGGGCGTCAGGGCCGAGCCCTCGGTGTCGATGTCCAGGAACTTGTCGAGCGCGTCGAGCACCGGCTCGCCGACGACCAGCTTGTACCACTTGACCTCGCCCGCGGCCAGATTCCCGATCTTCGTCTGGTTGACGATGTAGCCGAGATCCTCGGCGGTGGGGGCCGGCGGCGGGGTGCCCGCGACCGTGAAGTTGTAGGTCACATCGACGGTGCAGTCCACGCCGGGGTCGTTGTACGACTGATAGTAGCGGAAGTTCCAGATGCCGGCCGGATCGATGCCGAAGCCCAGGGCCGTCGAGCCGGTGAAGTTCACCACGCCGCCGCTGTAGCTGAGAGTCGTGAACTGGATCAGCCTCGCGATGCCCTGCGGGTGCGTGAGCTGGAGCCGCGACTCGCTCGCCAGGTCGCCCGTCGCGACCTTGGTCAGTGTGCCCGAAAAGCTGATGGTGCCGAGCGGATAGCCGCCGTTGAGCACCTCGTTGAACACGGGGTTCTCGGGTGCGCCGAGGAGCCCGTCCGACTGCACGCCGGTGTGGATGACGGTTTCTTGAGCCGTCGCGACGCCGGCGAGCAAAACCAAGATACCAATGCCTGCCAGTTTCCTCACGTTCCATTTCTCCTCAAAGAAATGCCGGGTTGCATATGCTGCCGCTCGGGCTACTCGCTTGCCCGCGGCTTCACTTGGCTCGCCTCCATCGGTACAGAAGTGGCTTCGATCCTCGTGTGGGTTCCCGCGCCCCGCGGTCCGCGCGCGCACTATCCCGCGTGAGCGCTCGACCAAAACCGTGGGCGGGTATACCTCCTATCTCCTCATGATCCAATTTACGCTCTTCGCGAGCCGAGTCAACGGCTTTTCAGGTCAGGAGACCGCCTCGTGCGCAAACCGGCCGAGCGCGGTGCTGCCGTCTGTGGTCCGCCGGCTGAGGCCCCCTACGGATCACAGCCGCTGTCAGAACCTCACCCGCTGGCAGGGGGAGGCCGGGAGGGGTCTGCTCGCCGCTTTTGGTTTCTTTGCGGCGGGCACCTAAGAGTGCTGCGAGCCGGGCTGCATGTTGCACACATGAAACGGCGCTGCATCGAGCTGGCAATAAAAACGGGAGCGGCGCGACCCGCGGAGGCCGCGCCGCCCGAATCAGAGTCCCCGGCTGTCCGGCCTAGCGCCGTCGCAGCAGGGTCGCCAGCGCCAGAAGGGCAAGCGACGCCGGTTCGGGGATGTAGAACGTCAGCGTGTAATCGCCGACCGACGAGCCGCCGGTGACCGTCCAGTTCGTCGCGCCGAACGTCAGGTTGTAGGCCCCGACGGCCAGGTAATACGTCCCCGGCGCGGGAACAGGGCCGTTCTCGCCTTCGGCGATGCCGTTGCCGCCGAGGTTGTACGAGTCGCCCAGCAGCAGGCCCGAGCCCGTGCCGAACGTCAGCACGCTCTTGAGACCGATGCCGTTGTCATCGTCGTTGGCAACGAGATTGCCGGTCGCCGTGTACAGGCCGATCTCGGTGTCGTTCAGCGCCGACCCGTTCGTCGTAATGTCGAAGTACGGCGTAACGGGCAGGTTGAAACTAAACCAGTCGACCTCGCCGACCGTGCTGATCGAGCCGCTGACGACGACCGACGGCGGCGCCAGGACTACCGGCGTCGACGGCGGCTGAGCGCTGGCCGCCGCGGCGGCCAGGCCCAAAACCAACAGAGCTACTAATGGTTTCCTCATCGATTCCTCCTTCCTCCAGAGGGACTGGCACTGGTGCCTCCACAGCCCTTGACGAGCGCACTAGTTCGTGCGCTGAGCCTGCCCCAGGCTCCAAATCACGGGACTTGAGGACAAGACGCGATCCTTCCCTCCGTCGAACCTGTGCGGTGCAAACATGAAGCAACGGCGCGGCCCGCACTCGGCGCCGGCTTTCCTCCGTCGTACCTGTCTGAAGTGTGCCGCAGCCGCGCTGGGTGCAGCCACCCATCTGGATCGCACGCAGCAATGCGGGGGACTCTTGCTCCTCCCCTCCTAACTTATCCTGCGGCGGGGGAGTGTGTCAATACATTTCACGGTCAGGTGGGGGCGCCGATCAGATCGTTGCTTTACCGTCGGTGCCGGCCGGCCGTAATATGGGGAACTCGGTCGGCGGCCCGTTGTTGGCCGCACAGCACGAAAACAGCGGCCATTCTTGTCCGGCCCGTACCGTCTCAGAGGGAGCGCGAGCATGAGTCTTTCGTCCTACGACGGCGTGTATCGGCGTTCGCTGGAGGAGCCCGAGGCATTCTGGGGTGAGGCGGCTGAAGCGATCCACTGGCACCGGCGCTGGAGCACGGTGCTGGATAACTCGCGGGCTCCCTTCTACCGCTGGTTCGTCGGCGGCGAGCTGAACACGTGCTACAACGCGATCGACCGGCATGCGGAGGGGGGCCGCGGTGAGCAGGCGGCGGTCATCTATGACAGCCCGGTCACGGGAACTGTTAAGACGTTTACCTACAAACAGTTGCGCGAGCAGGTGGCCCGGTTTGCGGGGGTGCTCGTTCAGCAGGGCGTTACGCGGGGCGACCGTGTCGTCATCTACATGCCCATGGTTCCCGAGGCCCTGGTCGCGATGTACGCCTGTGCCCGGATCGGGGCGATCCACTCGGTCGTCTTTGGCGGCTTTGCCCCCAAGGAGCTCGCCACCCGCATCAACGACGCCCGGCCGAAGCTGATCGTCTCCGCGTCCTGCGGCATCGAGGGCAAGAAGGTTCTGCCGTACAAGCCCATGCTTGACGAGGCCATCGAACTGTCCGCCGGAAAGCCGGAGAGCTGCGTCATCCTCCAACGGCCGCAGATCGAAACGCCGCTGACGCCCGGCCGCGACGTGGCCTGGCACGCGGCGATGGAGACGGCCCGGCCGGTGGACTGCGTGCCGGTGAGGGCGACCGACCCGCTGTACATCCTGTACACGTCGGGGACGACGGGCGTGCCGAAAGGGGTGGTGCGAGACAACGGCGGCCACGCGGTGGCGATGGCGTGGACCATGAAGCACATCTACAACGTGGGCGCGGGGGACGTGTACTGGGCAGCGTCCGATATTGGATGGGTGGTGGGGCACTCATACATCGTCTACGCACCGCTGCTGGCGGGCTGCACGACGGTGCTGTACGAGGGCAAGCCGGTGGGGACGCCGGACGCCGGGGCGTTCTGGCGGGTGGTGGAGCAGCACAAGGTGAAGGTGCTGTTCACGGCCCCAACGGCCTTCCGGGCGATCAAGCGCGAGGATCCGAACGGCGAGCTCATCAAGAAATACGACCTGCGCGGGTTCGAGGCGCTGTTTCTGGCGGGCGAGCGGTGCGACCCGGACACGCTGCGATGGGCGCAGGAGCGATTGAACGTGCCGGTGATCGACCACTGGTGGCAGACGGAGACGGGCTGGGCGATCGCGGCGAACTGTCTGGGGCTGGGGGCACTGCCGGTCAAGCCCGGCTCGCCGACCAAGGCCGCTCCGGGCTACGACGTGCGGATCCTCGACGAGGCCGGCGACCCCGTGCAGCCCGGGCAGACCGGCAACATCGTGGTCAAGCTGCCGCTGCCGCCCGGCTGCCTGCCGACACTGTGGAACAACGACGACGGCTATCGCGAGTCGTACCTGAGCCGCTACCCGGGCTACTACCTGTCCGGCGACGCCGGCTACCAGGACGAGGACGGTTACCTCTACATCATGAGCCGCATCGACGACATCATTAACGTCGCCGGCCACCGGCTGTCGACCGGCGGGATGGAAGAGGTGCTGGCGGCGCACCCGGATGTGGCCGAGTGCTCGGTGATCGGTGTCGCGGACGAACTGAAGGGTGAGGTGCCGGTCGGCCTGGTCGTGCTCAAAGCAGGCGTGACGCGGCCGGAAGCGGACATCGTCAGGGAATGCGTGCAGATGATCCGCGAGAAGATCGGGGCGGTGGCCTCGTTCAAGCAGGCCGTGGTGGTCAAGCGACTGCCGAAGACGCGCAGCGGCAAGATCCTCCGCGGGACAATGAAGAAAATCGCCGACGGCAGCGACTACAAGGTGCCGGCCACAATCGACGATCCGGCGATTCTCGACGAGATCGACGCGGCGCTGCGGACGCTGGGCCTGGCGCGCCGCAAGTAGCGGCCCGCGCCCCGCGTGGCCGCCGTTGTGGCACCGCCGCAAGTAGCGGCCCGCGCCCCGCGTGGCCGCCGTTGTGGCACCGCCGCAAGTAGCGGCCCGCGCCCCGCGTGGCCGCCGTTGTGGCACCGCCGCAAG
>CAZMCT010000078.1:0-19687 GCA_964564785.1 uncultured Planctomycetales bacterium
CTTGCTTGGGTACAGTGTCTAATAGAGCGGGCGGGGCGCCCGCGCTTCACCGACACCCCCGCAGCGCGGGCGCTCACGACCGCGGCCGGCACGGCCCGCCGTCGTCGGTTCCGACCTCTCCCGGTTCGTCGCCCCCCACCCTTCCAAGTGGCAGAAGGGATTCAGGGCGCTATACTCTTTCAAGATTAGGTTTCATCGGGCCTGAAGCCGGTCAACCGATTCGGCTGCCCGCCGGGTCGTTCCGGCCGTGAGGCGAGCGGCCCTCCGTGGTGCGCGGCGAACGTCCGGACGCCGCGCCAGCAGCAGGGCCGCAGCGACGGTCGGCGGAGCGGTGGTCGGATCGACGATCGGGATCGATGAGGTGCGACATGCGACTTGGACGAGCGGCCGCTTATGCGGTATTTGCGACTGCCCACCTGGCCGAGAATGCCAACGGCAGCCCCATTCAGGGCCGGGACATCGCCGAAGCCTGCGGGATTCCGTCGGGCCATTTGCTCAAGATTCTACAGCAACTGGTGCGGGCACAGATCCTCACCAGCGAGCGCGGGCCGGCGGGCGGCTTCGTAATTCGCAAGCCCCCGGGCGAGATCACGTTGCTCGAGATCATCGAGGCCATCGAGGGGCCCATCAACGGCGACCTGATGCTGCGGTCGGTCGCGGCCAACAAGGAGAAGGCCCGTGCGCAGCTCGAGCAGACCTGCCAGGAGGTCGCGGGTCACACCAAGGATGTCCTCGCTCGCATCGTGATCGCCGATTTCTTGGGGAACGGCCGCGCCAACGTGTGAGTATGCTCGGGGCCGCTGCCGGGCCCGGCCGACAACGCCTCGCGAAACGTATCGGGGCCCAAACGCGTGGTCGCGGCTTGAAAAACTCGTGCCGACCGACTGAGCTTCGCGAGAGGCAGACGGCCCCGGCGCTGACTGACCGACCAGCGACCGCGAAGCGCCTACCACTCTCGCCGACCGGCCGCATTCGCTTGCGGGGGCATCTTCCGGAACTATAATCGCGATCGCGCAAGTGCCCGGTCCGGGCGAGCGGGTCACCAGCCCCCCGGCCGGGCTACGGTGGCGTGCCCGAGTGGACTAAGGGAGCGGATTGCAAATCCGTTTGTCATGGGTTCGAATCCCATCGCCACCTGTTCCGACTCCTGACGCAGAGCTCCGCGTCCCCCTCCCCATCGGCGGCGCCGCGACCACCGGGCCGCTCGGTTGTTGCCCCCGCGTTCGCCGCCTATGATGGCCGTGTTACGGACCCCACCGTCCCCTGAGCGAGGATCGCGTGCCATGACCGCACCCGCCGCTCCGTCCGCCGTCAACACCACCGCCGCGGCCCGCAGTCCGGCCCTGCTGACCGGCCGCCTCTCCGTGATGATGTTCGTGCAGTTCGCGATCTGGGGTTCGTGGGCCGTGCTGATCGCGGGGCACATGCGGAACCTGGGGTTCACCGACCCGCAGATCAACCTGGTGTACCTGACGACCGCGATCGGGGCGATGCTCAGCCCGCTGGTGGCGGGGTGGATCGCGGACCGCTTCCTGCCCAACCAGATCTTCACCGGGAGTGTACATCTCGTCGGCGCCGCCCTACTGCTGGCCGCGTGGCAGGTTCGCACGTTCCTGCCGCTGTGGCTGCTCATCCTGTGCTACGCCGTGCTGTACATGCCGACGATCGCGCTGACCAACGCGATCGCGTTCTACCACATGAAGGACGCCCGCAAGTTCGGCAACATCCGGGTCTGGGGCACCATCGGCTGGATCGTCATCAACTGGATCATGAGCCTGTACCTCCAACTCTGGGAATCGCGGTCGCCCGGCGTCTCACACATCGGCGACTGCCTCGTCGCCGCCGCGATTCTCTCCGCGCTGATGGGGCTGTACTGCTTCACGCTGCCCAACACGCCGCCCAGCCGCGAAGCCAAGAACCCCTACGCGTTCCTCGAGGCGCTCCGGCTCACGAAGAACGCGAACTTCGCCGTGCTGCTGGTGATCTCGTTCATCGTCGCGATCGAGCTGCCGTTCTACTACAACCTCACGTTCCTGTTCCTCACCGAGCCCGGCACCGGCGTCGGCCTGAAGGAGAGCTCGGCCAACCTCGCCATGAGTCTCGGCCAGATCGCCGAGGTCCTGATCATGCTGGCGCTCGCACCCGCTCTGCGACACCTGGGGATGCGCACCACCATCTTCCTCGGCATCCTCGCCTGGCCCGTCCGCTACGCCATCTTCGCCATCGGCCAGCCCACGTGGCTCGTCGTCGCGGCCCAGTGCCTGCACGGCATCTGCTACTCGTTCTTCTTCGTCGGCGGCATGATCGCGGTCGAACGCCTCGCGCCTAAGGACATCCGCGCCAGCGCCCAGGGGCTCATCGTCTTCGCGACCAACGGCGTCGGCATGCTCTTCGGCAGCCTGCTGGCCGGCCAGATCGCGAAGATGTTCCTCCGGCCGACCGGCGGGCACGACTGGGCCAAGATCTTCCTCGTCCCGATCGCGATCACCGTCGTGGCCGGAATCGCGTTCCTCGCCACGTTCCGCGAGCGGCGGTTCCTGGAAGACAGCGCGCGGATCGAGGCCGAGGCGAACCGTTCGGTCGGATCGGCCTGAGGCGATCGGCGCTCTGCCGCTGCCGTCTCGGCAGTTCCCAGCCGCCGCCCAGTGTCCGTCGCGCGGTTCGGGCTCGGATCCGGGTGGGCGGTCTCGCGACGGGTTCGGCTCCGGCGCTGCTAAGATCGCGCATCTATGGACGTGCTCGGACTCACATTTGACGAGCTGGTCGCGGCAACCGGCCCGCGGCGGCACGAGCTCAAGCCGCTGCGGGCCGCGTACCGCCGGCTGCTGCGCGGCCAGGCGAGCGCGGCCGACCTGCCGGCGACGCTGCGGGCTACACTGGCTGCACGTGTGGACGGGGGATTGGCGACCGATCACTCGCCCGAGCTGACCGCCGACATCCTGCCCATCGTGAACCGGCTGGCGGACGGCGACCTGACGAAGTTCGTGCAGCGCACGCGCGACGGCCTGGAGATCGAGAGCGTGGTCGTGCCGATGCAGCGGACGCGCGGCATCTGGCGAACACTGTGCGTCTCGAGCCAGATCGGTTGCGCCCGCGGCTGCGAATTCTGTGAGACCGCCCAGCTCGGCCTGTTGCGCAACCTGACCCCGTCCGAGATCGTCGGCCAGGTCGCGGCCGCCCAGCGCGATTTCCACGGCGGCATCCGCAACGTCGTGTTCATGGGCATGGGCGAGCCGCTGGACAACTATGAGCACGTGATCCACGCCATCCGCGTGCTGATGGACCCCGGCGGGCTCTCCTTCGCCGGCGAGCGGGTTACGATCTCGACGGTCGGCCGCGTGCAAGGCATCCGCAAGCTGGCCCGCCTCGGCTGGCGGCGGCTCAACCTGGCCGTCTCGCTCAACGCCCCCAACGACGAGATCCGCTCGCGGATCATGCCGCACAACCGGCTCGAGCCCATGGCCGAGCTGCGGGCCGCCCTGCTCGACTACCCCCTCCGCAAGTGCCAGTTCTTCATGGTGGAATACGTGCTCATCCCCGGCGTGAACGACGCCCGCGCGCATGCCTTCGAGGTAGCCGACTACCTGCGGCCGCTGAAATGCATGCTCAACGTCATTCCATACAACCCGCGCCGCGACTCGCCCTGGCCCGCGCCCAGTGAGGAGCAGGTCGTGCAGTTCCTCGATTGGCTCACCGCGGCCGGACAGGGCTGCAAGCGGCGGATCACCAAGGGCCGCGCGCAGATGGCCGCCTGCGGGCAGCTCGGCAACCGGGCGCTGCGCCGCCGGCCCGCGATTCGGCCCTGACCTCGGTTACCGCTACGGGATGACCAGCCGCATGCCCGGCTCGAGCCGGTCCTTGTCGCGGATCACGTTGCGGTTGGCTTCGTAGATCTTCTTCCACTGGCTCTGGTCGCTGTAGTACTGGCGAGCCAGCTTGTACAGCGTGTCGCCGGCCTGCACGGTGTGCGTGCGCTGCTGCCCGACCGTGCCGGTGGCCTTCGGCGGCGAGGCTTCGACCATGCCCGGGTCGCGCGGCTTCGCCATGGCCGCGTCGGACGGGCGCGCGGGCTGACCGCTCGCGTACGGATCCGCATACGGATCCGTCGCGCCCGGCTTGCTCGGCGGGGTGTCCATCTTGCTAAGGGGCTGCGAACTTTCTTCGTGCGCGGTGGGCTGGGGCTTCTTCTGCTCGCACGCCGCGGTGACGAGGGCGACCAGGCTCAGCAGCAGCAGGGGCCAGCGATTCATGGATTCCTCCTTGTACCATTCTCGCGAAGGCGTGTTACACGCATCTGAACCGAACCACGCCGGTTTGTAAAGCGCGCCGGCCGCCGCACCGATCCGCGCCGGGCGCTCACCCGCCCCCCGCATCCGCCGGCCCGACCGTCAGT
This sequence comes from uncultured Planctomycetales bacterium, assembly GCA_964564785.1. GTDB lineage: Bacteria > Planctomycetota > Phycisphaerae > UBA1845 > Fen-1342 > CAZMCT01. The sequence goes on from CAZMCT010000078.1 coordinate 4,394, forward strand.
TCGCCCGTCTGCGTGATTCGGACCCGGATCGCCCCCGCCCCTCCGGTCCGCAGAATGGCCGCCCCCGGACCCAGCACGTGCTCGACCAGCGTGGTCAGTCGCGGCCGCTCCCGCCGAGCCGATACGACGACATGGCGCGGCGACACGGCCGCGTAGAACTCGCCACTCACGCCCGGAATCACCTGCCCGTGGTGCGGCGCGACCAGTACATCGGCGTGCAGGTCGATCCGCCCCGCCCGCTCCCGCGCCAGCAGCGCCCGCAGCGCCGCTTCCTCGGCATCGCCCGTCAGCAGTACGCTACGCCCCGCGACCGTGATCCGCAGCACCAGCGAGCTGTCGTTGCCCCCCCACTCCGGCGAAACCGTCGGCGGCGGCCACAACACCTCCACCGTGGCCCCGCCGACCGAAAGCCGCTCGCCCGCCGCCACGACCTGCGGTCGCGCCCGGTCGCGCGGCAAAAGCCGCGCCAGCTTTGCCGGCTCACCATCCGCGAGCAACTCGGCGAACGCACGGTTGGTGCACCAGCCAGTCGCCGGCAGCCCCGCCAGCAGCGTCGCCAGCCCGCTGTAGTGATCGAAGTTCGCATGAGAGACGCAGATCAGATCGACGCGCCGCGCCCCCACGGCCCGCAGCGCCCGCAACACCACCTCGCCTGCGTCACTGTTCGTGTTCGTGCCGACATCGAACACTGCCGCGCGCCCCCCCGGCGTCCGCAGGAGTACCGCGCTGCCGTCCGCCACCGAGAGTACGTCGACTTCGAACGCGTCACTCCCCGCCGGCCACAATGCCCAGCCCGTCCACGCGGCCCCGCTCAACAGCAAGGCCGCCGTTACCAGCCGGCCCGACCGGACCCGGGCCGGGATGGCCAACACCACCAGCACGAGTACGTAACTGCCCGCGACCAACCACAGCGGCGGACGCGGTACGTCCAGCGCGGCCGCGGGCAGACGCTCCGCCAGCCCCACGACGCCGAGCAGCCCTTCCGTCAGCGCGTGCAGCCCGACCGCCAGCCAGCCGCCCAGCGGCGGCACGCTGAGGTTCGCGACCAGCGTGACCAGGCTCAGCACGGTGACGAACGCGACCGGCACCGTCAGCACGATCGTGCCCACGATCCCCCACGGCGCCAGCCGGCCGAAGTGCCACAACACCAACGGCTGCGCAATCGCGTAGGCACAGGTGCAGCCGACCACCAGCCCCAGCAGGCCCCGCCCTAGCCGCGTCCCGGCCCATTTCCAGACCGTGTCGGCCTCCTCTATTCCATCGCCGGCGTCGCCCCGGCGTGTCCACCGCAAGGCCGCCCGATAAACCGGCGGAACCACGAGGATCAGCCCCAGAACCTGGACGAACGAAAGCTGAAAGCCCGCTCGAAACAGCTCCCACGGGTTCCACAGCAGCACGCCGATCACCGCCGCCGCGAGCCAGTTCAGCGGGCTCAGCGGCCGCCCGGTCAGCACCGCCGCCGTCGCCAGCAGCACGCAGCCGGCCGCCCGCAGCACGGGCGCATTTTGCTCCGTCACCAGGGCGAACAGCAGCGTCACCGCCAGCGTCGCGCCGGCCGTCGTGCGGCGCCCGCAGCGCAGACCCCAGCGCATGGCCGCCGCCGTGAAACCCGCCAGCACGGCCACGTTGAACCCGCTCACCGCGAGGAAGTGCAGCCCCCCGGCCTTGAGAAAGGCCTCGTTGATCCGCCGGTCGGCCACGCTCCGCTGGCCCAGGATCATCACGTCCAGCAGTTGCGCCGCCTCGTCGGCCCCAAGCGCTGCACCCGGCTCCAGCAGCAGCCCGCGCGCCCGAGCCCGCAGCGCCTCCACTAAGCGCGGCCACGCCCCGGGCGGCTCCGGCCCGACACGCACCAGCTCCGCTCGTTCGACCAACAGCACGCCGCTGAGCCCTTGCTGCCGGTGCCAGGCCCGCCAGTCCGCGGCCCCCGGGTTCCGCGGACCCACCGGGAGCGCGAGTTCTCCGGCCACCTCGACCCGCTGCCCCAGGCGCAAGCCGAGACCCGTGTCTTCCACCGTCACGCGCAACCGACCTGCGGCCGGCAGCGGCGGATTCTCCGTGAGCAACTGCTCGACCTCGAGCACGAACTGCGTACGCGGCGGCGGCTCGAACGGCAGAAACGGGTTGTGCTTGATCGCGGGTCGCTCGAGCGGCGGGGTGACGATCCGCCCGGCCACGCGCGTCAGGATCGGCTCGGCGCCGACGACATGCGCGATGTGCTGCGGCGGACGAGCGAGCTCGAGCTGGTGCCGCTGGAACCCGGCGATCAGCGCGATCGCGGCGCCCAGCACCGCCGCCAGGCCCGAACCACGCCGCCGATGCACCCGCCACGCCAGCAGCGCGAAGCACACCCCTGCGAGGACCGGCAGCCCAGCACGCACGGCAACCGAAACGGGTCCGATTCGCTCGGCCAGCGCGATCCCCGCCATCAGTGCGATCGCCGGTCCCAGCAACGGCCGCGGGCGGGCCGGCTCTGCGGCTGCGAACCCGGGGGCGCTCAGCCCCGTCGCGCTCCGCGCGCTCGACGGCCGGGCCGGCATGGCGGGCAGAACGCTGCCGCGCTGATCCACCGTGGCCTGTCACTGCCCGTGCGGCAGTGCCTTTCGCTCGCTTCGCCCCTCCTCCACTTGCCACGCTAACTCAACCGCGTCGCCAGAATCTTCGCCGCGCGCTCACGCCGGGCCGCTTCAAGTTTGGCGCGCAGCGCCGGCCGCTCGTTCGCCAGGATGCTGATCGCCAGCAGTGCCGCGTTCGTCGCCCCTGCTTTCCCGATCGCCAGCGTCCCGACCGGTATCCCCGGCGGCATCTGCACCGTCGCCAGCAGCGCGTCCAATCCGTTCAGCTCACCCGCCGCCAACGGCACGCCGAGCACCGGCCGCGTCGTCTGGGCCGCCACCGCTCCGGCCAGGTGCGCCGCCATGCCCGCGGCGGCGATGAACACCCGCGTCCCGCCGGCGTCGCATTTTCGGACGTATTCGGCGGTCTCCGCCGGCGTGCGGTGCGCCGAAAGCACGCGGGCTTCGTACGCGACGCCGTATTCGGCCAGCGTGTCGCCCGCGGCCTTCAGGACGCTCCAGTCGTTCTCGCTGCCCATGAGGATTGCCACGTCGGGAACGGACATGGTCGTTCTCCAGCCGCCGGTGAGACTTGCCGGCGCCCGCGCCGGCGCTGCGGGCTCGAATCGACGCTATACTACGCGCAAATCCGGCCGGCGGCACTAGCGGCCGTGGCCGGGCCGTTGGCAGAACCGTTGCCGAGAATCCCCGGATGTCGGTCGCAACCCCCGAGGTTTCCGTGGTCGTGCCGGTCTTCCAGGAGGAGGCCAGCATCCCGACGGTCTTTCCGCACTTCCTGCGGACGCTCGCCGCCCAGCGCCGCCGGTTCGAGCTGATCGCCGTCAACGACGGCAGCCGCGACCGCTCCGGCCCCCTGCTCGACGAGCTGGCCGCCCGCGAGCCGCGGCTGCGGGTGATCCACCTGGCCCGCAACTACGGCCAGACGGCGGCGCTGATGGCCGGGTTCTGGGCGGCTCGCGCGCCGCTCATCGTGCCGCTCGACGGCGACGGTCAGAACCCGCCCGAGGAGATCGAGCGGCTCTGCGACGTCCTCCAGGAGGGCGGCTACGACGTGGTCAGCGGCTGGCGCAAAGACCGCAAGGACTCGTGGCTGCGGACCCGCGTGTCGCGCGTCGCGAACTGGCTGATCGGCCGCGTCACGGGCGTGCGGCTGCACGACTACGGCTGCACGCTCAAAGCCTACCGGGCCAACGTCATCCGCGATGCGCGCCTCTACGGCGAAATGCACCGCTTCATCCCGGTCTACACCTCGATGCACGGCGCGCGCATCTGCGAGGTCGTCGTGCGGCACAACCCACGGACCGCCGGTCAGAGCAAGTACGGCTACGGCCGGATCTTCAAGGTCCTGGTCGACCTGATCCTCGTCCGCATGCTTCAGAAATACCGCACCAAGCCGATGCACTTCTTCGGCAAGATCACGCAGTGGTCATGGATCGCCACCGCCGCGTTCTACCTGCTCGGCGTCTACCGCGCGATCGTCGCGGGCGATCCGGCCAAGCTGCTGTTCGGCAAGGCGCCGCTGGCCGGGCTCATGTTCTTCGTCCTGGGGTGCTTTTCGATCCTGCTCGGCCTGGTTGCGGAGCTGGCTATGCGGGCCGCGTTCGAGTTCAACGCCGGGCGCTACTGGGAGGAGGCCCGCCGCGTCAATTTCGGTCCCGGCGGCGCCGAGTGGCAGCCGCGGAGCCTGCCCGTCGCGGCGCTCGCGCCCAATCCCTCCGACCCGCCGCGCGGTCCGCGAACGACCGTCGGACTCGATCGCCCCGCCGACTGATCTCCCGCGCTTTCGGACCCTGCTTCCGACGCGGCGGACGCCCCCGCCGCCCCGCTTCCAATTGATCCCGATCGGCCCGCGGGTATAGTTCCTGTTGCGGGCCGGCCCCGGGCCGACGCGGGTCGCTCGCGCACCGGAACGGACGGACTTCGCCTGCGAAAGGACGAGCATGAGTACCATCACGCGCACCCATCCGGCGCCGGCCGGACTGTCCAACGCCGAACACATTGAGCTGGTTGAGCATTACGCCGCGCACAACTACCACCCGCTGCCCGTGGTCGTCGCCCGGGCCGAGGGCGTGTGGGTTGAGGATGCCGACGGCCGACGCTACCTGGACATGCTGGCGGCCTACTCGGCGGTCAACTTCGGCCACCGCCACCCCGAGCTGGTGGCCGCGGCCAAGGAGCAGCTCGACAGCGTGACGCTGACCAGCCGCGCGTTTCACAACGACCAGCTCGGGCCGTTCTGCCGCGACCTGGCCGAGCTGGCCGGTATGGAAATGGTCCTGCCCATGAACACCGGGGCCGAGGGCGTCGAAACCGCCATCAAGACGGCTCGCAAGTGGGGCTACCTGGTCAAGGGCGTGCCGCAGAACCAGGCCAAGATCATCTGTTGCTCGGAGAACTTCCACGGCCGCACGACCACGATCATCAGCTTCAGCACCGATCCTCAGTCACGGCAGGACTTCGGCCCCTACACGCCCGGGTTCGAGATCGTGCCGTACGGCGATATCGAGGCCCTCCGGCGGGCCATCGACGCGAACACCGTCGCGTTCCTGGTCGAGCCGATCCAGGGCGAAGCCGGAATCATCGTCCCGCCCGACGGCTTCCTGCGGCAGGTCCGCGACCTGTGCACGCAGAACCGCGTGCTGTTCATCGCGGACGAAATCCAGGCCGGCCTGGGCCGTACCGGCCATACCTTCGCCTGCGAGCACGAAGGCGTGCAGCCCGACATGTACGTGCTCGGCAAGGCTCTCGGCGGCGGGATCGTGCCCCTCTCGGCCGTCGTCTCACGCGCGGACGTGCTGGGCGTCTTCAAGCCCGGCGACCACGGCAGCACGTTCGGCGGCAACCCGCTGGCCTGCGCCGTCGGTCGCAAGGTGATCGAAATCCTCCGCTCCAAGAAATACCAGAACAACGCCGCCGAGCTCGGGCACTACCTGTTCGAGAAGCTGCGGGCGATCCGCACGGACAAGGTGCACGAGATCCGCGGACGCGGGCTGTGGGTCGGGATCGAGTTCAAGCGCGAGGCGGGCGTGGCCCGCCAGTACTGCGAGCAACTGATGTCGATGGGCGTGCTGTGCAAGGACACACACGCCCAGACCATGCGGCTGGCCCCGCCGCTGTGCATCACGCGCGCCGAACTCGATTGGGCCCTCGAGCGCCTGCGGAAGGTGCTGGCCGGGTAGCGCGTGCGCCCGGTTCGCCCGTCCGCTCTCCGAGCCCCCGGCCGCAGCGACGGGGCGCCCTGTTCGCGGCGCATGCGAGGAAACCCCGAATGTCCACCCGCCTGGCCGAATTCCGCGCGTTCCGCGAGAAGATGAACGAGCGCATCCTCGCGGCCGGCAACCTGCCCATCCAGCGCTTCTTCACGCTCGACACCCGGGCCTACGAGGACGGCGCGCTGGACGCCCGGACCAAGGAAATCGCCGGCCTGGTCGGCTCGCTCGTGCTTCGCTGCGACGACTGCATCACCTACCACGTCATTCGCTGCAAGGAGGTCGGCGTCAGCGACGCACAGCTTTGGGAGGCCTTCAACATCGGGCTGATCATCGGCGGCTCGATCGTGATTCCGCACCTGCGGCGGGCCGTGGCGCTGCTGGACGAGCTCAACAGCGAGTCGCAAGCAGCGAGTGGCGCCTAGAGTGCCCAACAAAACCACCTGGGGAACCGACCTCCGGTCGGTCAGTTGACAGGCCGGACGGCCTGTCCTTCAGTGGGTAACAGGCCAAAGACCGGTCCCCCAGAGGTTACAGGCCGGGGGCCTGTCATGCCGGGTGGTGATAGCCGCGCTACGCAGCCCGTTGAGAAAGGGCGCCGGCTCCGCCCCACCCCACCATTGCGGCACGCGCGCTGAGCCTGTGTTCCTGTTCCCCGTTTACTCCGGCGGTGCCTGGGCTCCCGCGGTGGCTGTCGCTTCTTTCACGCTCCGGCCGACTGCGGAACGCGGATCCCCCGCGGCTCCGCTCACGCCCACGCGTTCGTGGTCGCCACGATGCTCGCCGGCTCCTTGGCCAGCCGTCGGGCCGTCTCGAGCGCGATGCGCCCGGCTTTCACCAGCCGCTGGAGATCCTCGTCCAGCGGGATCATGCCGTCACGCTTGCCGGTCTGGAGGGCCGACTCCAGCGTCTCGATCTTGCCCGCCCGGATCGCCACCTGCACCTGCTGGTTCACATGCAGCACCTCGAGCGCCAGCACGCGCTTCTCGGCGGCCCCCACGGCCGGCAGCAGGTGCTGGCACACGACCGAGCGCAGACTCATCGCGAGCTGGCTGCGGATGTCGTCCTGCGTCTCCTGCGGGAAAATGTCGACCAGCCGCGTCAGGGCGCCCTTCGCGTCGCGCGTGTGCAGCGTCGTGAGGATCAGGTGCCCGGTCTCGGCCGCCGACAGCGCGATCTGCGCCGTCTCGCGGTCGCGGATCTCACCCACCAGGATCACGTCCGGGTCCTGCCGCAGCCCGTGCTTGAGGCCGTCGGCGAACGAGTCCACGTCGCGGCCGACCTCGCGCTGCGTGACGATCGCGCCCGTGCCGGGGTTGTGCAGGTACTCGATCGGCTCCTCGATCGTCAGTACCCGGCGCGTCGCATCTTGCCGCACCAGGTTGACCAGCGCAGCCAGGGTCGCCGTCTTGCCCGATCCGGTCACGCCGGTGACGATGACCAGGCCGTTATGGTGCGCGACCAGTCGCTGCGCCAGCTCCTCGGGGAAGCCCAGCCACTCGAACGTCGGAATCTCGTTGGGAATGTGCCGCAGGCACGCGCACCATTGCCCTTGCGCCAGGTACACCCCCGCCCGGAAGCGCGCCGGCACGCCCTGGTGCGCGAGCGCGACCGAACAATCCAGATTCTTCACGTCAGCGAGCTGCCCCCGCACCCGCTCCGGCACCAGCGACTCGACCATCCGCCGCGTATGCTCGGCCGTCAGCGGCACCGCGCCCGCCGGCCGGAGCTGGCCGTGGACGCGGAACGTGGGCGGGTAGCCGGGCACGAGGTGCACGTCCGAAGCCTCGCGCTCGATCGCGTCTTCGAGCAGCTCCAGCAATTCGCGGGAGGGCATGACCGGATCCCTATTGTCGCGGCCGCGGTCCGCCGCGCACGCCGTCGCCGGGTCGAGCATCCCGTGTGCCGCGGCCGGGTCGGCGGCGCTTCGATCGCCCGCACCGGTCCCCGCCGTGCCGCGCTTCGCGCCCGCGCGGGCCGCCGCGTCCTTCGTACCGTGAGCATCCAGCATGATAGCCCTTTTGCATGGCCAGCGGCCGAGAATCCGGCCGCGGTCCCCCTTGTACCCCCTCGACGGCCGCGAGTTGCAGCGTGGGACTCGGACGCCTTGATGAGGGGGTTGCTCACCCTCGGCCGGCAACCGACCCCACAGCGGAAGCCCCCAAGGAGGGCACGCAGCCGAACCGCCCCCACGGGGATTCGAACCCCGGTCTCCAGGATGAGAACCTGATATCCTAGGCCACTAGACGATGGGGGCCCGCGGCCAGCTCATTTGTCAGAACAAATCAGCATACCCTGCGGCCTCGCGACCGTCAACGCGGCCGGGCCGCTGCCGCCCAGCCCATCGACCTGGCCCACCCCACTCGCCAGCCCAGATGCGTCGCTTGCTGCTCATTCGCACGCCCCCGCCGCGACCAGGTCCCCTGGACCCGTCCGCCGCACCACCGGCGGCCACGCCCGGCCCGGGTCGTACCACTCGTCCAGCACCGCATGCCACCGCTCGGCTGACATGGCCGCGACGAACGCCATTCGCACCTTGCGCGGCATCGGGTGCGTGTCGGCGTAGCGGATGCCGAACTTCCGCATGATGCGGGCGGCCCGCACCGGCCCCTCCGCCGCCGCGACGAGCTCGAAATGCGCGCGGATGACGCGGCCCTGCTCGGCCACGCTCGGCGGCGGCGGCACCGGCCGGCCGGCCAGCAGCTCGCGGGCCTCGGCGAAGATCCAGGGATAGCCGATGCAGCCGCGGGCGACGGTCACACCGTCAACACCGGTCTCGTCGAGCATGGCGCGAATGTCCTCGGCCCGGAACAGGTCGCCACTGCCGAGCACAACGCAGTTGCCGGCGTGCTTCTTGACCCGCTTCAGGAACGCCCACGTGCTCGAGCCGCGGTAGCGCTGCTCGACCGTGCGGCCGTGGACGGTAATCGCGGCCAATCCCAGCTCCCACGCCGCATCGAAGATACGAAAGAAGTCGCGCTCCGACTTCGGCGAATCGTCCATGCCGCGCCGCATCTTGAGCGTGACCGGCACGTGCGGCGGCACCGCCGCCCGCACCGCCCGCAGGATCTCGATCGCCGTCGGCGGGTCGCTCAGCAGGTACCCGCCTCGGCAGCGGCCGAGCACCTTCTTGACCGGGCAGCCGAAGTTGATGTCCACCACGTCGAAGCCGGCCGCGACGACGTGCCCGGCCGCCTCGGCGAAGACGCCCGGCTCGGCCCCCATGAGCTGCCCGCCGAGCGGGTGATCGGCCGGGTCGAGCCCGCCCAGCAGGATGCGGCGGGCTTTCGGCGACATGACCACGCTCTTGTCGAGCACCACCTCATGCAGGCAGTACGGGGCCCCGAAACGGCGCGCAATCATCCGCATCGGGCCGTCGCTGTAGCCCGACAGCGCGGCCTGCACGACCGGGAAATCGAAGCTCAACGGGCCGATGCGGAGCATGTGCGAATTATAGAAGCCCGCAGCTTCAGGCGGTCAGCGATCCGCGCTCGGCCATCAGCCGGAGGAGGCCCGACGTGCGGTCGCACTTCCCGTGACTTCGGGCGAGTTCACCTGATGCGGCGCACGGCCGACACGGCAGTGGCATGCGACGAGCCGGCAATGGCACACGGCATACGGCAAGTTCGCCGGTCGGTGGAGCGGTATGTTTCCCGATTTATGAGACGTGCAAGGCGGCGATGACGTTGGTCCGAGCGGCGTGGCGGGCGGGAGCCATGCCGGCGAGGATGCACAGGCCGACGGTCAGGGCGATGGCGACGCCGACGAACGCCCAGGGGACGGTGAACGGAATGGCGTAGCCCCACATCCGTTGGGTGAGCTCGGTCACGTTCCAGGCCAAGTGCAGGCCGAGCCCCAAGCCCAGGCCGCTGCCGAGAATCCCGAGGACCAGCGCCTCGCCGAGCACGACGCGCAGCACCAGCCCGCGGGTCGCGCCGACCGCCCGCAGCGTCGCGAGCTGTTTCGTGCGACTGGCGACGTTCGCGGTCATCAGGTTCGCCACCCCGATCGCGGCGACGAGCAGCGCGACGCTCGGCACGGCCGCGAGCAGGTACGTGACGCGCGTGATCTCGGCGTCGATCTCGGCCTTGAGCTCGCGGGCGGTGCCGTAGCGGGCACTCACCCCCAGCTCGCGGCAGATTTGCTGCAAGACGCGGGTCTCGCGGTAGTTCTGCCAGCGGTGTTCCAGCGGCACCCGCGGGTTGCGGTGCATGTGCGAGATGCCGGCCGAGTCGGGTGCGCCGGGCGGCGGGGGCCAATCGGGCGGGGGCGGCTCGGGCGGGAGGTCGTAGTTGAGCAGGACCAGCTTGGCCCCGCGCACGCCCCAGATGCGCTCGAGGTCGGCGTTGGTGCCGATGACCGAGCCGACCGCGGCCATGTACGACTCGCTCTGAACCTGGAAGTAGCTGGCGGCGATGTCGAGCGCGGGCGAGTCGATCACGCCGGCGACCTTGAAGACGTGCCAGTCGTTGGCGAACCAGACGCGGACCTGGTTGCTGACCACCACGCGGCCGGTCTCGTCGCGGACCTCGCGCACGCCCTTGCGGCGGGTGCGGGCGAAGTCGGTCGCGACCAGGACGTGGCCGCCTTGCTTGAGCAGCTCCCGCGCGGTGCGGGCGTCGCCTTCGACGAATTCGAGCTGGAGCAGGTCGAAGAACGAGTCCGGCTCGATCCCCAGGAACCAGGTGATCGAGCGGAGCACCTTCTCCATCAGCAGCGGCTTTTCCTCGACGATCACGTTGGGGGCGTTTGCAACCGTGAAGTTGCGCACGCCGGGCACGCGGGCGACCACCCCGGCTACATCCCCCGGGATCTGCTCGTCGCTCCAGATGTACGCCTCCGGGAACTGCTTGGGGAACTGCCAGCCGCTGCGGAAGCTCTCGTTGAACACGATCAGCCCGACGATCAGCGACAGTCCCACCATCAGCCCGCAGCAGATCCCGGCCGAGCGCCAGACGGCGTGCCCCACCTGGTCCTGAAGAAGGCGTGTCCGCACGTTGACGAACGCGGCCGTGATCGGTACTGCCAGGTGACTGAAGAGCCACAGCGCCACCGGCGCCGCGGCGGCGTAGGCGAGATACAGCAGGACGATGGCGGTCACGGACCATTGCACGAATTGCATATCGCGCTGCACGCGGTAGCGCAGGACGTATAGCTGGGCGGCCATGAGCAGCGCCGCCAGCACGCCGGCCGCCATGACCGTCCACAGTCCGGCGCGGCGAGCCCGCGGACGGGTGGCCTCGAGCGGCGAGACGCGGAGCGCGGCCACCGCGGGCAGCGCGGCCGCGACGAGCGTGGTGGCCAGGCCGGCCACGACGGCGAGTCCGACGCCGGACCAGCTGATCACGAAGGTGCTGACGTACTGCGGGACGAGCCAGACAGTCAGGGCGGTGAGCGCAAGCCCGACCGGCAGCCCGAGCATGATGCCGACGGCTCCCAGCGGGAGGACTTCGGCCAGGACGAGCCCGGCCAACTGCGGGCCGGTGACGCCGACACAGCGCAGCAGGCCGAGCTGCGCGATGCGCTCGATCATGCCCATGCTGAGCGTACTCAGGATGATGAAGAGGGCGGTCAGCAGCGCCATGCAGCTCAGGAGCACGAGCACGACCTGCTGCTGCTCCTGCGCCAGACGAATGCGCTCCATGCGCGCCGAGGCGCTGCGGACATGGACGTTCGGCACGTCGTTGCGGATCGCGAGATGAATCCGGTTCGACACTTGCCGCACGATGTCCGGAGTCGCGTTGGCGACGGTCACGTTGACGAGGTTGACCAGGGCCTGTTTCTGGCTGATCTCCTGAAGGACGGGGAGGCGGACCAGCGCGACGCCCTTCTGAAAACGGGCGATGCGCTCGCGTCGGATCAGGCCGACGATTTCGAGCTCGGTCGGCTCGGCGTCGGCCAGGCCGGTGCCCCAGACCAGCAGGCGGTCGCCCACGCCGACGCCCTGCTCCTCGGCGATCGACTGCTCCAGGACGACCGCGTACTCGTCATCCGGGGCCAGCATGCGGCCGGCGACCAGCCGCTCGTTCCACTCCGGGCGGATGTCGAACTCGCGCGCGAGATCGATTCCCTCGAAATCCACGTCCCACATCGTCGGCGTGCGGCCACCCGGGACGGCTACCGCCGCGGCCGGCTCGGTGGCCGACGGCAGCCGCTGGGTCAGGACCGGCGCGACGTGCTCGACGCCCGCGATCGCATCGATCTTGCGCACGATGCGCTGCGGCAGCACGTCGTACTTGCCCATCGGCGACTGGATGGTGATGTGGCTGCGGCCGAAGAAGCCGCCGGCCCACTGCAACACGGCCTGCCGCACGGATTCGTAGCAGCAGGTCACCCACACGACCGCGCCGGTGCCCAGCACGATCGCGAGCACCGCGCCGGCCGTGCGGATGCGTTTAACCCGCCAGTTGCGCGTAGCCAGTTGCGACCAATGCCGCATCGGCGCTGCCTTTCGGTTCGAGCTGGCCGACGATCCGCCCGTCTTTGAGGACGATGACACGATCGGCGTAGGCCGCGCCCGCGGCCTCGTGCGTGACCATGAGGATGGTCTTGCCGGCCGTCGTGGCCACGCGTCGCAGTAGGGTCCAGATCTCGGCCGACTGGCGCGAGTCGAGGTTCCCCGTGGGCTCGTCGGCGAGGATGATGGCGGGGTCATTCAGCAGGGCGCGGGCGATGGCGACCCGCTGTTGCTCGCCGCCCGAGAGCGCGTCGGGCCGATGGTCGGCCCGGTGCTCGAGATGCACGATGGCCAGCAGCTCGTCGACCCGCGCGCGGCAGTCGGCCAAGGCGTGGCCGTCCACGAGCTGCGGCAGGGCGACGTTCTCCCGGGCGGTGAGCGTGGGGAGCAGGTTGTACTCCTGGAAGATGATCCCCAGCCGCCGGCGGCGGAAGATGGTCCGTGCGCGGTCCGACATCGCGGCGATGTCGTGTCCCTCCACCCGCAGGGCACCGGCCGTCGGCGGAGTCAGCCCCCCGATGACATACAGCAGCGTGCTCTTGCCCGACCCGCTGGCGCCCATGATCGCGCAGAACTGACCCGCGGGAATCTCGAGCGTGATGTCGTCGAGCGCGACAACCGGGCGGGTGCGGGGCTCGTAAACCTTGCGCAAGCGCTCGGCCACGACCATTGCTGTGGCCGCGGGCGGGCTGGCGGCCGCCGCTCCGGACTCGCCCGCAACGGCGTTATCCATGGCCGTGAGTGTAGAGCCGTCGGCAGGCCGGTACAACGTCGAGAGTTGTCGGCGGAAACATGGACGGGGCGGACCCGCACCGGGGTGTCGCGGCCCTGGCAACCCGCCAAAAAAAGGCGACAGTTGAAAAAAGGGACCAGGCGCCGCGGCGATGGCGGTCGGCGCGACCGGGAGGGTGCGTTGGCGCGGAGCCAGCCCCCTCCCGCAACAGGCTGCTAAAATGCGGCGATGAGCGACAAGCGCGATCGGCTGGAGTCCCACCTGAAAGCACTGGGGCGCTGCGTCGTCGCTTTCTCGGGCGGCGTCGACAGCGCCGTGCTGCTGGCCGTGGCGGTGCGCGTGCTGGGACGCGAGAACGTCCTCGCGGTCACGGGTCGCAGCCCCAGCGTTCCCCAGGCCGAGCTGACTTCGGTGGCGGCGCTGGCGGCCGGGCTGGGGGCCGTCCACGAGTTCATCGACACCGGCGAATTCGACGATCCGAACTACGTCGCGAACCCCGCCGATCGGTGCTACTTCTGCAAAAACGACCTGTACACGCGGTTGGTCGCGCTGGCCGCAGCCCGCGGCTACCCCGCGGTGTTGGCAGGCACCAACGCGGACGACCTGGGCGACTATCGGCCCGGGCTGGCGGCCGCGGCCGAGCACGGTGTGCGGGCGCCGCTTGCGGAAGCCGGAATCACGAAATCGGAGCTGCGGGCGATCGGGGCTGAGCTGGGCGTATCAGTTGCCGACAAGCCGGCGTCGCCCTGCCTCGCGTCGCGGATTCCGTACGGCGAACCGGTGACGGTCGAAAAGCTGCGGCGGATCGATGCGGCCGAGACGTACCTCCGCGAGCTGGGGTTCCGCGAATGCCGCGTGCGACATCACGCGGAGCTCGCACGGATCGAGGTTCCGGCCGAGCAGATCGGGCGGTTCGCGGACGCCGAGCTGCGGGCCGGCGTGGAAGCTCGGATGCGCCAACTCGGGTTTCGCTACGTTGCGCTCGACCTGCGGGGGTTTCGGTCCGGGAGCCTGAACGAGGGGTTGAGGGGGCCGTCGATCGCGGGCCGAAGCTGAGCACCGGAAGCGAGGCCTCGCGGATGCCTCGTACGAGAGTGCGTGCGGGAAATGCAGGATGCGAGCGGTGAATGCGCTTGCATTCGGGTGATAACAGCCCTTGGAAGAAGGGGACCAGTATCGCGGGAGAGGCCGTTGGCGCTGCCGCGATGGTGGGCGCACGCGGAACCGGCTCCATTCTGCACGGGGTGATGGGAGAACGAGGCGCGGCGGGAGCCGTGACTGGGCGGTGGGGCGTTTGTGATGGAACGCAGAGTATTACGTATCCGGAACCGGTATCGGGCCTCCATCCACGCGGCAGGGGCTATAATACCATATGGTAGGGTGAGAGTGGGCAGCACCTCTTTGTTCGCGAGGTTCGCGCCGCGACTCTCGCTGCACAGGACGGATTCTCAGCTCCGCGATACGGAAGCCGCGGACTGAGCTCGCGTTTGAGAAAATCCTTGAGGAGAGACGACATGAGAGGCACGAGTTTGGGTCTTGCCGGCGTCTTGGCGCTGGCGACGGCGGGAGTGGCATTCGGCGGCTACGTGGTTTACTTGGATCCGACGATCGGTGTCCCTCAACAGGAGGCGCAGGAAAGCGCGTTCCTGGCTGCTGCCGGCGGGCCGCTGACGACGATCAATTTCGATGACGTGGCGCCGAACACCGTGCTGACCGGCTTGGAATACGCGGGTCAGGGGATTGTGTTCACGCAGCCGGGCGGGTTCGCCCTGCGGGCCCTGGGTGATAACCAGAATTACGACCCCCGGTCGGCGCCGAACGCCCTGTTCCCCTACCAGGGCGCCGGAGTGGATGAGCGTCTCCAGTTCGACTTGGCAACGGCGCAGTACGCCGTGGGGCTGTGGGCCATGGATAACGAGGAATACCCGCCGCAGGGCCTCGAGACGCTGGACTTCTTCGATGCGAACCTGAACCTGATCGTCAGTGTTCCCGTGCCCTACACGGGCTACCCCTCGACGGGCACCGACGGCAACTTCTTCATCGGCGTCATCTCGGACGTGCCGATCAGCCGTGTGCTCCTCAACGAGTCGGCGAACGAGGCGTACCTGGAAGACGTCGGCATGGACAACATCTACTTTGGGGTGCCTGAGCCGGCTTCGCTGGCGCTGCTGGCGCTCGGCCTGCTGGCGCGCCGCCGCTAGAGTGCATCCAGGGGAGTGAGAAGCGAGCGCGCCGGGCGGTGACGTCCTCGCCCATGAACCGGCCGTCCTGGTGGTAGTCGGTGGGGTCAACCGGCGCGGTCGCCAGCGAGGCGCTGTA
>CAZMCT010000079.1:0-19482 GCA_964564785.1 uncultured Planctomycetales bacterium
GCGCTGGCGACCGCGGGCGTCTGGGCGCTGGCGTGGTGGTTCAACGCAGGCGGCGGGCGTGGGCGGCGTGCGGCCGGGCTGGTTGGACTCGGGGGGGTCGCCTGCGGCGGGATTCTCGCGTACGCGCTGTTCCTGGCGGTGGAGTTCGGCTCGCCGCTGGTGTACTTGGACAATTTCAAGGCCGGCTGGGTGCCGGCGCACCAGCGTTCCGATTGGCTGGCGTACCTGACGCTGACCCCCGTGTGGGAGCAGTTCAAGTACTTCCGCGACCTGCTGCTGTTCGCGCCGCCGGTCGGGCTGGTCAACGCGGGCAACACGCTGATGTGGAACGTGCCGCTGACGCTCTTCCTGCTGTTCCTCAGCCTGGGCGGGCTGGGGCGCGTGGAGCGCAGCTTCCGGCCGCTGCTGGCGCTGGGGCCGCTGATCTTCCTGCACGCGTACCTCGCCTCGGGGGGGGCGAAGTTCGGGATCGAGCCGATCGCGCGCTACATGGCGGTGAGCGTGCCCGCAGTGGTTGTGCTCGCGGCGTGGAGCCTGCGCGAGTGGCGTCCGGCGGGGCGTTGCGTGCTGCTGGTCGTGTTCGTGCTCATTCAGGCGGCGTGGGCGTACCGGTTCGGAATGCAGGAATGGTCGGGGTGACGCGGCGGGCAGCACGGGGCACGCAGCGCCCCGCGCGTGGGTGGGCAGCGCGTCAGCCGCGAGGGCCTCTCGCGACTGGCGGGCTACACGCGACCTGCTATTCGCTCCCCGCAACGTCCCGAAACAAACCGTGCCGGTCGAGCGTGCGAACCTGCCGCCAGGCCAGCGCCGCCCCGCACTCGTCGCCCGCGGCGGACAAGGCTTGCGCCAGCCGGTACGCCACCAGCAGGTCCGTCGGGGCGCTGTCCACCAGCGGCTCCAGCGCCGTCAGCGCGCCCGCCGGGTCGCCACGCTCCAGACACTCGCGCGCCGCGCGTAGGCGGGCCGCCCGGGACTCGGCCGCCGACCGCGCCGCCTGTCGCCGCACGGCGCGCAACAGACGGAGCTGCGCTCCGACGTAGCTCCCGGCCGCCAGCCCGATGCCCAGGATGGTCGCCGGCCGCGGGAAATCGTCCGGAAAAAGCAATATGGCAAGAAGCGCGAAGCCGGTGCACGCGGCGAACAGCACGCCGGCCAGCAAGCCCCCGCCCACCACGACCAGCAGAATCACCCCCCCGCCGGGCCGCTGAGGCGGCCCGAGCGGAGGTCTTAGAGACTGGCGCGGCCACCGGCGTTCTCCGGTTGAATCCGGCCCGCGCGTCCCCAGACGCGGGCGTAGACGTTCAGCAAGCGTTCCAGGAGCAGCTCGACGCCGTAGTGGGCACGGGCGTATGCCCGCGCCGAGGACCGCAGCGCGTCGGCCTGGTGCGGCTGCTCGATGGCCCGCGACAGCAGGTACGCCAGCTCGACCGCGGAGCCCGGCGTGAATTGCCAGGCCGTCGTGTCCTCGACGAACCACCCGGCGAGCTGATCGCGGGACGCGATCACCAGTCGGCCGAGCGCCATGGCCAGCAACGGAATAATGGAAAGCTCGCGCTGACAGGCGGGGATAATACAGGCGTCGACCTCGGGCAGGGCGCGCTCCCACAACTCCGGCTCGCCGACCATCGCGAGCGCGTCGTGCACCCCCCGGGCCCGCAACCGGCGCCAGACGGCGGGAACGCCCGGCCCATCGCCCACGAGTGCTCCCTGCACCTCGGCACCGGAAGTGCGGAGTTGTGCCACCGCGTCAACGAGCAGTTCGACGCCGCACATGCGATCAACCGGCCCGGCGTATAGCACTTGAAACACCCGCCCGGCGGCCGGCGGGGCCACCGGCGGGGCGTCGACGGCCGGCTCGAGCAGCTCGCAGGGGACGGCCGCGAGGGGAAACCGGCGGCGGATCGGCTCGGCCAGAGCGGGGCAGGCCGCGGCCAGGTGGACGCTGCCGAACAGCCCGCCGCGGAGCAGGCGCTCGGTGTGGCGGCGGCCGAGGGCGTGAACGAGGATCGGCACGTGGCGGCGGGCGGCCCAGGACTGGACCCAGCCGAGGCCGGCGGTGCCCCAGAGATGCACCAGGTCGGGCGGGTCGGTGATCTGTGATGGGAGGTCGCGCCAGAGGCGCCAGGCCCGCAGGCCGGCCAGACTTGGCACGGTGTGCAGCACGACCCCGGGCGCGAGCTTCAGGGCGGGGTGCTCCTCGGCAGTTAGCAACTCGCAGGCCAGGCCGCGGGTCATGAGGCCGCGGAGCACTTGTTCCAGCATCGGGCCGAAGCGTGCCAGCACGTCGGCATCCGCGACGTGCAGCACGCGGCCCGGCGGCTCGTCAGCGGTCTCGGGCGAAAGTCGCATCGCGGGCAGCCTGTCTCCTGCGGCAGCATACCCCGCCATGGCACCGGTCAAACAGGGGCCGGTTCGCCGGTCGGCAGTCCGGAGCAGCGGCCGACGGATACGACTGCCCCGGACGGCCGGCGAGCCGCCGGCCGCTGCGGCGCGGCCAGGCTTCGGGGGCGCGGCTACGTCCCGCGATCGTGCATGTTCACGTCGAGCGGCGCCTCCATGTGCTCGGTCGAGGCCGGCCGGCGCAGCAGACGTCCGAAGCAGAAGGCGTTCAGCCCGAGCACGAGGGCCAGCGAGCAGAGCATGAAAATCCAACCGGCGGTGGTCATGGTTCGACCTCCCCGCGGGTGCTCAGGAGCGCGGGTGTCTCCTCGGTCCGGATCACGCGCCCCCAGCGGCGGCTGGCGATGTGGATCAGGACCAGGAAGAAGGCCAGCAGGCTGAGGATGACCAGCACCGAGAGCAGCGGCACGCCGCCGGCCGCGAGCGTCCGCAGGTAGTCGGGTGCGTTGTAGTAACACCAGAGCGCGAAGACGATCAGCAGGTACGTGGGTGTGACGTAACGCATCAGGAACGTGAACATCGCCTGTGGCGGACGCAACTCGGCCCCGACGAGGGCCACGGCGTGGGCGCGACGGGCGCCGAACACCCACGAAAGCAGAATCACCTCGATGGTGCCGAAGATGAAGATCCCGACCTGCGCGGTCCAGAAGTCGAGCGTGTCGAGTGCGGCCAGACCCTTGCTGAAATAGATCACGAACAGGCTGCCCAGCGCGGTCACCATGCCCAGGATCGTGACCGAGGCCCGCCGGCCGATGCCCAGGGCCTCTTCGAGAAACGCGATCACCGGCTGGATGAGCGAAATCGAACTGGTGATCGCCGCCAGGAACAACATGAAGAACCATACGAAGCCGAAGATGCGCCCGGCCGGCATGTGCTGGAATACGACGGGCAGCGTGTTGAACCCCAGGCCGAACGTGCCGGCGCTTGCCCCTGCGGCTCCGAGGAATACGAACGCGGCCGTCACCGTAATGAGTCCGCCCAGGCAGACCTCGAAGAACTCGTTCGTGGCCGACGCGGTCAGGGCCGAGAGCACGATGTCGTCTTTGGGCCGCAGGTAGCTCGCATACGTGACGATGACGCCGAAGCCGACGGACAGCGTGAAGAAGATCTGACCTGCCGCAGCCATCCAGACCTGCGGCGAGCCGAGGGCGGCCAGGGCTGAAGTGCCGCCGCCGACGGGCCTGGGGTTCCACATGAAGCCGAGGCCGTCCAGCACGGTGCGCGTGCCTTCCGGCGCGGCCTGCGGGGGCAGCGAGAGCACGCGGGCCAGGACCACCACGGCGCACAGCACCATGACGGGCATGGCGAGGTTGCAGAAGCGCTCGATGCCGCGGGTGATGCCGTGGTACACCAGCGCGAAGTTGACCGCGAACGTGAACATCCAGAACCAGACGCTCGGGTGCAGCCCGCCCCTGACCATCAGGCCGTCCATCTCGGCCCCGACCAGCCTCGCGAAGAACTCGCCGCTGCGACGGGCGTAGTCGGCCGGCTCGGTCCCGAGATCCACGCCGCCGATCAGGTAATAACAGGCGTAGGTCAGGCACCACGATTCGACCACGACGTAATACAGGTACACCACGGTCGGCATCAGCAGGCCGAAGACGCCCACGTAGCGCCAGCCGGCGTGCCGTCCGAGTACTCCCAGGATGGCCGGGCACGAGTGGAGGCCGCGCTGACCACCGTACTTGCCCATCGTCCACTCGGCCCAGCAGACCGGGATGCCGATCAGCAGCAGAGCGCAGAAGTACGGCACCATGAACACCCCGCCGCCGTTGGCCACGGCCTGCCCGGGGAAACGCAGGAAATTCCCCAAGCCGACGGCCGAGGCGGCCACGGCCATGATTACCCCGATTCTTGTGCCCCAGTGTTCGGCGGGCCGGTGTGCACTCATGCGGTGACGCCTCCTGGGTCTGTGTCGCCGCTGTACCGAGGTGGGGCGGCGGGCCGAAGTCTAATCGGACCCGCGGCGCGGCTGCAACGCGTAGGTTCAGGCGTCGCGGCGGGCGTCTATGAACGACTGGAGAATCACCTGGGCCGCGACCGCGTCGCGCAGCGCCCGCTGTCGTCGCCGCCGGGCCGACGGACGGGCGCGGCCTTTCGTCTTGCCGGGCGTGAGCCCGGCCGCGGCCAGATACTGGTCGGCCTGAAAGCTGCTGAGGCGCTCGTCCCAGAGTTCGACCGGCAGAGGGGTGAGCGCTTGCAGAGCGGCCGCGAAGTCGCGTGCCAAGCGGGTCTGCCGGCTATCGGTGCCGTCCATATTGAGCGGCAGGCCGACGACGAACCCGCCGGGCTCGTGAGCGGTAGCCCAGGTGAGCAGTTGGCGGGCGTCCGTTCGGGCGTCGCCGGCGGCCGGGATTGTGGCGGCGGGCGAGGCCAGGCGGGCGGAGTAGTCGGCCAGGGCAAGGCCGATTCGGCGGGTTCCGTAATCGATGCCGATCCAGCGTGGCACAGGAGCGGGTCCAGGCGTGGATGGTTTACAAGTACATCAAAAACAACATCTTACAGCTCTTTTGGGGCCTGGTCGCGGTCGTTCAGTTCAAGGCGGCGAAAATATCGGGAAAAGCGGTTGCAATCCAGAGGGATTCCGGTAAGAATGAATGGCTTGCGATAGATTGTCTTCTTGGGCGCGATGGACCGGCGGCAGTTGCGGATCGCCAAGGGACCTGGCGGGACGACGTGCACCCGCAGCCTGCGAAGGCGGCGGGGCGGGGGGTTTTGTCGGCCCGTTTCGGCTTGCAGGGCCCACCCCCGGCGTGACTCAACCTGCCCGCTGTTTCAAGAGGGAAGGTTTCCATGCAACTGACCGGCGTTCGCGACTTCAGCCGCTACGGCGACGCGATCGGCATCCCGAATCTGATCGAGATTCAGACCGAGTCGTACAAGCGGTTTCTCCAACTCGGCGTCCCGGCGGAGAAGCGCACCAAGACCGGGCTGGAGGCGCTGCTGCACGAGGTGTTTCCGATCGTCAGCTACGACGGGAATCTCGAGCTGGAGTACCTGGGTTACGATCTCGATCCGCCGCGCTACACCCCGGACGAATGCCGCGAGCTCGGCCTGACCTACGGCATGCCGTTCAAGGTCAGCGTGCGTCTGCACCGCAAGGGCCAGGAGGAGAAGCTCGACCCGGAGGCCATCTATCTGGGCGAAATCCCGATCATGATCGGCGGGGGCGAGTTCATCGTGAACGGTTCGGAGCGGGTGATCGTCTCGCAGCTCCACCGTTCGCCGGGCGTCGATTTCGTCAAGGAGTCGGCCGAGGGCGATCGGGCCCTGCATGCCTGCCGCATCATCCCCGAGCGGGGCTCCTGGATCGAGATCAACGTCACCCGCAAGGACGTGCTGGCGGTGCGGATCGATCAGAGCAGCAAGATTCCGGCCACCACCTTTCTGCGGGCGATGTCGCCGGAGTACGGCGGGACCGAGGCCATCGTGCGGGCGTTTTACCCCGTCAAGAGCCTGCGGGTGGCGCAGCTCAAGCCCGAGATGTGGACGGCGGCGCCGGTGATCGACCCGGACACGGGCGAGGAGCTGGTCGGGGCGGCGAAGCAGATTGGCGACGCCTTCGGCAAGATCCGCGAATCCAGCGTCAAGCAGGTGGACGTCATCGGGAAGATGACCGACCCGATCATTCTGAACACGCTGGCGGAGGACGGCGCCCAGACGCACGAGGATGCCCTGCAACGCATCTACGCCCGGCTCAGGCCCGGAAACCCGGTGGCGCTGGACAAGGCCCGCAAGCTCTTCCAGGAGAAGTTCTACGACGAGAACCGCTACCGGCTCGGGCGGGTCGGGCGGTTCCGCCTGAATCGCAAGTTCGAGAAGGGGATCCCCGAATCGGAGATGGTCCTGCGGCCGGAGGACTTCGTCGAGTCGTTGCGCTACATCATGGCGCTGCGGTCGGGCGAGGGGCAGGTGGACGACATCGACCACCTGGGCAACCGGCGGCTGCGGACGATCGACGAGCTGGCGGCGGACGAGCTGCGCAAAGGGTTCCTGAAGCTGCGGCGGACGGTTCAGGAACGCATGAGCTTGAAGGACCCCGAGGCGATCGGAAAGGTCTCGGAGCTGGTGAACACCAAGAGCATCAGCAGCAGCATCGATTTCTTCTTCGGGCGCAGTGAGCTGTCGCAGGTCGTGGACCAGACCAACCCGCTCAGCCAGCTCACGCACGAGCGGCGGCTGTCGGCCCTGGGCCCGGGCGGCCTGAATCGCAAGCGGGCGGGCTTCGAGGTCCGCGACGTGCACATCAGCCACTACGGGCGCATCTGCCCCATCGAGACGCCGGAAGGCGTGAACATCGGCCTGATCGCGTCGCTGGGTATCTACAGCTCGGTCGATGAATACGGATTTCTGACGACGCCCTACCGCAAGGTGGTGCGCGGGCGGGTGAACGGCGAGATCGCCTACTTGCGCGCGGACGAGGAGATGCGTGCCACGCTCGGCCCGCCGGACGTGGTGGTGGCCGACGGCGACGGCCGGACCCTGCCCAAGGTGGAATCGCCGGAGGAGTACCTGGCGCGGCGCGGAGATGCCGCGGCGCGGCGGAAGACCGCCCCGCTCAAGGAGGGCACGCTGCTGGCGCGGGTGCAGGGCGACCTGAAGCAGGTCGGGCCGAGTGGCATCGACTACGTCGACATCTCGCCCAAACAGACCGTCGGCGTGTCCGCGGCCCTGATCCCGTTCCTCGAACACGACGATGCCAACCGCGCCCTGATGGGCTCCAACATGCAGCGCCAGGCGGTTCCGCTCATCCGCACCGATCCGCCCATCATTGCCACCGGCATGGAGCGGCCCGTCGCGGAAAACAGCGGCATGGTCGTGCGGGCGCGCAAAAGCGGCAAGGTCACCTACGCCGACGCGCGGCGGATCGTGATCGACAACACCGACGAGTACCGCTTGCGCAAGTTCGTCGGGCTCAACGAGCGGACCTGCCAGAACCAGCGGCCGGTCGTCAAGCCGGGGATGCGGGTGAAGGCCGGGCAGATCATCGCCGACGGGGCGGCCACGCACCAGGGCGAGCTGGCCCTGGGCCGGAACGTGCTAGTCGCGTTCATGACCTTCGACGGCTACAACTTCGAGGACGCGATCCTGATCAGCGAGCGGTTGGTGAAGACGGACGCCTTCACCAGCATCCACATCGAAAGCCACGACATCGAGATCCGCGAGACGAAGCTCGGGCGCGAGGAGTTCACCCGCGACATTCCGAACGTCTCGGAGCGGGCCCTGCGCAACCTGGACGAGCGCGGGATCGTGCGAATCGGCACGCGGGTCGGCCCCGGCGACATCCTGGTGGGCAAGGTCTCGCCCAAGAGCAAGACCGAACTGAGCCCGGAAGAGAAGCTGCTGCACGCGATCTTCGGGCGGGCGGGCGAGGACGTGAAAAACGACTCGCTCGAGCTGCCGGCCGGCCAGGAGGGGATCGTCATCGGGGCCAAGCACTTCAGCCGCCGGACGCACCTGTCCGACGAGCAAAAGCGCGAGGTCGACAAGCAGATCAAGGCCTTCGAGGCCGAGTGCAACGAGCAGCGCGTGCGGCTCTTCCGCCAGATGATCGAGGCCATCAACCACGTCACCGAGCAGGAACTGGTCGACCCCAACACGCGGCAGCGCGTCGGCCGCAGCGAGAACCCCGACGTCATTCTCGAGCAGATCGAGACCTTTGACGTGAAGTGGGTCAAGCCGGCCACGAAGCGCGACGAGGCCCAGAAGATCTACGAGCAGTACTGGCCGCGGCTGGAGGAGATCTCCCGGGAATGCGAGCGGCGGCTGGGCCACATGCGGCGCGGCGACGAGCTGCCCAGCGGCGTGCTCGAGATGGTGAAGGTCTACGTCGCGACCAAGCGCACGCTGAGTGTGGGCGACAAGATGGCCGGGCGCCACGGCAACAAGGGCGTGATCGCGAAGATTCTGCCCGAGGAGGACATGCCCTTCCTGGAGGACGGCACGCCGGTCGACATCGTGCTGAACCCGCTGGGCGTGCCGAGCCGCATGAACGTCGGGCAAATCCTGGAGACGCACCTGGGCTGGGCGGCCGCCGTCATGGGCTACCAGGTGATCACCCCCGTCTTCGACGGCGCGACCGAGCACCAGATTCAGGCCGCCCTGGCCGAGGCCAACGCCCGCGTCCGCGAGCGTCGTCAGGATCCGGCCGTCGTGCAGGCGGCCGGGCAAACGGGCGAGTTGCTGGCCGAGATGCCCCTGACCGGCAAGGTCACGTTGTACGACGGTCGTACCGGCGAAGCCTTCGAGCAGCCGGTGACCGTGGGCTACATCTACATGATGAAGCTGCACCACCTGGTCGACGACAAGATCCACGCCCGTTCGACCGGCCCTTACAGCCTGATCACGCAGCAGCCGCTGGGCGGCAAGGCCCGGACCGGCGGGCAGCGCTTCGGCGAGATGGAAGTCTGGGGGCTCGAGGCCTACGGCGCCGCGTACATCCTCCAGGAGCTGCTCACGGTCAAGAGCGACGACGTCGAAGGACGCACCAAGATCTACGAGAGCATGGTCAAGGGCACGCACACGCTGGACGCCGGCACGCCGGTCTCCTTTGACGTGCTCTGCAACGAGATCCGCGGGCTGGGGCTGAACATCCAGCTCGAAAAGCGAAGACTGCTATAGCCGGGAACGCAGAATGACGAGCGAACGATGCACACGGATGAGCGCCGGCTACCGCCGGATCCCCGGCCGAGTGCGCCGCGGGCCGTTCCGCACCGCCTCGTTCTGAATTCCGCCTTCCAACGGGAGTCGGCGATGGAGGTCGTCTACGGCAGCGGCCAGAACGCGACGCCGGAGGAGCTCGGGGAGTTCTACCAGCGGCTGCATCATGACATCGCGGCCCGACCGGAGCAGATCGAGAAGATGACCCGTGCCAGCGCGGCGTTCGTCACGGCCCGCATCGACGGGCGACTGATCGGCATCGCCCGCGGGGTGTGCGACGGCCTGCGCGGCTACCTGACCGAGTGCAAGCTCGATCCGGCGTTCCAGGGACCGGCCGCCGTCACGCGGACCGACGGCCGGATCGAGCACGACACGCACGGGATCGCGACCGAGATGGCCCGGCGCGTGCTCGCGGCGATGTATGCGGACGGCATCCAGCGGGTCGACCTGGTGGCGTACGGGACCGAGGTGGACTTCTGCGAGGAACTGGGGTTCCGGCGGGGGCCGGGACTGATCGGAATGACGATGAAGGCCGAGGACTGGCAGGCGGCCTGCCATCGGGCGCCGGCCGCGGGCACGGTGTAGCGAAGCGAGAACGAGTAGCCGCGGACGGCAGCGGCCGCCCGCGCGAATGGAAGAGGTACGACGGATCATGGCCGAGACGGTCTACGATCGGATCAACGATTTCACCGCGGTGCGGATCTCGCTGGCGTCGCCCAACGACATCCGGGCGTGGTCGTTCGGCGAGGTGAAGAAGCCGGAGACGATCAATTACCGGACGTACCGGGCCGAGAAGGACGGGCTGTTCTGTGAGCGGATCTTCGGGCCGGAGCGCGACTGGGAGTGCTTCTGCGGCAAGTACAAGGGCACGAAGCACAAGGGCATGATCTGCGACCGCTGCGGCGTGAAGGTCACGCACAGCCGCGTGCGGCGCAAGCGGATGGGCCACATCAATTTGGCCGCCCCGGTCGTGCACATCTGGTTCTTCAAGGCCATGCCCAGCCGCCTGGGCACGCTGCTGGACATGAAGACCAGCGACCTGGAGAAGGTGATCTACTTCCAGGACTACGTGGTCGTCGATCCCGGGGCCAGCAAGCTCGAGCGCAAGCAGCTCCTGACCGAGGAGGAGTATCGCCGGGCGATGGACGAATACGGCGACACCGGTTTCCGGGCCCTCATGGGCGCGGAGGCGGTGCGCGAGCTGCTCGGGCAGCTCGATCTGCGGCAGCTCTCGGCCGATCTCCTCGACGGCCTGCGCAAGACCAACAGCAAGCAGAAGATCAAGGAGCTCAGCCAGCGGCTCAAGCTGGTCGAGGCGATCCGCAAGAGCGCCAACGACCCGCAATGGATGGTGCTCGAGGTCATCCCGGTCATCCCGCCCGACCTGCGGCCGCTCGTGCTGCTCGACAGCGGCAACTTCGCCAGCAGCGACCTGAACGACCTCTACCGCCGCATCATCAACCGCAACAACCGCCTCAAGAAGCTGATCGATCTCAACGCGCCCGAGGTGATCATCCGCAACGAGAAGCGCATGCTGCAACAGGCGGTTGATGCGCTGTTCGACAACGGCCGCTGCCGCCGACCGGTGCTGGGCAGCTCGAACCGCCCGCTGAAGTCGCTGACCGACATGATCCGGGGCAAGCAGGGCCGCTTCCGCGAGAACCTGCTGGGCAAGCGGGTGGACTACTCGGCCCGCTCGGTGATCGTGGTGGGGCCGGAGCTGCACCTGAACCAGTGCGGCCTGCCGAAGAAGATCGCGCTGGAGCTCTACCAGCCGTTCATCATCCGCAAGCTGCGGGAGCGGGGGCTGGCGGACACGATCAAGAGCGCCAAGAAGATGCTGGAGCGGCGCGAGCAGCCGATCTGGGACATTCTGGAGGAGGTCATCTACCAGCACCCGGTGCTGCTGAACCGCGCCCCGACGCTGCACCGCATGGGCATCCAGGCGTTCGAGCCGGTGCTGGTCGAGGGCAACGCGATCAAGATTCACCCCCTGGTGTGCAAAGGTTTCAACGCCGACTTCGACGGTGACCAGATGGCCGTGCACCTGCCGCTGTCGATCGAGGCCCAGGCCGAGGCGCACGTGCTGATGATGAGCACCAACAACATCTTCAGCCCCGCCAACGGCAGCCCGATCATGTCCGCCAGCCAGGACATGGTCATGGGCATCTACTACCTCACGGTGTCGCACGCCGGCGAACCCGGCGAGCGGCCCAAGGGGCAGGAGCGGGCCTTCGCCAACCCCGAGGAGGCGATGCTGGCGTTCACCATGGGCCAGATCGGCATGCACACGCCGATCAAGGTGCGCATCCGCCGGGCCGAGGTCGTGGAAAGCAAGGACAAGCTCGCCGAGCCCGTGCCGCGGAGCGGCCTGATCACGACCACCGTCGGCCGTTGCCTGTTCAACGACAACCTGCCCAAGGAGATGCCGTTCTACAACTACCCGCTGGGCAAGGGCATCTCGCGCGTGATCGCCGACTGCCATGCCCGACTCGGCCGTTCCGCGACGATCGACCTGCTGGACCAGATCAAGAGCCAGGGCTTCCGGTACAGCACGCTGGCGGGATTGTCGTTCGCGCTGACCGACCTGCGCGTGCCCGACACCAAGGCCAAGGTGCTCGAGGCGGCCCAGAAGGTGGTCGACCGGATCGAGAAGAACTTCGCCAACGGCGTGATCACGCCGATGGAGCGCCACAACCAGCTCATCGACGTCTGGGTGCACGCCCGCGAGCGGATCACCGACGACATGAAGAAGAGCCTCGCCAGCGACTGGCGCGACGCGGAGGGCCGCGAGGCCAAGCCGGCCAAGGATGACAAGGGCCTGCCCGACTACAGCAAGGCCCGGCCGTACCTCAACCCGATCTACCTGATGATGGACTCGGGGGCCCGCGGCTCGGTCGACCAGATTCGCCAGCTCGCCGGCATGCGGGCCCTGATGGCCAAGCCGTCAGGCGAGATCATCGAGGCCCCCATCAAGGCCAACTTCCGCGAGGGCCTCACGGTGCTCGAGTACTTCAGCTCGACGCACGGGGCCCGCAAGGGGCTGGCCGACACGGCCCTCAAGACCGCGGACTCCGGCTACCTGACCCGCAAGCTGGCCGATGTGGCCCAGAACGTCATCATCAACGAGCTCGACTGCGGCACGATCGAAGGCATCACCAAGAGCACGATCTACCGCGGCGAGGAAGTCGACGTGAAGCTCTCCGAGCTGATCAAGGGCCGCGTGGCCCGCGACACGATCCGCGACCCGCGCACCGACGAGATCATCGTCCGCGAGAACGAGCTGATCACCGAGCCCGTGGCCCGCAAGCTCGAAGCCAAGCCCGAAGACGGCGGCCTGGGCCTGGACAGCATCCGCGTCCGCAGCCCGCTGACCTGTGAAAGCCGCTTGGGCATCTGTGCTCGCTGCTACGGCGCCGATCTCTCGACCGGGCACCTGGTCGAGGAGGGCCTCGCGGTCGGCATCATCGCCGCCCAGTCGATCGGCGAGCCCGGCACGCAGCTCACGATGCGCACCTTCCACACCGGCGGCGTCGCCAGCCGCGCGGTGATGGAAAGCGAGATCAGCACCCTCCAGGCTGGCACCGTCGTCTACAAGAACCTGAACGCGGTCGAGATGCACGACGCCGAGACCAACCAGACCATCTGGCGCGTGCTGAAGCGCAACGGCGAGCTCGCCCTGCACGACGAGAAGGGCCGCGAGATCGAAGGACCCTACAAGGTGCCGTACGGCGCGGCCGTGCTGCAACCCGACGGCGCCCGGGTCCCGGCCCGCACCGTGATCGTCAAGTGGGACCCGCACTTCACCCCCATGCTCTCCGAGAAGGGCGGCTTCGTCCGCTTCCAGGACATCGTGGACGGCGAGACGGTGCGGGCCGAGAAGGAGGGCCGCGAGGGCAGCAAGTACGTCGTCATCGAGCACAAGGGCGACAAGCACCCCCGCATCATCATCGAGGACAAGGAAGGCGAGATCCTCGACTTCCACCACCTGCCCGCCCGGGCCCGCATCGAGGTCAAGGAGGGCGACCCCGTCCAGCCCGGCACGCTCCTGGTCCGCCAGCCGCGGGAGATCTCCGGCACCCAGGACATCACCGGCGGCCTGCCGCGCGTCACCGAGATCTTCGAGGCCCGCAAGCCCCGCGAGCCTGCGGTGCTGGCCGAGATCTCCGGCGAGGTGGCCCTCCAGGCCGACCGCCGCCGCGGCAAAATGACCATCATCATTCGCTCCGAGGGCGGCATGGAGCGCGAGCACCACGTCCCGCAAGACAAGCAGATCCTCGTCCACGCCGGCGACAAGGTCGAGGCCGGCGCGCCGCTCATCGAAGGCCCCCTCATCCCCCACGACATCCTGCGGATCAACGGCGAGGAAGACCTCCAGCGCTACCTGCTCAAGGAGGTGCAGGCCGTCTATCGCCAGCAGAACGTCACCATCAATGACAAGCACATCGAGATCATTCTCGCACAGATGATCCGCAAGGTGAAAATCGAGAACGAGGGCGATTCGGTCTTCCTGCCCAACGAGGTCGTCGACAAGTTCCGCTTCCGCGACGAGAACCTCCGGCTGGCCCGCGCCGTCAAGATCATCGACCCCGGCGACACCGACTTCACCGTCAATCAGGTCGTCACCCGCGAGGAGTTCTCCACCAAGAACGAACAGGTCGAGGCCGATGGCGGCACCCCCGCCAAGGGCCGCAAGCCCAGACCCGCCAGCGCCAAGACGCTCCTGCTCGGCATCACCAAGGCCAGCCTCCAGAGCGAGTCCTTCATCTCGGCCGCCTCGTTCCAGGAAACGACCAAGGTCCTCACCCAGGCTTCCCTCGCCTCGGCCGAGGACAACCTCGTCGGTCTCAAGGAAAACGTGATTCTCGGACGGCTGATCCCGGCCGGCACCGGCTTCAAGTCGTATCAGGAGATGAAGCTGGCCTACGCCGAGCCGCCGACGGTGGCCGAGCCCGCCCGGACGTTCATCGAATCGCCCGCGGCCAGCGCGTTCCAGTCGTTTGCGTCGTCCGAGGGCGGCATCCCGACGCCGGCCGGCGCCCCGCCGCGCCTGGACCCGCTAGGTGCGCCCGGGGCGTAGCGCCCGGCGGCTCGCCGGCCGTAGCGGCCCGTGCCTCGCGCGGCGGCAGGCTGAATCCGGAATCGCCAGCGGGCGGTTGGGTGCTGCCGCGCCGGACCGCCCGCGAGTCGACCGGAAAAGTCCACCCCGCTGCCATTCCGAGGAGCGCTCGCCCCTGTCATGCCGAGGAGCGCAGCGACGAGGAATCTGGCTGCGAACGAAGAACGACCCCGCGCGCGACAAGCTCGCCGAGTTCGAGGCCGCATCGCTCGCCGGCCGTCTTCGGGGCCCGCACTCGGAATGACCCGCGCATGCGGTCTTGCGGCGCAGCGCGATTGGCATTCCCGCCCCTCGCCCCTCGCGACCCGCTCACCCCCCCGGGATCCCGTACTTTGCCATTTTGTCCCGCAGGGTCGTTCGCGGAATCCCGAGCCTCTGTGCCGCCCGGGCCTGGTTGTTCTCGCACTGCCGCAGCGCCAGCAGGATCATCCGCCGCTCGATGTCGGCCACCGTTTCCGTCAGGCTCAGCCGCCCGTTATCTCCCAGCTCGATGGCCGGCAGCATCGCCGCCTCGCCCGTGCCGGGGTTCAGCGGCAGGATGTGTTCCGGCCGGATGTCCTGCCCCTGGCAGAACGCCAGGGCCCGCTCGATCACATGCTCGAGCTCGCGGACATTGCCCGGCCAGGTGTGCCGGACCAGCTCGTCGACGGCGTGCGGCGTGAGCTCGACTGGCCGGTCGCCGACCAGGGCCGCGTGCTTGGCCGCGAAGTGCCGGGCCAGCACAGGAATGTCGTCCGGCCGCTCGCGGAGCGGTGGGATCGTGAGCGTGATGACGTTCAGCCGGTAGTACAGGTCTTCGCGGAACCGCCCTTCCTTCACCAGCTTCAGCAGGTCGCACTTGGTGGCGCAGATCAGCCGCACGTTCACCCGCACCGGGGCTTCGCCGCCGACGCGCTCGAACTCCTGCTGCTCGACCACCCGCAGCAACTTCACTTGCAGCTCGGTCGGAATGTCGTCCACCTCGTCCAGCAGCACCGTCCCGCCGTCCGCCAGCTCGAACCGTCCCACCTTCTGGCGGATCGCCCCGGTGAACGCCCCGCGCTCGTGCCCGAACAGCTCGCTTTCCAGCACCGACGGTTGCAGCGCCGCGCAACTGAACCGCACCAGCGGCTGGGCCGCCCGCGGGCTGTGCTGGTGGATCGCTTCGGCCAGCAGCTCCTTGCCCGTTCCGCTTTCGCCGCACACGAGGATCGTGCGGTCGGTCGGCGCCACGCTGCGCACCTGCTCGAACAAGCGCCGCATCGACGGGCTGCGGGCCACCAGCCGGCCGAACGTCTCCACGCCGTCCGCGGCCCGGGGCGCGGCGCGGCTCGCGAACAGCCGGTCCAGCTTCGCCAGCAGGTCCTGCGTCGTGAACGGCTTGGTGACGTAGTCGTACGCCCCGCGCTTGATCGCCAGCACGGCCGTGTCGACGCTGGCGTAGGCCGTCATGAGGATGACCTCGGTGTCCGGGCGGAGCTGCTTGACGTGCGTGAGCAGGTCGATGCCGGTCATGCCGGGCATGCGGACGTCGGTGACGACCACGTCGATCGGGCGGGCGTCGAAGATGCGCCGGGCGGTTTGGACGTCGGCGGCCTCGTAGACCTCGTAGCCGTGCTCGGCCAGCTCGATTTGGAGCGTGATGCGCTTCAGCGGCTCGTCATCGACGACCAGGATACTACGCGGCATAGAGGCGTCCTGCGCACAGCGCGGGTCGAACCCAGCGCACCGAACGATGAACAGTCACAGCGGACCCGGCCGCGCCCACCGTACCAGCCGCAAGCCCTCGGCAGCGTACCTGCGAGCGGCCCGGGCGCCCGCGCGGGCATTTTCGGACGTGGTACCGCGGCACCAGCGCTCGGGGCCGACCGGCAACCAACGCCTCGCTCGGGCCGTGCCCGCGGACCCGGTCCACCGGGCGTATTGCAACGGAAACCCCGGCCGTGGGCAACCCGGCGCGGGCCGTAGCGGAAGACGACGCGCTGCGAGCCGTCCACCGGGGCGCGGATCGTCCACCCCCGTTTGCGAGAGGGTCACCACCGCCGCCGGCCGGCCGATGCGGACGTGCAGTTCGCGGTCAGAGCCAGTGCGGGCGGGGCGCGCCGCACCTCTCCACCGGCCGGCCTTTCCACGTTCGCATCGGGCTGCACTGGCTTGACAGTCCTCGCGGCCCGGAGTGCGATGGCCGCATGCAGCGGACGCAGGGCACCACGCGGCTGTTCGTCGACGAGGTCCGCATTCATGTCCGCGGCGGCAAGGGCGGCGACGGGTGCGTCAGCTTCCGCCGCGAGAAGTTCGTTCCCAAGGGCGGCCCGGATGGCGGTGACGGTGGCGACGGTGGGTCGGTCTTCCTGGTGGCTCACGCGGGTGTTGACACGCTGCTCGATCTGGCCGGCCGTCACCACTACCACGCCGAAGACGGCCGGCCGGGCAGCGGCTCCAACCGCACCGGCCGCAGCGGCCAGGACCTCGAGATCATCGTCCCGACCGGGACGCTGGTGTACGACGACGAGAGCGGCCGGTTGCTGAAGGATCTCGTTGAGGACGGCGAGCGGGTCTGCGTGGCCCGGGGCGGCCGGCGCGGTCGGGGCAACGCACGGTTCGCGACCCCGACCCATCAGGCCCCGCGCGAGCACGAGCCCGGGCTGACGGGCCAGGAGCGCCGGCTGCGGCTCGAGCTGAAGCTGATTGCCGACGTCGGGCTGGTCGGCCTACCGAACGCGGGTAAGAGCACGCTGCTGTCGCGCCTGACGCAGGCCCGGCCGAAGATCGCGGACTACCCTTTCACGACCCGCGAGCCGCAGCTCGGGATCATGGAGCTGCCGGGCTATCGCCGACTGGTGCTGGCCGACCTGCCGGGGCTGATCGAGGGGGCCCACGAGGGCATCGGTCTGGGCGACGAGTTCCTCAGGCACATCGAGCGCACGCGGGTGATCGTGCACCTGGTGGATCTGTGCCCGCCGGAGGGGGCTCCGCGGCCGGCCGAGGCGTACCGCGTGATCCGTGGCGAGCTCGAGAAGTACAGTCGCGCGCTGGCCGAGCGGGAGGAGCTGGTGGTCGGAAGCAAGCTCGACCTGACGGACGCGTCGGAGTCGCTGGAAGCGTTGCGGGCGGTGCTGAACCGGCCGGCGCTGGGGATTTCGGGGGTGACGGGGGCGGGGCTGCGCGAGCTGGCGGAAGCGATGTGGGCGGCGGTCGCGTCGGTGAAGGCCGCCGAGCGGGCCGCGGGCCCGGTGCGGTTCGATTTCGGAGCCGGCGTCGAGGATGAGGCCCAATAAACCGGTCGCGTGGGCCTGGGGGGACGCAAACCTCCCGCGGCGGGGACTGTCCTACAATGGGGAGACGAGCACTCGGGCAGCGGAGGCTTCGCCATGCGGTCGCGACGGTGGAAGGTGATGAGCCTGCTCCTGGCGGTGGGGTCGTTGGTGCCGATCACGGTGACTTGCCAGCCGGCGTGGGGCGTCGTCGAGAGCTGGTACCCGGCCGAGGTGTGGGTCGAGGACTACTACTACGAGGATGTGTGCTGCGACGGCGGGTACTACGTCGACGAGTACTACTACGATGACGGTGGCGGGTTCTGGTTTGATTACTGGGATTGAGTAGCCGGAAAGCCGACGCGGCCCGGCATGCCGCACCCGTTGGGGCTTGCGACCGTCCTGCCAGACAACGGCTGGCGGCGGGCGGTGCCCGCAGTCGTGCAGGGCCGGATTCCCGCGCGCCGCGTCTCCCGCCGTGGCGACGCCCGAACGCGTCCTCGTCACCAGTTGCCCCACGCTGCTCCCCGTTCCCTGTTCCCTGTTCCCTGTTCCCTGTTCCCCGTTCCCTGTTCCCAGCTACTTTCGCCATTTGCCAGCCATGCGCGGCGGTGCTAGAAGATACGGCTTCGGCCGCGGCTGGCCGGCGAAAGCGAGCGTATGAGCTTCCGGGATCTCGGGCACACGTGCGTCATCGGCCTGCAATGGGGCGACGAGGGCAAGGGCAAGGTCGTCGACCTGCTGCTGGCCGATTTCGACGTCGTGGTCCGATATGCGGGGGGCGCCAACGCCGGCCACACGGTCGTGGTCGGCGGCGAGAAGTTCGCTCTGCATCAATTGCCGAGCGGGATCCTGCGGCCGGACGTGACGAGCATCATCGCGGCCGGGGCGGTGCTCGACCCGGCCGTGCTGCTGGGGGAAATCGTGTCGCTGCGGCAGCGCGGCGTGCGAATTGAGGAGAACCTCAAGATCAGCGATCGGATACACCTGGTGTTGCCGTACCACCGGCGTGAGGACGTGCTGGCCGAGCAGGCGGCGCGGGGCGCAGAGAAGATCGGGACGACGGCCCGCGGCATCGGGCCGTGCTACGCGGACAAGCACGCGCGACATTGGGCGATTCGCGTTTGCGACCTGTACCCGGCGGAGCGATTCCGACAGCGGCTGGCGGGCGTGGTGGCGCACAAGAACGCGTACCTCGCGGGGGTCTACGGGATCCGCGACACGTTCGACGCGGACAAACTGGCGGATGAATACCTGGCGTTCGCGGACGAGCTGCGGCCCTTCGTGTGCAACACGACGGTGCTGCTCGATCGACTGCGGCGTGGGGGGCGGCGCGTGCTGTACGAGGGGGCCCAGGGCAGCCTGCTGGACGTGGATCACGGGACCTACCCGTTCGTGACGAGCTCGAGCGCGGGCGGAGGCGGCGTGGCCAGCGGGGCGGGCGTGCCCATGTCGGCGGTGGCGTCGGTGGTGGGGGTGGTGAAGGCCTACACGACGCGGGTCGGGGGCGGCCCCTTCCCAACGGAGCTGACCGACGACACGGGCAACACGATCCGCGAGCGGGGACACGAGTACGGGACGACAACCGGTCGGCCGCGGCGGTGCGGGTGGTTCGATGCGTTCGCCGCGCAATACGCGGTCATGTTCGGCGGGCCGACGCACCTGGCGATTCTGCACTTGGACACGCTTTCAGGGTTCGAGGAGTTGAAGGTGTGTGTGTCGTACAAGCACGCGGGACGGCGGCTGGAGGAGTTCCCCGCCGACGCGCGCGTGCTGGCCGAGGTCGAGCCGGTGTACGAGACGCTTGCAGGTTGGCGCGAGGAGATCGGTCACTGCCGCCGGCTGGACGAGCTTCCCGCGGCCGCCCGCGACTACGTACGGTTTCTGAGCGAACGGCTACAGACCCCGGTACGTATGATCGGCGTCGGCCCGTCGCGGGAGCAGGTCGTCCTGGTTGACGCCGGGGCGGTCCCGTCACCGCCGGGCACGTGAGGCGCAGCGCGATGCCGACGCAGCCGCCGCTGGATCCGCAGATCGTCCTGGGGCTGGAGCGCGCGGCCCTGCCGCGCC
>CAZMCT010000080.1:0-19356 GCA_964564785.1 uncultured Planctomycetales bacterium
CGCGGCTGTACCGCTGGCTGGCCGGCACGGCCGCCGCCGCCGCGGCCGCCGCAGCCGTTCTGATTGCGTTCCTGCCCGAGCCGGCGCCGGTCCAGCCTGCGGGCGTGGCCCGGGCGACGCTCGTTGGCCCGGAAATAACGGCCGGGGGGGTGGCCGTGGCACGAATCGCCGGGCCGGCGGAAAACCTCGAACAACCTCAGCGGCTTTTCCTTGTCGATCCTGATGTGCGAGCCGTGCCGACGGACGGCCCGGCGGGCTATTTCTGAGGCGCTGTCCCATGCCCAAACACACGTGGAACGGACGATCGCGGCGGGTTGCGGGTGTGGCGCTGCTGCTGGCGGCGGGGCTGTCGACGGCCCGCGCTCAGGCCCTCCGCGGCCTGGTCGACGCCGCGCTCGACCAGCAGGTCACGAAAAAGATCGAGATCAGCGAGCGGCCGTTCCGCGAGGGTCTTGCCGAGCTCGAGAAAGCCACCGGCCTGCGCTTCCGGCTGGATCCGCAGGCGCTGGACTGGATGCCCTACGGCGAGCAGACGCGGATCGAGCTCGTGATCGACAACCTCAGCGTGCGGGCCGCCCTGACCCGGATCTTCGACGGCCTCGGCCTCGCGCTGCGGGTCGCGGGCGACGACGTCCTCATCGAACCCGCCCCCGTGCTCGACCGCCTTGGCCGGCGACTGACGATCGACGAGGTCCGGCTCCTCCAGGAGCTGGCGGCGAACTCGTGGTCGGCGATCGCCGGGAGCGTCAAGTTCGAGTATCGCCTGCCGCCCGAGGGCGAGCCGCACCGGGCACTCGAGGCGGCGCTCAGGGACGCCCCGCCGGGCCCGGCCAGCGCCCAGCTCGAGGGCGCCACGCAAGCGCTCGGCCTCGTGTGGGTGCCCAGCGGACGGACGGTGGCCATCTACAGCCAGCAGGAAGCGGTCGCGCAGCGGCTCGACCGGCCGCTCGATTTGAATTACCGCCAGGTCGCCCTGGACGAGTTCCTGGTGGACCTCGGCAGACGGATCGGACTCACGGTGCGGTTCCAGCCCGGTGCGCTCCAGAAGGTGAACGCGTCCAACCGGCAGGTCGATTTCGTCCAGCGGGGCACGAGCGTCCGGCAGGTGCTCGAGCTGATCGTCGGCCGCACGGGCCTGACGTTCGAGATCGTGCCCGACGGGATCGTGGTGGCGGCGGCGGGCGCGGACGCCGGTTCGGCCGCGCCGGGCGGGCGGGTGGTGGCGATTTTGCGCGTGCCGGTCGGCAGCGACGGGACTACGATTGATTATCTGCTGCGTGAAGACGAGCTGCCGGCGGAGTTTCGCAAGCTGCGGGACCGGAAGATGCCGGAGGTGATCGAGTTGCTGCGGACGGCGTTGCGTTAGGGGCCGGGCTCCGCACGGGCCGGCGATCCGCGGACGACGTCGGGCACGAAGCCGCGGCTCGACGCGGGTTGCCGTGCGGCACTGCCGTCTCGGCAGTGCGATGAAGACGAAACGCGACGCGAGTGAGGCGGCTTCGTGCAACCCTCGGGCCACGAAGCCGCCCATTCCTTTTTCCGGGGGTGGCTTCCCGGGGGCGGGGGCGTTCTTCCAGCGGCCCACGGCCGCCGCCATTTCGAGGACGTCGCCGCGGCGACCGACGAGAAGTCTCGCGGGGGACGGGGAGGTCGAGGCCACCAGTCGTTGCCGCAGATTCGAGCTTGCGGCATACGTGGCCAGATTCCTCGTCGCTGCGCTCCGCGGAATGACACGTGGTGATGCGCTCCTCGGAATAATAAGTGGTGCTGCGCTCCGCGGAATGACCATCGTCACGTTGCCCGAGGTCTCCTCATTGACGTCACAGAGCCCGCACCGTATGAACGTGCGTCGCAACCGAAGGAGTCCACCATGACCGTCGACCTGCGCGGCCGTCACTTGCTTTCGATGAAGGACCTCTCGACCGCCGAAATCCGGGCCATTCTCGACCTGGCCCTCGACCTGAAGGCCCACCGCGATCGCTGGCACCGGGCCGCGCCGCTCGCCGGCCGCACGCTCGGGATGCTCTTCCAGAAGCCCTCGCTGCGGACGCGCGTCTCGTTCGAGACCGGCATGACGCGCCTCGGGGGCCATGCGATCTACCTTTCGCCCGTGGATTTCAAGATCGGCGAACGTGAGACGACCGAGGACATCGCGACCGTGCTCGCCCGCTATGTCGACGCCATCATGGCCCGCGTGTTCGGCCACGACATCGTGGTCGACTTGGCCAAGTACGCGACTTGCCCCGTGATCAACGGCCTGAGCGACTTCGAGCACCCCTGCCAGATCCTGGCCGACCTGCTGACCGTGGCCGAGCGCAAGAACCGGCTCGACGGCCTGACACTCAACTACGTCGGCGACGGCAACAACGTCGCGCACTCGCTGCTGTACGGCTGCGCCCGCGTGGGCATGAACATCACCGTGACCAGCCCGCCGGGCTACCAGCCGCAGCCCCGGGTGGTGGAGGAAGCCGCCGCGATCGGCCGCGAGCGGGGCGCGACGGTCCGCGTGGTGAGCGACCTGGCCGAGGGGGCCCGCGACGCCGACGCGCTGTACACCGACGTGTGGGCGTCGATGGGGCAGGAGGCGGAGGCCGCCGCCCGCAAGGAAAAGTTCCGCGGCTACCAGATCAACGCCGATCTCATGCGGCACGCGAAGCCGGATGCGATCATCCTGCACTGCCTGCCCGCGCACTACGGCGACGAGATCGACTACGCCACCAGCCGCACACCCAACTCGGCCATCTTCGACCAGGCCGAGAACCGCATGCACGCTCAGAACGCCCTGTTGCTCATGCTGCTCGGCGCGGCCGGCCAGCCGAACGCGGCACGCGTCTCACCCGCGGCGGCCCGGGCGCCGCGCGCCTCAACACCCGCCCGCCGGGCGGCACCACCGAAGAAGACCCCGGCTCCCGCGACAAAGCAATCCGCCGCGGCGGGCCGTACAAACAAGACCGCCCGTCCGAAGCGCAAGCCGTCCAGACCGGGCGGACGGGCACGCAGGTGACCTATGAAGTACGGTGCGCGAAACCAGCTCAAGGGCGAGGTCGTCGACGTCCGCTCGGGCGACGTGATGTGTCAGGTCAAGGTGCGGATTCCGGCCGAGTCGATCCTGTCTTCGGTGATGACGACCGAATCGCTGGCCGAGCTCGACCTGAAGAAGGGCGACCAGGTGACGGTGGTCGCCAAGGCCGTCAACGTGCTGCTGGTGCGCGAGTAGGGACTCCCGCTCCCCCCGAGCGCACGGGACGCGGGGAGTAGCGGCCTGCGGCTCGCCGGCCGACGCACGGACGGGACCGGCCTTCGGCTCGCAGGCCGACGCATGGACGGCAGCGCCCGCGCGGCTTCCCGGCGTGCGCTTCGCGCTCGGACTAATGATCGTTAGCTGAGAACGGGTCGCTCCGCAGCCGAGAGCCCTTACGCCCAGTCCGGCCGCGTCACGACGGGTGCCGCAGACGCGTAGGCCCGTGCCGCTTCGGCCGACATCTGCGGGTTCCGGTGCGTGATGTCCAACAGCGCGCACACCCGGTCGTACGCATCCGTATTCCGCAGCGCCCCGCCGAAGCGCTCCGCCCCCGGGCCGGCCGCCGTCAACAGCACCCAGTCCTGCGTGTGCTGCACACCGGTCCAGCCGATCCCGGTGTAATTGCCCAGCACCTGCCCCAGCACGCCGTGCAGGCACCGGTGCTGCTCGTGGATTTCCGCGGGCATTCGTCCGCAGGCCGCCTCAGCCACGCAGGTGGCCACGTCGGCCGGCACCGTGACGCCGAAACTGGTTTCCAGCGCGGTCGCGACCCGCTCGGCGGTGGGCCGCTCGCCGCAGTGGGCGGCGAACGTGTCGTAGGAAGCCGTGGCCCGTGCCAGCCGCTCGAAGCATTGCGTGCTCTTGCCGTAATCGTCCCCCACCCCGTTCAGACCCGGGTTCGAGTTTCCGTGGTCCGACGTGATCACCACGAGCGTGTCCGGCTGGCGGGCCTGGAACTCGAGCACCACCGCAATCGCATCGTCAAACGCGAGCTGGTCCCACAGCATTCCGGCCGCATCGTTCGCGTGCGCGGCGTGGTCGACCCGGCCGCCCTCGACCTGAAGCAGGAAACCCGCCTCGCCCGCGAGGATGTCGAGCGCGGCACGCGTCATCTCGGCCAGCGTGGGCACCCGCTGGGCAAGCCGGGCGTCGGCCCGCTGGTCGATCGTGTACGGCAGGTGGCCGTCCGCGAACAGGCCCAGCACGCGCGGCGGCCGGTCGCCCGCGATCACCTGATCGCGAGTGTCCCAGAGCGCGTAGCCCTGTCCGGCGTACTCACTCAGCAGGTCGGACTTGTCGGCGCGCAGCGCCGGATCGAAGAACTTCCGGCCGCCGCCCAGCAGGACGTCGGCCAGCGACAGGTACTGCGGCGCGATCTGTGGTTGGTCCTCACGGTTGGGCTCGATCGCGGCGAAGCCGGCCGGAGTGGCGTGCGTGATGGTCGTTGTCGTCACCAGCCCGAGCTTCATCCCCCGCGCGCGCACCAGCCGCCCGATCGGCTCCAGCTTCCGCCCGTCCGGCAGGACGTTCAGACTGCCGTTGATTACGCGCGATCCGCTGGCCAGCGCCGTGGAAGCCGCGGCCGAGTCCGTCACCAGCGACGTCAGCGATGCGGTCTCGAACACCCCATGGATCGCACCCGGCGTTTGCAGCAAACGCCACCAGGCCGTCCCTCGCCCGCGGGTGACCTGCGAGAACGGTTCGGCGAGCGAGGGCACTCCCATGCTCATGCCGTCCGAAATCATGAAGATGATGTTCCGCGGCCGGCCGGTGGCGGGGGGTAACGCGACCGGCCCGGCGGCTGCGCGCGCGTCGCCGCCCAGGGCCGCGCGCCCGCCGAGCCCGGACAGCCCCGCCAGACCCCCCAGCAGACCCAATTCGATCAGCTCGCGACGACTCAGTCCGTCGGAACTCATGCGCGCTCCCCGAATCTGAATTTGAGACTCTGGCCCACGCAGCCGAGCCGGGAGATTATAGCGGGGCATCATGTTCGGGAAGCGCTAAAAACGTGTTGCGGTGCCCATTACACTGTCGGCCGCAAGAATTGGGATTCGACCCGTGCGCGTCGATCTTCACGTCCATGCCGCCGAGTGGTCCGCCTGCGCCGTCACCCCGGCCGAGCAAATGCTCCGCGCCGCGCAGGACGCCGGCCTCGACGGCGTGGCGCTGACCAACCACGGCCGGCTGGTCCCGCCAGCACGCCGCGCCGAGCTGGCCGCGCAGTTCGCCCCGCTGGCTATCTGGCCGGGCATCGAGCTGACGCTGGGCGGCGAGGATCTGCTGGTGCTCGGGCTCGAGGAACCGAAGCTCGAAGCGCTGGATTGGACCTATCCCGACCTGCACGCCTTCGTGCGCGAGCGCGGAGGCTTTCTGGTTCTCGCCCACCCGTTCCGCTTCCGGGCGCAGGTCGCCCCGTTCATCTTCGAGCGGCCGCCGGATGCGATCGAGCTGCACAGCGCGAACATCGGGGCCGACGACGAGCCGGCCATCCGTGAGCTGCACCGGGCGCTGGGCGGTGTGCTGCTGTGCAACTCGGACGCGCACTCCGCGGAGGAGGTCGGCGTGTACCACAGCTTGCTGCCGCGGCGGCCGGCCGACCTGGAGGACCTGTTCGCGCTGCTGCGGGCGGGTGCGGCCCAGCCGGGCATGCTGCCGGAGCGGGTTGCGCGGCTCAACGCGCGGGTGGCGGCCCGCGAAGCCGAGATTCGGGAGTTCATCAAGCGCGGCGACGATCGGCTGGCGTACCGCCGGGCGACCGGCCAGTGGGAAGGCTACTTCGACCGCGTGGCGCAGGGGAAGTCATACCGCATCTGAATCCGAAATGCGGAAGCTGAACCGCGACAGTGAGGAGGGGGACTCCCATCGCACGGCGCGTGACGGCTCCCGCACGCTCGCGGCTCGGACGGACCGCGCGCCGCGCGCAACTCTCGGGCTCAACCCGGCGGCACGACCATCCACTGCGCCGCTTTGATCTTCTCCTCCAACGCTTTGACCGCCTCGGCCGACGGAGGCGCGCTGTCGCGATAGCGTGCGAACGGATCGCCGCACAGGATCTTCTCGTCCCCGCCGCGGAAGAAGAAGTGCTCCAGCCCCCAGGCGTAGTCGCTGTTGCGCATGTTCTTGTAGCCCTCGCCCAGGTAGCTCGAGCCGTCGGGCTTCAGCGACTCGATGAGCTCGGTGCAATAGCCCGCGAAGCCGCTGGTCGACTGCGGCGACGCGGCCCCGTAATACGCGATCGTGCACGTGTCGGGCGAGAACAGCAGGTTGTTGCCCAGCGCCCGCTCGTACACCGGCGTGATGTAGTCGCCCCGGAAGTTGCCGTTGCTGCACCCGCTGGTGGTAACGATGTTGGCGGCCGTGCCCTGGAACGTGCTGAAGTCCATTTTCAGCGACGCTTCCGGCTTGTCCTTCGCGTCCAGCCCGCTGATCACGCCCACCGCGTCCCAGTACCAGCCGCGCTGGTTGCCGTGCGCGATGATGTGCGCGTGCTGCCAGCGCTGGAGCGTGAACGCCGTCAGGAAGTCGCGCGGGCCGAATTCCTCCTTGCGCTTGTTCGGCCGGAACGTGCCCTCGTCCTGACCCTCCTTGCTCCAGATGTACAGCTTCTGGGCCAGCGGCTTCATCGTGTCCTTGAACAGCACCGTCCAGCCTTCACAAATCTCCACCCCGGTCACGTTGCCCGCCATCCACAGCATCTGGTCGCGGCCCACGATCTCGCCGCCATAGTAGCGGTCCAGCTTGTCCAGCCAGACCTTCAGGTGCTTCACCTGCGCCGCCCGGTCGTCGGCCGGGGCCGGCGGCACCCACCAGCTCGTCCAGATCTCGGTCGGGTTCTTCACCCGGTCGTTCCTGATCTCGCTGTCCTGGTAAACGCCATCCCCGTTGGCGTCCGTGTACCGGGCATCGAAGTCCTCGTAGAACAGCGTGAGGGGGATGAGGATTTCCTTTGGATCGCCTTTCAGCGCGTGCGGCAGCGGGCCGACCAAGATCGCCCCCACCAGCGGGGGATCGTGCTGCTCGTACTCCCGCCGGAGAATCTCGCGGATCGCCGGCGGTTGCATCTCCATGTACGCATCCGGCCGCGGCACCACCGCGATGCGGTGCAGCTTCAGTACGTGCTCGGCGTAGCGCGCCAACCCGGCCTCGAGTTCCGGATACATGGACTTGTCGACCAGCACCAGCGCCCGGCCGGCGGGCGCGGGCGGCGGGACGGGGCTCTGGGCCGCGACGACCGACACGACCAGCAGAGAAAGCACAAGCGTCAGCGGGCGAGACATGCTCCGAACTCCTGGGCAGGGGGTTGAAAAAACGTTTCATCCTCGCAGGGAACCGGCTTCGCAGCCGCGGGGCGCCATTGTCACACGGGGCCGGCGGCAACTCAAGCGACGCCGGGCGCGAGGATCCCGGAGACTGCGTGCGTCGGCGTTTCCGTGCCCGAAGCCGGTTTCCGCAAGCAGCCGCCGCAGCGAACGCCCTCGGAATGACAGCCCACCAGCAGCCCGACGGACGCGCAGCTCACCGCCCCCGCGGGCCCGACAGCGCCGGAAAGTCCCCTCCTCGCAGCACCCCGCCCAGCCGCCGGCCCAACTTTGGGCGGGGCTCGAACGCGAGGTGACGTCCGAGTATCGAGCCCGCGACCGGACCGCTGAGCCAGACGCCGTCCCTCGGCCGGGCGCCGTTGCATCGCACTGGGCCGGCCGGCCGGCCGCGAACCGGTTCCGGCGGCCCCGGCTTCCAGCAATGGGGCCAAGCGGCGGGGCGACTCGCCCTCACCACGAGACGGATCGGGCATGGTGGGCTCCGCGGGGGCATTGTAGCGTGGGGCGGGGTCCCGAAGCGGACGGTAAGGGGTGCGCTTCATACGCCCGGCGGGCGTTAATTCCTTTGGCACAGGGCCTTTGTCCAATATCGGTCCTACAGGTTTTGGCGAACCAGCATGTCCGAACGGACGATAGTCTCCCGTTCTGGAAAGTCGTTCACCGAATCCGGAACCAGGCCGCTCCACCTCCGAACCCGTCGGTTGCAGGTACTTCTCCCCGTCCGTGCGCAGCAGCCGATTCATGGCTCACTTCCACAACCCGGCCTCACCATGACGGAATCGCCCCCCTATACCGCCGCCCGAAAAAAACATCCGGGGAGCTTGCCCCCCCCCCCCCGAGGCGGGGGCATAATGGAACAGGTCGTTC
This sequence comes from uncultured Planctomycetales bacterium, assembly GCA_964564785.1. Classification (GTDB taxonomy): domain Bacteria; phylum Planctomycetota; class Phycisphaerae; order UBA1845; family Fen-1342; genus CAZMCT01. The sequence goes on from CAZMCT010000080.1 coordinate 8,209, forward strand.
AGGCTTGGTTTCCTATTGAGGTCCGGGAAAGGGCTTCGTGGCAACTGGTCACTTGGGAGGCAAACACATGTCGGCTACGCTCATAAATATCTCCGCCATGTTCATGTTGGTCGCCGGCGTGGAACAACGCGGGCTTGGCATGAGCATGGCCAGCGACGACCAGCTCGCCAGCGTGTGGGGGAGCGAGGTCCTCTACTTCTGTTGCGAGGAGCACGGCGGGCAGACGTGCAGTTGGACGCCCCCAGCGGGAAGCACCGAGCGCTGCTGGGCGCTGTTGTACCCTCAACAGTGCGAAGCGCTTGGGGGCGGCAATGCATGTTATTTCGTAAGCTTGGGCCCGAGCGGGAACGCTACCTGCGCACAGACTTCAAATCCCGACGACCTGTGCCTGCTCCAAACGGATGGCTGGTGCGTCGAGTACCGAGCGGGGACGTGCGTGCAGCACTACAACATTCTCATGGAGCCGACAGGCTGCACTTGCGATGGACTTGGCAGCGCGCAGCACTCGGGAACGAGGACGTATTGCGGCGTGGGGAGCCACCTCTGTGGAGGGGGAATCGTGACGCCGCCAAAGCCGGTACCTTGACACATGCGGCCAGCTCCCGCGTGCATGTCTTATCCTGGTTGGGGCTTTGGAGGTAGAAGCCATGCGGTCCGTGCGCGCGGCAGCGTCCCTGGCGGCGCTCCTGTATGGGTTGCCGTTTGGCGTCGCTCAGAATCCAGCGACGAACCTCCCGGATGTACGGACGATCGCTAGCGCGGTGCGCGCGCAGGAAGACCTGCTTCTGAACCTCAGAGTCAGCGCCCACCACGACTGGGAACGGTGGGACAGCGAAACGGGGCTGTGGGCATACGCCGGCGAGGCAGACGTACAGGCTTGGCTGACGGGCGAGCCGGGGAAAGTGCGACTCGACTACGAACGGCGAATTACGCCATGGGTGGATGGCCTGGGACCGTTCGCAGAGGGCAGTTCCCGGATTGCTTTCAATGGGCAGGCAAGCAAGCGCCTCGAAACTCGCGTTGGCGTGGCGGATTCGGCTTCCAGCGTCCTCACAGGTGAGCTAACGGCGGGTGTACCGCCCGACGTGGCGAACAACGCCGGCTTCCAGGCTGGCTGGCAGTTCTCCGCGCTCGGCGCGAGCCCGAACTGGGATGACGGAGTCCGTTTCTCTGATTATCTCGTGCTGGCCGAGGCGCATGCACCCCGCGTGGATGTACTGGCGGAGGAAGCTGGCGGAAATGAGTGCGTCGCGGTGCGCGTCGAGGAGCCCAACGGACAGCAGCGCATATTCATCTTCGACCCGGTTAGAGCTTATGCGCTCGTCGGCGCCGAGTTTCGCCTGTCGAGCGGGGTGACGGCTGAGCGCTGGACGGCGCAGGAGCTACTGGCACTGGCGCCTGGGTTCTATCTCCCCGTGCAAGCGGTGCGGGAACTGTTCGCCCCCGATGGCTGCCCGCGCGAGCGTTTCAGCTACTACGCAAGCGAGGTCGTGGCGAACGACCCCGCGTGGACGGATGACGTGTTCGACCCGCCGTGGCCGCCCGGGACGGTGGTAAACGACAGAATCACGGGGACACTCTACCAAATCGCGCCGTCCGCCCAACAACTGGAGACGGCTGTCGACCAACAAATCGGTGATTTGTTGGCCGGGATGCGCCCTCAGGTAGCTGCGCGCCGGCGGACTGCGGAACTCGTGGTCAATACGAGCGCCGGGGGACCGGGCGCAGAACTTCCAGCCGCGCGCCCGCCGGCACCCAAGCCGGCCACCAGCAAGCCCGCGCTGACCCCGAAGATCCAGTCCTTGATAGAACAGCCGGCAGTCGAGAGCCAGCCAGCTTCGCGGCCCGAGCGCGATATCGGTGTCTGCCGCGGCGAAGATCGGGAGAATCGGGGCCCGCGGGTCATCGCGCCGCCGCCGGCGGACGAACCCATGCCGCGGGGCAGCCGCGCTCCGGAACTCGTGGTGCTTGTTCTGGGAATCGGTGCCCTCGTCGTGGTCGCAATCGTGCTGGGCAAAGGCAAACGCGCTGGGCCACTCGTGCTGCTGATATGCCTGGGCGCGTCGCCCTCCGGCGGCGGTGACGAGCGGATGCTCGCCCTGACGCTTCCTCTACTCGGTCAGCAGAAGCTGAGCAGTTGCGGGCTGAACGCCGCGCTGTTTGTAGGCCGGTATTTTGCGCTGCCAGTAACCGTGGATTCGCTCGCGGCTGAATTGCGCATTGGCGTGTGTCACCAGCGGCCGTGCAGCCTCCTCGATTTGAAGGAGGCGTTTCTGGCGCGAGGACTGTCCGTGGAGGGATACCGCGACGCGACCATCTCGGAGATTGGTGCCAAGCTCGATGGGTCGGACCTGTGGGTCTTGCACATCGACCGTTCGGAGGAGTCGCGCGGACATTTCTTCGTTCTCGCCGGGCAGGGCCCCGACCAAGTCTGCTGGATCGAACCGGCCAGTGCTGCCAGGTGGGTCACAGCGCAACAGCTTGAAGCGCAGCTTGCGCACCAGTTCACGGGCTGGTGTTTGCGGATCGGGCCTCCCGGGTCAAACCCGCCGCAAGAGCGCGACGACGGCGCCGCAATCGCCTGGTTCCCAGAGCAGATCAACCTTGGAATCCTCCGTCCGGAACAAGCGTCGCGTACCGCTGTGACAATCACGTTCGTCATGAGAGCGCGCGTCGTCGTGCGTCCGGCAGAATGCAGCAGCGGACTGGAGTTGGCGCGGGAGTGTTGCGAGCGGGAGCTCGGTCCGGGCACGGCGTTCTGGGAAACCAGAACGTACACCTTCCGGTTGCGCCAGCTACCTGTCGGCGACCTCAGCCAGACAGTCACACTTCGCACAACGATGCCGGGGCGCGAGACGATCGTCATACCCGTGCGAGGCAAGATTCGCGAACTGCCCGGCTGAGAAAGGGAACCGGCACCACGGGAGTAGCTGTTGGCGCTACCGCGATGGTGGCTCGGCGCGGGGCCAGCCCCCTTTCTCAACGGCCTGGTAAAGGAGTGGCGACTGCCCGCCGGCGACGTGCTCCCGAGTGCCAGCCTGCCGCCCGACACGTCGTGCATCCGTACCTGCCCACCGGCGTCGTACCGGCACGCCTGCGCTCGCCAGGTGGGCGAGACCGCCGGCCACCCGGCCGCCCAGCGCCGCGCCGCGACCCCTCAAGCGGTTGGACCACATGCATCGGAGCCGCGGCTCACCGACCGCTAGCAGAGCCCGACCCGTTCTGCGTTGGCCCGATAAAGCCTGGCCAGCACGTCGCCCGGCAGATTCAGCCCGCGCAGCCGCGGCACCGGACCGGCGTCGGGATCCTCGATCGGGCTCTCGCCGTCGTAGGCGGTCTCCCACAGTTGCCGGTGCACCCAGTAGCGGCTCGCGTAGTGTTCGAAGTCGAACTTCTCTCCGACCACCACGTCGCTGCCGAACAGCACCCGGTCCTGGTTGCGGAGCAGAAACTCGCGCATGGCCGCGGGGTGCCGCGCGATCGCCCGCACCACCCATTTGGTTGCGCTGCTGTCGAGCAGCAGGTTGGGGTGCCGGTCGAGCAACTCCTGGAGAAACGCCGGGTCTTCGGGGCTGCCGCCCAGGTGCGCCGCGACGACGTGCCGCGGCGCGACCGTGTCGAGCAGCCACTCGAGCTGCGGGTACTGGGCCCGCTTCGTGCCGAACTTCGCCGCGTCGGCGTAGCGGGCCCCGGGGGCGAACCACTCGTCCGGGTCGCCGATGTGCACCATGAAATGCAACCCCAGGTCGAGTCCGCTGCGGATCAGCGGCTCGAAGAACGCGTCCCGCAGCGTCACGCCGTGCTGCCCGCGCATCGGCGGGGCCATCCAGAACTTCATCCACCGCGCCCCGAGCGCGCGGAACGCCGCCAGGTCCGCCAGCCACTGCCGCTGGAAGTCCGCCGTGCACGCCATCTCGCGCCAGCGCGGAATCGCGATGAACGCCAGTCTGTCCGGCCACTGGGCGCGCAGGGCCGCCACCTCGTCCAGCGGCGTCATGCTCACGACCCGCTCGACGCCGTACAGCGTCGCCGCCTCGAAAAACGCCCCCACCGTCGGCCCCTGATGCACGTGCGTATGAACGTCGATCCGTGGCACGGCCACCTTCGGCCGGGGCGGCTGTCGATAATCGAGCCCCAGCCGGTTCGCGGGGCTGGGGGCCGCGCGTGTCCGCGGCGCGTCGTCGTCGTGGCTGCCCATCATGTGCCTCGCAGAGCCGTGCTTGTGACTGCCGCCCGGCCCGGTTAAGTAAGCATAGGATGCTCCGCGGCTTTCGTCACAAGCTCCTGCTGCTGCTCCAGACCGGCATCCTTGTGAGTGCCGGCCTGGCGCTGCTGGTGCAGCCCGCGGCGTGGCCCGCCATCCTCGTCGCCACGGCGGGCTCGAGCCTCGCGGCGTACGCCTGCGGCCGGGTGGCGCGCCGCTACCTGCACGCCAGCATCGGGCGTCTGCGGCGTATGGCCGACAACATCGGGCGCGGCGGGCCGCCGCACACGCTCGAGGTGCACCCGGGCGACGACATGTACAAGCTGACGGCGGCCGTCAACGTGCTCGCGACCCGGCTGTCGGCCGCGGCCCGCGAAGAGGAGCGGCTGCACGACGAGCTGCGGCGGCGCGAGCGGCTCGCGTTTCTGGGCGAGTTCGCGGCCAGCGTCGCGCACGAGATCAACAATCCGCTCGACGGGGTGCAGAACTGCGCCCGGATCCTGCGGCGCTCGCTGGAGGACCCGCCGCGGGCCACGCAGATGCTCGACCTGATCGACGGCGGGTTGGCGCGGATCGAGCTGATCGTGCGGCGGCTCCTGACGCTGGCCCGCGAGCAGGGCGTTCGGCCGGCCCCGGTCCAGCTCCGCGACGTGGTCGCGGGCGCCCTCGCGCTGCTCGGCCCGCGACTGGAGTCACAGGGAATCGTGGTGGAGCAGAAGCGGGAGACGGAGGATGACCAGGCGTGCGTGGATGCGCCGCTGCTCGAGCAGGTGCTGGTGAACCTGCTGGTCAATGCGGCCGACAGCATGCCTCACGGCGGGTGTCTCGGGCTGACGATCCGGCGTGAGGTGGCGGGCCCGGGCGGGCTGGAGCAGACCGGCACGCCGCTGCTGTGCGTGGAGGTGGCCGACACGGGTGCGGGCATTCCGCCCGATGTGCTGCCGCACATCTTCGAGCCGTTCTTCACGACCAAGACCGGCGGCAAAGGCACCGGGCTGGGCCTGGCCATCGCCCAGCGGATCGTCGACGCCCATCACGGTACGCTCAGCGTGGCCCCGCGAATCGGCGGCGGAACGGTCTTCACCGTCCGATTGCCGGCGAACGTCGAGGCTGTTGCCAACCCCTGACCCCCGGGGACGCCGGCTGCCACCCGCCCTGCTGACCGCGCCACGCGCCTCACCGCGCCAGGCCGCAGCGTGCACGCGCGCACAAACGCCCCACGAACCGCGTGGCTGCGCGACCACCGGACCGCGCCAGGCCGCAGGCGGCGGCCGGCACGGCGCCCCGCGGCTATGTCGCCTCTGGCTCGCGCTGCACTTCCTTGATCGCGCTGCGGTGAAAGCGGATTTTCACGTTGTTGCTCTCGTCCACCTTCACGACGACCTCGTTGTCGCGCGCGTCGACGACCACACCGAGAATCCCGCCGATCGTCTGCACGCGGTCGCCCTTCTTCAGCGACGCCAGCATCTCCTCGAACCGCTTCCGCTCCTTGCTTCGGCCGCGGGACGTGATCCACATGAACACCACGATCACCAGGATCAGCGGTACGAATGTCCGCAGGAACGCGTACGGATCCGACGGCTGCGTCGTCTGCGCCAGGACCATGACCAGCTCGCTCATTCCGTGTCCTTCTCGTCGGCCGTCGATCCGGCGGCCGGGCCGGCCTCGAAATCCCGCCGCCACCGCTCGAAGTCCCCGGCCGCGATCGCCGCGCGCATCGCACCCATCAGGGACTGATAAAACGCGATATTATGCAGAGAGACCAGCGCCCCTCCAAGCACCTCTTCGGAGAGCACCAGGTGCCGCAGGTAGCCGCGTGAGAACGTCCGACACGTGTAGCATTGGCACGCCGGATCGAGCGGCCCGCCCGCGAGCCGGTGCTGCGCGTTCCGCAACCGCAGCGTGCCTTCGCTGGTGAACGCGTAGCCCTTCCGCCCGTTCCGTGTCGGCAGCACGCAGTCGAACTGGTCCACGCCGGCCGCGACCGCGATCACCAGGTCGCGCGGCGTTCCTACGCCCATCAGGTATCGCGGGCGATCGTCCGGCAGTTCGGATACGAACGCTTCGAGCAGGGCGTGCATCGCGGGCGGCGGCTCACCGACCGAGAGTCCGCCGAGCGCGTAGCCGTCGAAGCCGAGCTCCACCAGCCCCGTCAGGCACGCGCGCCGCAGCCCCAGGTCCAGCCCGCCCTGCACGATCCCGTACAGCGCCTGATCCGGGGCCGCGTCGGGCAGCCGATGAGCCGCGCGACAGCGGGCCGCCCAGCCCAGCGTCCGCCGCACGGCCTCGGCCACGCGCTCGTGCTCGGCCGGCAACGACGGGCAGTCGTCCAGCGCCATGATGATGTCCGCACCGAGCTGATTCTGGATCGCGATCGCCGACTCCGGCGTCAGCCGCACCAGCGCGCCGTCAATGTGCGAGCGGAAATCCACCCCGTCGTCGTCGAGCCGCCGCAAGTCCGCCAGCGAAAAGACCTGGAACCCCCCCGAATCGGTCAGCACCGCCCCCGGCCAGCCCATGAACCGCTGCACGCCCCCCAGGCCCGCCACCACCTCGGCCCCCGGCCGCAACATCAGGTGGTACGTGTTGGCCAGCACGATCTGCGTACCGGTCTGGGCGAGCAGGGCCGGCGCCAGACTTTGCACCGCGCCCTTCGTCCCCACCGGCATGAACGCCGGCGTGTCGACCGGACCGTGCGGCGTCCACAGACGCCCCCGCCGCGCCCGGCCGCAGCGAGCCAGGATGTCGAATTGGAACGCGCCCAGTCGCTGCTCGCTTGCAGGTCAGGCCGGCTTCTTGGGAATCAACTCCAGGCCAAAATCGGCCAGGCGGCCCTTGACCTCGTTGAGCGAGGTCACGCCGAAGTTTCGCGTCGCCAGCAGGTCGGCCTCGGAGTATTGCATCAGGTCGCCCAGCGTCTGCACGTTGAGTCGCTGGAGGCAGCGGCGGGCCCGCACGGAGAGCTCGAGCTCGGACACCGGTTTGGAGAGAACGGCCTCCTGACCCGGGGGCACGGCCGGCTTGGGGGCCGGCGGCTCGACCTCGAGCGACTGGAGCTCGATCTCCTCCGAGCTCTGCCCCAGCCGCAGGCCCTTCTTGGTCAGCAGCGCCTTGATCTCGTTGAGCGAGGTCTCGCCGAAGTTCTTATACGCCAGCAGCTCGGGCTCGGTGAGCCGAATCAGCTCACCCAGAGTGTGGATGTTCATGCGCTTCAGGCAGTTGCGGGCCCGCACCGAGAGCTCGAACTCGCTGATCGGCGTCTCGAGCAGACGGGCGCGGGCGTCGACCTTCTGCTCGCCGCTTTCGTCGATCACCATCTTGAGGCAGCTCTCGACGTCCTTGAGGTACAGCCGGGCCCGGGTATGGTTGGGATACGTCCGCAGCACGCGTCGCAGGGCAGCCGCGGCTTCGTCATAGCGCCCCACGTCCTCGTACAACACGGTCGCATTCAGCAGCGCATTCACGTGGGCCCGCGGCTGGAGGGCCAGCAGTTCGTACAGCTCGAGGGCCTTCTCGTCGTCGCCGATCATGTCGTAGAGCCGCGCCGCCCGGAACATCGCCTCGGGGTGGTCCGGGTCCAGCGTCAGGCACCGCTCCAACGCCGTCAGGGCCGCCTCGCGCTCGCCCCGCCAGTCCGCCAGCAGCCCCTGCACGAAGTACCATTCCGCCCGGTCCTGCCCGGCCTGAGCGTGCTTGGCCAGCAGTTTCTCCGCCGCCGCCGCGTCGCCCCGCCGCACCTGCACGGCCGCGATCTTCAGGTCGACCTCGAGCGCGTCCCAGCCGTGCCGCGCGGCCTGCTCCAGCTCGTCAATCGCCTGCTCCGGCCGGCCCGCGCCCAACGCCGCCTGTGCCGCGTACCAGTGCCGCAGCCGGCCGGCCGGCGCCCGCTCGAACCATTGCAGCGCGTCGTCGAAGCGACCCACGATCAGCAACGCCAGCGCCACCTTCAGCGGATCTGACCGGCCATGCTCCCGTTCACGCACCAGCGTCTGGAGCCGCTCGAAAGCCGCCGCCGACGCGTGGGCCGCGTCGGCGTAGCGCTCGAACAACTCCGCGTTCAGCTCCGGCAGCTCGAAAAACCCGGCCAGTTCGATCGGCTCCTGCATCGTCACCACGGGTTCCACCTCGTCGCGGTCCACCACCCGGTTGCTTCGCAATCGATCTATAATAACCGGCGAGTTGGCGCTGGCAAGGGCGTATCAGGGTCCGGCCGGCGGCGCACAGCGTCCCCCCCGACGGACCGCCCCCGTTCGCGAGAGCGAGGTAGCCGATGGCTGAGCCGTTCGCCGCGTTCCTCCAGGAGCTCGACCGCCGCGTGCTGATCTTCGACGGCGCGATGGGCACCAGCCTGCACGCGCTCGAGTTGCCGCTGCGCGATTACGACGGCCACGAGAACTGCTCCGAGATCCTCAACCTCACCCGCCCCGACGCGGTCGAGCAGATTCACCGCGCGTTCCTCGAGGTCGGCTGCGACGCGGTCGAAACGAACACCTTCGGGGCCAACCGCGTCGTTCTGGGCGAATTCGGGCTTCAGGACCGCACGTACGAGATCAATGTCGCGGCCGCGCAGATCGCCCGCCGCGCGGCCGCCGCCTTCAGCCACCCGAGCCGGCCCCGGTACGTCGCCGGCTCGGTCGGCCCCGGCACGAAACTCATCTCGCTCCGCCAGATCGGCTACGACGAGCTGCTGGCCAGCTACCTGGAGCAGATCCGCGGCCTGCTCGACGGCGGCGTCGACGTCGTGCTCATCGAGACGTGCCAGGACATTCTCCAGACCAAGGTCGCGATCGAGGCGGCCCGCCGGGCGTTCGACGCCTGCGGCCGCCGCACGCCGCTCATGGCCCAGGTCACCATGGAAACCACCGGCACGATGCTCATGGGCACCGACATTGCCGCCGCGGTGGCCGCGCTCCAGGCCTATCCCGAGGTCGACGTGATCGGACTCAACTGCGCGACGGGCCCGCAGGAGATGAGCGAGCACGTCCGCTACCTGGCCCGCCATTGCACCCGCCGGCTCAGCGTGCTGCCGAACGCGGGCCTGCCGCAGGTCGTGGGCGGGCGGCCGCACTTCCCGCTCACGCCGGTCGAGCTGGCCCGCTGGCTGCGCGAGTTCGTCACCACGGACGGCGTGAACATCGTCGGCGGCTGCTGCGGCACCACGCCCGCGCACCTGGCGGCGGTGGTCGAGGCGCTGCACGGGGTCGAGCCGCGGCCGCGCGCCGCCCAGTACGAACCCGCGGTCACCAGCCTCTACTCCGCGGTGCCCATGCGGCAGGAGACGAGCTTTCTGATCATCGGCGAGCGCTGCAACACCAACGGCTCGAAGCAGTTCAAGAAGCTGGTCGAGGCGGGCGACGTCGACGGCATGGTCGCCATGGCCGAGGAGCAGCTCCGCGAGGGCGCCCACGTGCTCGATGTGTGCGTCGACTATGTCGGCCGCGACGGTGTGGCCGACATGCGATGCGTGATCGAGCGCTTCGGGAGCGACGTGAACGCCCCGCTGATGCTCGACAGCACCCAGCCCGACGTGCTCGAGGCCGGACTCAAGCTCATCGGCGGCAAGTGCATCGTCAACTCGGTGAATCTCGAGGACGGCGAGGGCCGCGTGCGGCGTGTCGGGCGCCTGCTGCGGCAGTACGGGGCGGCGGTGGTCGCCCTGACGATCGACGAGGATCCGCGCGAGGCGATGGCCAAGACAGCCGAGCGCAAGGTGCAAGTCGCCGAGCGCCTGCACGCGCTGCTGACGGGCGAGTGCGGCATTGCGGAAGAGGACATTTTCTTCGACTGCCTGACGTTCCCGATCACGACCGGCAACCCGGAGGACCGCCGTCTGGCTTTGGAGACGCTCGAGGGCATCGAGCGACTGCGGGCCCGCTTCCCGAATTGCCAGTACAGCCTCGGCATCTCGAATGTGAGCTTCGGGCTGCAACCCGCCGCCCGGGTGGTGCTCAACTCCGCGTTCCTGGCCGAGGCCTGCCGCCGCGGGCTGACGGCCGCGATCGTCCACGCGGGGAAGATCCTGCCCCGCGGACAGATCAGCGACGAGCGCTGGCAGGCGGCGCTGGACCTGATCTACGATCGGCGCACGGCGGGCGACCCGCTCGAGCGCTTCATCGCGCTGTTCTCGCCCGGCGAGACGGTCGCGGCGCAGACCCGCATCGCCGATCTGCCCATCGAGCAGCGGCTCCGCCAGCGGATCATCGACGGCCAGAAGCCCGGCCTCGAGGCCGACCTCGACGAGGCCCTCCGCAAATACCAGCCGCTGTTCATCATCAACGAATTCCTGCTCGACGGCATGAAGGTCGTCGGCGAGCTGTTCGGCAGCGGCCAGATGCAGCTTCCGTTCGTGCTCCGCAGCGCCGAGACCATGAAGGCCGCGGTCGCCTACCTCGAACCCCACATGGAGCGGACCGCGGACCAGTCGCGCGGCAAGATCGTCTTGGCCACCGTCCGCGGTGATGTGCACGACATCGGCAAGAACCTGGTCGACATCATCCTCACCAACAACGGCTACACGGTTTACAACCTCGGCATCAAGCAGCCGGTCAGCAACATCATCGCCGCCTGGCGCGAGCACCAGGCCGACGCCATCGGCCTCTCCGGCCTGTTGGTCAAGAGCACGGTCGTCATGCGCGAGGACCTCGAGGTTCTCAATCAGCACGGCATCACCGTACCCGTCATTCTCGGCGGGGCCGCGCTTACGCGCCGCTACGTCGAACAGGATCTTCGCCCCGTCTATCGCGGCCCGCTCTATTACGCCGGCGATGCCTTCGACGGCCTGCGCCTGATGGCCGAGATCGCCGCCGATCGCCCCGCGGCGACCGCCGAGCCGGAAGCCGGCCCGGCCGTCGAACCCCCCTCGCCCGAGCAGGTCCGCCGTCTCGCGGAACAGCGCATCGGCCTCCGCTCCGTCGAAGAGGAGGTCCGCGAGGCCGAGACGGTCA